>NZ_JBWCCL010000009.1:0-270247 GCF_056279465.1 Peribacillus sp. TE19612 | reverse complement strand
CGTACAATGAATATTTTCTGTTCGGCAGAAAAATTAGCCATAAAAAACACCCCGTAAATGTTAGTTTGGTGTCTAACATTTACGGGGCAGTTCAGCTCGATGAAAATCGGGTTTGCCTACAGTTTTTTAGTATGAGCACAATTTGTCCGTCCAGGCACTCGCTTTCCGCGGTCGGGGTCTCCCCTAAATACACTCCTGTTCCAATCTTTTAAAACAAAATTTGGTTATCCTTCATGATTTTTTTATTGTTTTATATGGGACGAAACCATATTGGATTGAAGAAATTTGCGACACTCCTGCCGAATAACTGGCTAGCCGAGACCCCACAGACGCTTGCGTCAAGGAGGCTTGGCAGACAGTCGGCGGAAAGGGAGCGGATTTCTGAAATCAAGCTACTTCTTCTTGAGGTTTTGTAAAAATATGAACGTTGATTTCCCTTTCATTTTGATTAGATGAAAGCTAGGTTTAGCCCTTTAAAACGGCTCATTTCAATCCCTCAGCTTCATCTCCGATTCACTTTTATACCTCGGCCTCATGACCTCACTCGCCTCCAAACTGTATAAGTACACATCTTCCAAATATATCCTGTACTGAAAACTGATTACATGCGGTATTGTGCACAAATGTTTAAAGAGTATATTATTGTGCAGTACCTATGACAACATTCGGACTGAGAAACGCTACATTTTTAATAAGAAGTGAGATATCGTAGAAGCAGGGAGAGGGATTGAGAATGTTTTTAGATGAAAGAAGCGCCAATTTACTAAAACTATTACAGCATTCGCCCATTTCAAAAATGAAAGAACTTGAAGCCCAAACAGGTCTGACGAGAAGGCAGATTCAATATGGATTGAGCAAAGCGAATGACTGGCTCCAATTTCATGGATATCAACCGATTCAATATAATCGTGAAATGGGCTACTCCTTTTCTGAAACAATCAGGGATGAAGAATTGAATGTAAAACTGACAAAACGCAATTATATATTTTCAGAGACAGATAGGGAAAAGGTTTTTTACCTCATGATCCTGTTAAGCCAAGAAGAATTGTCCGTCTATTATTTCCAGACGATCACCGGGGTTTCGCGAAATACGGTGCTGAAGGATTTAAAAAGACTTAAAGAGAAAAACAGGGACATATCGCTCAAGATCCAGTATTCCAAACAAGATGGCTACGTGGTGATTGGGGAAAGCCGAACAAAGAGATATATCATTGAACGTCTCGTGCATGATGTACTGAACAGTCCCAATAGTGACTGGATCATGGAGTGCATATGGGGAAATCATGAAAAGCAAATCAGCTCGATCCGGTTACAGCTTGAAAGGGCCGAACGTAAATTGGGCATCACCTTTACGGATGAACGGCTTCATGAACTGAGCTATTTATTTCTATGTACAGATCAGCTCATAGGAAAAGGGGAAGAGTTACAGGCCGACCAGAGCTGGGCGCCGTTTGTTGCGACGGAAGAATACAAACTGGTTGAGGAGATGACCAGGACGAATGCCTTTCAATCAGTATGGAGTGAAACGGAAAACTTATACGCAGCCTTACATTTATTGAGCATGAATCGAACGAAGGATATTTCCCCTCTTAAGGATGATGAAGTCATTCAACACTTATTGCAGGAAATCGTGGAAGAGTTCGAGAGGCTGGCATTTGTTCACCTGAAAGACAAAGAGCAGCTATGCCAGCAATTATACGTTCATTTTAAACCGGCATATTATCGCCTGCGGTATGGTCTCCCGCAAATGAACCCGATGACGGGACGGGTGCAGAAGGTATATCCCGAACTGCATCATTTGACAAAAAAATCCCTGTGGGTGTTGGAGAAAGAGGTTGGCTGTCCAGTATCGGAAGAAGAAGTGGCCTATTTCACGATTTATTTTGGCGGCTGGCTGCGCAGGCAAGGGACAACATTGGATGATCGAAAACGGGCGATTGTCGTATGCCCGAATGGTATCGGCATCAGTAATATCCTCATTTATACATTGAGGGAATTATTTCCCGATATTTTGTTCCTGGATGTTTTGTCCGTTAGAAATGCAGCTGAATACCCGCTGTCGTACGATCTTGTTTTCTCGACGGTGCATATGAGAACAAAAGCGGCATTATTCGTTGTACCGCCGATTTTGGAAATGCAGGACAAACATACATTGCGCCAGCAAGTCATGCAGGAATTGTATGGATATACGACGGAAAGTGTGGATGTTGCAGCTTTATTAAAGATCATTTCCAAGTATGCAACCATCCATGAACAGGATCAGCTTGAAAAGGCTTTGAAATCGAATGTGTATACCCATACACCAAAAATAACCCAATTTTCTTTAAAGGAGGCAGAGAAGCCCGTGTTAGAAGAACTGCTCAATATGCAAACGATCCAATTACAGCAGCAAGTTTCCGATTGGAAAGAAGCCATTCAAGTCGCGGCCAAGCCTCTCGTGGACTTAGGTACCGTCGAAGAACGATATGTGGATGCCATGATCGAGGCCATAGAAACGAATGGGCCATATGTAGTGATAACGCCTGGAGTGGCGATTCCCCATGCACGTCCGGAGCAGGGGGTCAGGTCTTTATCCATGAGTTTGCTGAAATTGGATGAGGCCGTGGACTTTGCTCCGGATAAACCGGTCCGCCTGATTATCATTTTGGCGGCCGTAGATAACGATTCGCATCTGCGGGCATTGATCCAGCTCACTCAATTATTGAATGAGCCGGCCAATATAAAAGAAATCTTAAGCACTTCAGATAAATCGGTCCTTATGGAGTACGTTCATAAATATTCGAAGGAGGAAGCGGAATGAAAATCATGGTAGTATGCGGAAACGGATTGGGAAGCAGCTTCATCATGGAGATGAATGTGAAGAAAGCATTGACGGAAATGGGGAAGACGGCCGAGGTGGATCATACGGATCTCGCATCCGCAAAAACGGTTCAAGCTGACATTTTCCTGGGGGCAGCGGATATTGTCGGCCAGCTGGATGATGGAACCCGGACGATCGTCACATTGGAGAACATGATGAGCATCCCAGAAATCAAATCTAAATTGGAAATGCATGTAGGATAAAAAAAGGAGAGATTGATATGAAGAAAATCATGGTAGTATGCGGTAATGGATTGGGAAGCAGCTTCATCATGGAGATGAATGTGAAGAAAGCATTGACGGAAATGGGGAAGACAGCAGAGGTGGATCATACGGATCTGGCATCAGCAAAAACGGTTCAGGCCGATATTTTCCTGGGAGCGGCGGATATTGTCGGTCAGCTGGATGATGGAACCCGGACGATCGTCACACTGGAAAACATGATGAGCATTCCTGAAATCACATCGAAATTGGCTTCACATCTATAAGAAGAAAACATAAAGAAGAGGGGGAGAGGCAATGCTGGAACTTATCATGAATGACATCTTGGGCACACCTTCCATACTTGTGGGGCTGTTTGCCCTCATCGGACTGCTGTTACAGCGGAAATCCAGTGCGGATGTCGTATCTGGAACGCTAAAAACCGTCATGGGCTTCATTATCATCGGAGCGGGAGCGGCAGTGCTCATTGGCGCCCTTGATATATTCAGTAAAATGTTCGATCATGCATTCAACGTACAAGGCGTCATACCGAATAACGAAGCCATTGTCGCAGCCGCCCAAAGTGATTTTGGGACTTCGACTGCACTTATCATGGTATTTGGGATGGTTGTCAATGTTTTGCTTGCTCGATTCACGCCATTTAAATATATATTTTTAACGGGACACCATACCTTATTCATGGCTTGTTTACTTGCAGTCACCCTATCCGTCGGCGGGCTCAGCGGATTTCCGCTTATCTTGGTCGGCTCCATTCTATTAGGAGTATGCATGGTGTTGTTCCCAGCCCTCCTTCAGCCATACGTACGGAAGATTACCGGCAGCGATGATTTTGCCATCGGCCATTTCGGGACAATCGGATATTTCGTATCCGCGACTGTGGGAAAATGGTTTGGAAATAAGGAAAAAACGACAGAACAAATCAAGGTTCCAAAGTCTTTAGGATTCCTGAGGGACACATCGGTCGCTGTATCGCTTACGATGACGATGTTCTTCGTGATCGTCGCATTGTTTGCCGGGCAGAACTATATTGAAACGGAATTATCCGGCGGTTCGAACTTCATCGTATTCTCTTTCATCCAGGCGATAACATTTGCTGCAGGAGTCTACATCATCCTTGCAGGAGTACGGATGTTAATTGCTGAAATCGTCCCTGCATTCAAAGGGATTGCCGATAAAGTGGCACCGAATACAAAACCTGCATTGGACTGTCCGACCATCTTTCCATTCGCTCCAAATGCAGTGATCATCGGGTTTCTATTCAGTTTCTTGGCTGGACTATTATCCATGTTCCTCCTTCCGGCACTTGGATTGAAAGTAATCGTTCCAGGGCTCGTACCGCATTTCTTCACCGGAGCTGCAGCAGGTGTTTTCGGAAATGCCACGGGAGGCAGACGCGGAGCGATGCTTGGATCGTTTGCCAACGGACTCATCATCAGTTTCCTGCCGGCAATACTCCTGGTCTTCTTGGGGGATGTAGGGTTTGAAGGCACCACATTTGGTGATTCGGACTTCGGTGTGGTAGGTCTCTTGATCCTGAGTGTCATGAAACTTTTAGGATTATCCTAAACTGTTATACTGATAAGGTACAGAAATAAAAATATATGAATGAAACCAACAGCCTAAGATCTTATAGATAATGGGCTGTTGGCATTTTCATCATCATTCTGATTTTTGAGGTGATTGGCATGGCCAACAAGGCAATTGTGCTCGATTTGGATGGCACGACATTGAACGAAAGAAATACTGTGAATGAGACGCTGGAACAATACATAGGCGAACTTAGGGAAAGCGGTAAGCTGATTTTCATTGCAACAGGAAGAACGCTGGAAGAGGTGAGGGACGTTTTGCCGGCCGGCATGGAGGCCGATGGAATGGTCACCGCCAATGGAATGTCCGTATTCATCGGAAAGAAACAGATTGTCGAACACGCCCTGTCGACGGAACTTGTCGAAGAATTGGTCGCCAAAGCAGGAGCGGAAGAGATTTTTTACGAAGTTCATCCGAACGAAGGAACACGGATGGCATTACTTAAAGATAAAGACTATATGGTTAAACAAGGTTTGATACCAAAACCTGAGACAGTCGATGAAAATGAATGGCTATCAAGACAGGATGCAGTCGAAGACAAAATAAGATGGTCAGAACAACTGGATATAAGCAGCGTCGCCAAGATTTACTTTTTCAGCAATGAAATGAATACGATTCGAAAATGGAAAGCGGAGTTGGGGAAAATCAAGCAGTACAATGCCTTTACCACAGCTTCCTCCACCCATCATAATGTAGAAGTGACCGTGGAAGGCATCACAAAAGCAACAGGCGTTCAACTGCTGCTGAAACATTTTCAGCTAGCACCTGAAAATATCCTGGCAGTAGGCGATGGCGAAAATGACCTCCCGCTATTTAAACTCGCCGGACATTGCGTTGCCATGAAAAACGCCACTGACCTTGTCAAAGAACAAGCCGATGAAGTGACGGAGTATTCATATCGAGAAGATGGACTGTATCGCTTTTTAAAGGCTAAGTTTCACTGAAATCTGGAAGGGCGAGTGTCTTACGTTCTAAACAACGTATAAGTTTTGACAACTTAATTATGTCTACAAAAGGGGTCCGGAATGGTATCATTCCGGACCTTGATATTAAACAAGATTCCTTAATGGTTTTAAACTGTTTGAAACCCTCAAAGGATTGAAGAAATTTGCGACACTCCTGCCGAATAACTGGCTAGACGAGACCCCACAGACGCTTGCTTTGATGCGGCTTGGCAGACAGCCGGCGGAAAGGGAGCGGATTTCTGAAATCAACACCGAACGTTTTTAGGTCCAGTCCTAATTGGCATCTTGATTGAAGTGTTTTCAAGATCCACAGGTTACCTGATCATGGGGGCATTATCAATTGCTTCAACCATTCTTATCAAAACCTCCATAAAACGCTCAAAAAAAGAAGCTTCCAATGAAGAATTTCCTCTTGAAGAGATGCTGATTAATAGAAAATGATTCTTAGAAACAGGAGAGAGCAGTCCTTAACGGGTTTGCTCTTTTTTAGTTTGAGTCGGATGCTATATTTAATAAAACTACTATGTCATTTAAGGCTGATCGTCAAATTAATATTAATTAATATTTGGTTTTGTACACAATGTTTTACCTGAAAATTAATAATTGGAACGGAAGGTGCGAGACTCCTGCGGGAAAAGCGCGTCAAGGGGAGACCCCGCAGGCGCATGCCGAGGAGGCTCGCGGACCGCCCGTGGAAAGCGAGTGCCTGGAGTGGAAATCGACGCTGGTAAATCTTGATAATCTAAGACTATCATAGGGTCCAATTTACTTCACGTTATCAATAAAATGCATGCAGATTGTCTTAATGGCCATAATGATTTTTATTCACAAAATTTCATTAATATTGACCGTATCAATCTATGACTTTATCATAACAGCAGGATAATGATAATCATTTTCAATTATGATTAACTCGTGAAGAAGATATAGATGACGGGAAGGGTGCAAAATATGAGGGAATCTAGAAAAGTAAGAACGTTTGGGGGAGGAGCATTCATCCTGTTACTTGCTATTATGGTGATGTTATCAGGATGTAATAATTCTCAAAAAACAACAGAAGCAGAGAAGACTTCTGCTGATACAAGTAATCAAGAAATAAGGACGATTAAGCATGAAATGGGAGAAACGGAAATGAAAGATACTCCGAAAAAAATAGTTACACTTGAGTTATCTTTCGTTGATTCTTTAAACGCCCTAGGGATAAAACCTATCGGGATTTCGGATGACAACAAAAAAGAGATGATTACAAAACTTGTAGGTCAAGAGATGGATTATACTTCTGTAGGAACACGCGAGCAGCCAAATTTAGAGGTGATCAGTTCTTTACAGCCGGATTTAATCATTGCGGATGCTGAGCGGCATAAAGGGATTTATAAAGATTTACAGCAGATTGCTCCTACCATCGTTTTAAAAAGCCGGGAATCTACCTATCAAGAAAATCTGGATTCATTTAAAACGATTGCAAAGGCAGTAAACCAGGAAGATGCTGCAGCAAAAAGATTGAGCGAGCATGAAAAAACGATTAAGGAACTTAAATCAAAGCTTACTGTTGATTCAAATATGACGGTTTTACCAGCAGTTGTACGAGATACTTCATTCCAAGCCCATACTTCATCTTCTTATGATGGAGAATTGCTTGAGCGCATGGGATTGAAAAATGCCATTCAGCAGGAACTGCCACATGCCGAGATGAATCTGGAGCAGCTTGTCGAGATTGATCCGGATGTGCTGCTTTTAGCGAACAATGAGGGTAAGTTACTTACTGATGAGTGGAAAGACAATCCTCTTTGGAAAGACTTGAAGGCTGTAAAAAACGGACAAGTGTATAGTGTTGATCGAGATTTATGGACGAGATACCGCGGTGTTGTATCCGCAGAGGCCATTGCTAAAGACACTTTAAAAATGCTTGGAGAAGAATAGACGAACAAAAGCGAAGTAAGAGATCCCATTCTTACTTCGCTTTCCATTAGGATTAAATTTTGTCAGGAAGTGTGTTGTATGGTCAATGGAAACTGTAGGTAGAAGTAAACTGAAAGTATTATGTACGGCTATAGCTGGAATCGTTTTGTTAATTTTAGGCATCCTGGCGAGTATTTCTGTGGGAGCGGCCGATATTGATGCATCAATGGTTTTGAAGTCCTTTTTTGATGCCGACTCGTCCAAGGAACAGACTATTATAAGGACTCTTCGATTGCCACGAGCTTTAGTTGGAGCGTTGGTCGGTGCTAATTTAGCGGTAGCGGGTGCCCTCATGCAGGCTATTACCCGGAATTCATTAGCTTCTCCGCAAGTGTTTGGTGTTAATGCCGGTGCCTCATTTTTTATTGTGTCAGCTTTTGTTTTCTTTCCTAACCTTTCTTCCGTGTATCTAGTTTGCGTTGCATTCATTGGTGCAGCAGTGGGAGGGATGGCAGTCTATTCTTTTGCTTCGGGCGGAGGAATGACCCAAGTGAAGCTGGCATTGGCTGGAATGGCTGTTCACTTTTTTTTATCTTCTTTAACGCAAGGCATGATCATATTTAGTGAACAAGCGAAAGATGTGCTCTATTGGTTAGTCGGGTCTATTAGTGGAAAAACATGGGCGCACGTGAACATGATCCTTCCTTGGTCTCTTTTCGGTCTGCTTGTTGCTGCCATGTTCTCTCGATCTGTTTCCATCCTTGTTTTAGGAGAAAATATGGCGCAGGGACTTGGGCAGCGGGTGTACCGAATCCGGATTTTGGCAGGAATATTGGTGATCATTTTGGCAGGATCTTCGGTTGCCGTCGCAGGCCCAGTGGGATTTGTGGGATTGATCATTCCTCATATCGTCAGGAGACTGGTGGGCGGGGATTATCGAAGGATCATTCCTTTTTCTGCATTATTCGGCGCTTTACTCTTAGTTTACGCAGATATTCTCGCACGTTTCATCGCTTATCCTTTTGAGTCGCCGGTAGGCATCGTAACCGCTATAATCGGTGCGCCATTCTTCCTTTATTTAGCGAAGAGAGGGAGGAATATTAAGCAATGAAACTAAAACGGACATTTGGGTTGAAATCAACTTTGCCCCCTTATTCCATTATCCTGTTGCTGTCGGTTACCATGCTGATTTTAGCAATGGTGAGCCTGGGCTTAGGGGCCATTTATATTTCACCTTTAGAAATTCTCCAAAATTTCCTTGGAAATGGCATGCAAAGCCAGACATTCATTCTGCACAACTATCGCATACCGCGCATTCTAATTGCCGTGATAGTGGGGGCCGGATTGGCAACGGCCGGAGCCATTCTGCAAGGAGTCCTTCGAAATCCGCTGGCTTCTCCAGATGTGATTGGGGTAACAAAAGGGGCCGGATTGGCAGCAGTTATCGTCATTGTTTTATTTCCGCAATCGCCCATTTTCATACTGCCTCTTTCAGCATTTATCGGAGCGGCGGTCATGGCGGCCATTTTGATGATATTTGTTTATAAAAAAGGAGCACAACCAAATACGATAGCTTTGGTCGGAATCGCTTTAGGCGCCATATGTCAAGCTGGCATAGAGTATTTCATGGTCAAGTTCCCGGATGATGTAAACACGACACTGCTGTGGTTGACTGGCAGTCTATGGGGAAGAGGATGGGATCAAGTATTCATTTTGCTTCCATGTCTTGTGCTTGTACCGGTATTGATTGCATTAACTTCTAAAATGGATGTACTGAGCCTTGGAGACGATATAGCTACAGGTCTCGGTGAAAGGTCAAAATTACTGCGTTATATATTGTTAAGTGTTTCTGTCATATTGATCGGAGTCTGTGTAGCTGCGGTTGGTTCGATCGGGTTCATTGGTTTGATCGCCCCCCATATTGCAAGGAGAGTGGTAGGGTCAAAATTCAAGGTTTTACTTCCTGCTTCAGCTCTTTTTGGTTCGATCTTTCTACTTGTTGCCGATAGCCTGGGAAGAGGATTATTCCCTCCAATAGAAATCCCCGCCGGAATTATCACTGCGGTGATTGGTGTACCATATTTTTTATATCTATTGCGCCGTGAAAGAAAAATAACATAAGGAAGGCTGAATATCATGACAACATTATCAGCAGAGCATCTTTCGCTCTCTTATGGGGCAACTCAAATCATTGATAATATCGATTTGGAAATTCCTGAAGGTAAGATCAGTATAATCATTGGTTCCAATGGTTGTGGAAAATCTACCATTCTGCGGTCTCTAGCTAGATTATTGATGCCGCAGCAAGGCACGATCTATTTAGATGGAAAGGCCATTCATCAGCAATCTTCCAAAGAAGTGGCCAAGAAATTGGCCATCTTACCCCAAGCTCCGGAAGCTCCGGAAGATATAACCGTTAAAGAACTATGCTATTATGGCAGGCATCCGCACAAAGGCTTATTTTCCAGACAAACCCCAGAAGATCATAGGATTGTCGACCATGCCTTATCAGCAACAAAAATGACGGAGTTCGCTGATCGGACATTGGATGCATTATCTGGAGGACAAAGGCAAAGAGCATGGATTTCGATGGCCTTGGTACAAGAAACCGACCTTTTACTGTTAGATGAACCGACAACCTATCTAGATTTAGCGCACCAAATTGAAATATTGGAATTACTGCGTGATTTAAACGAAACGTATGGACGCACGATTGTCATGGTTCTGCATGATTTGAATCAAGCGGCACAGTATGCCGATCATCTGATTAGCATCAAGCAGGGAAAAATCTATAAAGAGGGACCGCCTGAAACGGTATTCACAAAAGAGATGATCAAGGACGTTTTCAGACTGGAATGCTGTATTATTGAAAACCCTGTTGATCAAACGCCTCTATGCATTCCCATTGGTTTATCTCAGGATTAGAAAAACTAGCGCCGGCCGTGCCGAAATAATTAAGTCAACATATTCATTGTTGGCTTTTTTTTCTTATTTACGAATGTTGGATAGGAGTTGCCAAGATATTTTAGATCAAGAGTTTAAATGTTAAAATGGAAAGACTTATATATTAAAGGAGACTTGTTATGGAAGCCAAATGTATTAAATTCTATGAGTTTGGGGATCCGCAAACGGTTTTAAAAGTTGAAAATAAATGTATTCAAAAACCTTTCGAGGGGGAAGTCCTCGTTCGGATGATCACACGTCCCATTAATCCGTCTGACTTGCTGCCCATTCGCGGTGCCTATTCCCACCGAATCCCTTTGCCTTCCATACCTGGTTATGAAGGGGTAGGCATTGTAGAAGAGGTGGGTCCAGCGGTTTCGAAAGAGCTGATAGGCAAGCGAGTTCTGCCTTTGCGCGGTGAAGGGACCTGGCAGGATTATGTTAAAACATCAGCGGAACTGGCGATCGTCATTCCGGATTCGATTGAAGGCCATATAGCAGCGCAGTTATATATAAACCCGATAACCGCATGGCTAATCTGTACTGAAGTATTAACTTTGAAACCGGATGATGTATTACTCGTAAATGCTTGCGGATCTTCCATTGGCCGTATACTCGCCCAGTTATCCAAGATTCTTGGATTTAAGCTGATTGCTGTAACGAGAAACGATAAGTATACGGAAGAACTGCTTGAACTTGGTGCGTCATATGTGATCGATACATCCCGATCATCATTGCATGATACAGTGATGGAAATGACGAATGGGCACGGCGCGAAAGCGGCCATAGATTCAGTGGGCGGCATCGATGGTTCAGAACTAGCTTTTTGTGTACGGCCTAATGGCATCTTATTAACGATTGGCCTTTTATCAGGACAGTCTGTGAATTGGGCGAAAATTTCACAAAGGACAAAAGTGGATGTTAGAATGTTTCATCTTCGGCATTGGAATCAGCAGGCTTCCGTTCGAACTTGGCATGAAACATTTAACCTTTTGATGGGGTTCATTGCAGATGAAAAGTTGAAGTTCATGATGCCGGATTCCCACTACAGCCTTCAAGATGTTCAAGAAGCGATTATTGTCACGAGCAATAAAGGGAAGATATTTTTAAGCAGCTGATTTCGCAAAGGATAACCACTTAATTGAAGGAAGCATTCATCTTGGTGCTCTTCCAATAGGTTCCTAAGGTAAATGGAAATGGCCCCTGATAATATGGAATTACTTGATTACCTGTAAGGTGCTAGTTTAGAATGCGGAATAGGACATGTTGATACTGATACGACTTTGGAGGAAATACTTATGAAAACAATATATGTGAATGCTACATTTTTTACGATGGACAAGGAAAACCAAATCATTGAAAACGGCATGATGATTGTACAAGATCATACCATATCCTACATCGGCCAGCATGATGAACAACAATTGGCAGATGCAGATCATGTGGTCAACCTTGGCGGGAAATGGATCATGCCAGGCCTTGTGAATGCCCATTCGCATATTGTAATGACCCTTTTACGCGGTATCGGGGACGATATGCTGCTGAAGCCATGGCTTGAAACGAAAATATGGCCGATCGAAAGCCAGTTTACAACGGAAATCGCCTCTGTAAGTTCACAGCTAGGCATTATGGAAATGATGAAATCAGGAACCACGACATTTTCGGATATGTTCAATCCTAATGGAATAGATGCAGGTGCTGTCATGGAGACGATAGGCAAAACAGGAATGCGCGGAGCCTTTTCCTATACGATCTTCAGCTTGGGTACCGAAAAAGACCAGAAAGCGAACCTCATGGGGGCTGAGCAGTTTTCAAAAAACTATAAAACATTTGCCGATGGCCGCCTGACTACCATGGTTGCACCACATAGCCCATATGCCTGCACACCTGAAGCGATCATGGAAAGTGCACGAATTGCAAAAGAGAATGATTTGATGGTGCACATCCACGTATCGGAAACGGACTTTGAAATCCTCGACATCCAAAAACGTTACGGATCCCGTCCTGTCGAGCACCTTCGCCGTCTAGGCCTGTTCGATCAGCCTACCGTCATGGCACATGGTGTGGTCCTTAATGATGAAGAACGGGCGATCCTAAAACAGCATGATGTTCGCGTTGCCCATAATCCAATCAGTAACCTGAAGCTCGGATCTGGGATAGCAGATGTCGTCAGCCTTCTTGATGCAGGCATTAAAGTGGGAGTGGCAACAGATGGCGTCGCCTCCAATAACAACTTCGATATGTTCGAAGAAATGAGGACAGCCGCATTACTGCAAAAGGGAATGTATAAGGATGCCACAAAATTCCCTGCCCAAACAGCACTCGCCATGGCCACAAGAATGGGCGCCGAAGCGATAGGCATGGGTCATACAGGATCACTGGAAGCTGGTAAAAAAGCAGATTTCATCACCATTTACCCATATAACAAAGAACACCTGCAGCCACTGAGTGAAGCCTATTCGCACCTTCTTTATGCAGCGCGCGGAAATGACGTATGTGATGTATACATCGATGGCAAAATGGTCGTGAAAGATGGCCGCTGCTTAACGATCGATGAAGAAAAAGTAATCGCCGAAACCAATCGTCTTCAAGGAACCCTATCACGATAACACTGATGGGAGAACAACCGGATGCACAGAAGAAAGGAGCTGCCATTTGCAGCTCCTTTTTTTTATGGGTTGCGGGAGTAATTATTTAGAGGTATCGAATGGCAGTAAAAAAGGAATGGCCGCTAGTATTGTGGAATAAATGGTTTACTTAGAAATCCGTTGTGAGTCCAGTTACGAAGTAAGCCAGCTAAAAATAGTAATAAAATGGGGACGGCAAAAACGGTTAAAAACGAGAAAATGCCGCTGACCGCAAGATGAGCCAACTGCTAATCAGCAAGCAGCTGGATAAAAAATCTTAAATCGCATGGTTCATGAATTACTGAAAATCTACGTATTAATTATTTACGATTTTCCTATTTCGTTTCTTCGAGGGAAATGGTTGAAAAAGGAGGATAAGATGAATGGACAGGGAATCTTCATTGTTAAAAGAGCATTTGTATCAGCTGGAGGAGAAATTGTTAAAATCTGAAGTTCGTACATCCCCAGAAGTGCTTTCATCCTTATTGAAAGATGATTTCTTTGAGTTCGGCAGTTCGGGTAACATATGGTCAAAAAGCGATTTTATGGGTCAAGAGGGAGCCGGAGCGGTGAACATGACATTAAGTCAATTTGAGATGCATCCATTGTCTGATGATACCGTGTTAACTACATACCGGATTTTTGATGAAGATAAGCTGGAACATACCTTAAGAAGTTCAATCTGGAAATGTGCGAATGGAAGATGGCAGATGTTTTTTCATCAAGGCACAAAAACAAAAGGGCCTCTTTAAGCCTTTTATTTATGAAAAAGAAAGTTTTTCCTGCTTGAAAACTATTTCACTAAAATGATAAGGGTGGATGAAGTTGATTTTTCGTACCATTGATACGGACAAAGATAAAGATACTATCATTAATTTCCGGAAAGATTCCTTTGTTGTAAGTTTTGGAACTGATGCTGGTTTTGGAGATGAACATGCATATCTGCAACGAATGGAAGAAAGGGTCCGCAAATTTCCGGATGGACAGGTGATCATTGAAAAGGACCAAGAACCGATTGGACAAATGGAACTTCAAATTCGGGAGTATGAAGGAACTGAAATTGGCTATGTGAATCTATTTTATCTTATTCCCGAATACCGCAGTAAAGGCCTTGGCAAGGAATTGGTTCGCTACGCAGAAAACTTTTTCAGGCAATTTAATGTATCCGAATATCATTTAAGGGTTTCTCCGGATAATCAAAGGGCGATTTCTTTATATACGAATTCAGGCATGGTGAAGATTAGGGAAGAAAATGAAAAATACCCTGTATGGAGAATGAGCAAATCATTATATTGATATAATTAAAAAGTGTCGATTCACTATACTATGAAACTATTTATCGCGATGAAAAATATGGTTGACTTTAGCGAAATTAGAATATATAGTGAAGGACATAATTAAATATAACGTTAATTCTTATCAAGAGATGTGGAGGGACTTGGCCCTATGATACCTCGGCAGCGGGTTTTTACTTTTGTAAAAATACTGTGCTAATTCCAACGGACGAAAGTTTGAAAGATAAGAAGGAGCTTTTCTTAGATAATTAATTTAAGAGTTTACTCTTTTTTATGTCTAAAAGAGGCCTCTTCTGTCTGATGACGGAAGAGGCCTCTTTTGTTTATTCAAAATGTATATGGTTATTTGGAGAATTGGCGCAATTACTCGTGAGTTTCACGTAATTACTCGTGAGTTTCGCGCAGTTACTCGTGAGTTTGGCGCAATTACTCGTGAGTTTGGTGCATTTACTCGTGAATTTCGCAGATTTACTCGTAAGTTTGGTGCATTTACTCGTGAATTTGGCGCAATTACTCGTGAGTTTGGCGCAATTACTCGTGAGTTTGGCGCAATTACTCGTGAGTTTCGCGCAATACTCGTGAGTTTGGCGCAATTACTCGTGAGTTTCACGTAATTACTCATGAGTTTGGCGCAGTTACTCGTGAGTTTCACGTAATTACTCGTGAGTTTGGCGCAATTACTCGTGAGTTTGGTGCATTTACTCGTGAATTTCGCAGATTTACTCGTAAGTTTGACAGAATTTAACCCTATCATTATGAAGCGTTGCAAAGCTCTTCTCTCTGGATAAGGAATTCGTACAAATAAACAGCATGGGGGGAGATTGGATGATTGAGTTTCAAGGTGTTAAAAAGGTTTATCAAACAAAGAAACAGACTGTCGAGGCTTTGAAGGGCATTGATTTGACAGTGGAAAAGGGGGATATATTCGGGGTAGTCGGTTATAGCGGGGCCGGAAAGAGTACGTTGATCAGGTTGGTCAATTTGCTTGAACATCCTTCAGATGGTTCGGTGGTTGTTGGGGGCAAGGATTTAACCAAATTAAGCCCGAAGGAATTACGGGCAGAAAAGAAAAAAATCGGGATGATCTTTCAGCATTTCAACTTACTAAACTCAAAAACTGTTTTTGATAATATTGCCATGCCGCTGGTTTTATCGGGAACTACTCCAGCTAAGGAAATTCAAAAACGTGTAGGCGAGCTGTTGGAGTTCGTTGGCTTATCGAGCAAAGCAAAGAGTTATCCGGAACAATTATCCGGCGGGCAAAAGCAGCGGATCGGCATTGCGAGGGCATTGGCTACGAATCCATCGATCTTATTGTGTGATGAAGCTACGTCGGCATTGGATCCACAAACAACGAGTGCAGTTCTGCAGCTATTAAAAAAAATTAATAAAGAATACAATATCACCATTTTGCTAATCACTCATGAGATGTCTGTCATTCGGGAAATTTGCAATAAGGTAGCGGTCATGGAGGGCGGCTGCGTCGTTGAACAAGGTTCGGTTTTCGAAGTTTTTGCCAAGCCGCAAACGGATATTGCAAAAAACTTCGTGAGAACGGTCATACATGACGAAATTCCACAAAGTTTCTTAAAAAGCATAGGGTCCCATATCCCGATTATTTGGAAAATTAATTTTATTGGAACTACTTCGGGTACTCCTTTACTTTCAACCATCTCGAAGAAATATGATGTTCATTTAAGTGTCTTATCAGCCAATATTTCTGAAATCCAGGAAACTCCTTTCGGGAATTTGATCATTGAAGTGACGGGGAGCAAAAATGAGGTCGACAAGGCTTATCAATATATTAAAGATGAGGGGATTCTCGTCCAGGAGGTGCAAGTATAAATGGGTAATACGCTTTGGGGAATGGAAATAACGGCAGAGCAGCTGTCGACAGCTTTCGGTGACACACTTTATATGGTAGCCATCTCATTGATATTTTCCGGATTGATCGGGCTTCCGCTCGGTATCCTGCTTGTCATTACAAGAAAGGGTCACATCCTGGAGAATAAATGGATTTTTAATGTATTGAACCCGATCATCAATATCCTGCGGTCCGTTCCTTTCATCATCTTGCTTGTAGCACTCATTCCGTTTACAAGAATGATTGTCGGCAGTGCGATCGGAACGAATGCGGCCATTGTTCCGCTAATCTTTTACGCGGCTCCTTATATTGCCCGGCTTGTGGAAAACTCGCTGTTGGAAGTGGACAAAGGGATCATCGAGGCAGCTCAGGCGATGGGGGCGACAACATGGCAAATCATTTACCGCTTTTTGATTCCCGAGGGACTTAGCTCGTTGATCCTAACATTTACAACAGCGACAATCGGGCTTGTTGGATCTACGGCGATGGCAGGTGCCGTCGGTGCCGGCGGGGTCGGGGATTTAGCCTTGGCTTACGGTTACCAAAGGTTCGATACGATGACGATGATCGTCACAGTAGCGGCGCTCGTGATCATCGTTCAATTATTGCAATCCACCGGGAATTTTGTTTCAAGAAAAATCAGAAGAAGATAAAAATAACAGGAGGTTGGAAAAATGAAAAAAATCTTATTAACGATCATGGTATTGGCATTGGCCATCGTGGCTGCAGCATGCGGGAACGAAGAGGGTGCATCAGGGAGTTCGGATGATGTGAAAACAGTGAAAGTCGGTGTCAGCAGCGGGGATACGAGAACATGGGAATACATTGTCGATTTGGCGAAAGAGGAAGGGCTTAATATCGAACTGGTCACTTTCAATGATTATATCCAACCGAACCTTGCGTTAAGTGAAGGTGAAATTGATGCCAATTCATTCCAAACGGTCGCCTATTTCGATGAATTCGTTCAAGATCAAAATCTGAAATTGGAGGCCATCGGGTCGACTGTCATTGCACCTATGGGCCTTTATTCGAAAAAACATAAAAGTCTCAAAGATCTTCCGGATGGTGCTACGGTAGCCGTTCCGAATGAAGCAACAAACTTTGGCCGTGCACTGCTCCTGCTTCAGGAAGCTGGATTGATTACATTGAAAGAAGAATTCAATGGATCGGGATCATTGGAAATCATTAAGGAAAATCCGAAAAACTTGAAAATCCAACCTGTTGCTGCCGGCAATACACCGCGTCTATTGGATGATGCCGATGCTTCAGCTATCAATAATAACTTTGCCGTCGAAGCAGGCCTTACATTAAAAGATTCTTTATTCCATGAAAGTAAAACGGCGAAACCATATATTAATATCATTGCAGTTAAAAAGGGTAATGCCGATCGTCCTGAGCTGCAAAAATTAGTGGAGCTTTACCAATCGAAAGAAGTGGAAGCGTTCATTGAAAAAACGTTTAAAGGAAACACCATTCCTGCCTATGTTTCTGTAGATGAATTAGTGAATTACCAGGATGCATGGACAAAACCAGCTAATGAAAAGTAATGGATGTATTCAAGAAAAAGGGGAGATTAAGACATGGCGAGAGAATTAGTGCTGAAGCAGCATAAGCAAATCATTGAAGAT
Source organism: Peribacillus sp. TE19612 (assembly GCF_056279465.1). Lineage (NCBI taxonomy): Bacteria > Bacillati > Bacillota > Bacilli > Caryophanales > Bacillaceae > Peribacillus > Peribacillus sp. TE19612. The sequence goes on along the minus strand of NZ_JBWCCL010000009.1, from coordinate 252,358 downwards.
CATATCGACCTTCATTCCGAATTATATATCGAAACGAGTCAAGCCATTCATGCCAAACCTGAAATTGGAAATCAAGAGTTCTTCGCTTCGGATACATTAACCGGAATACTTCAAAATGAAGGATTTGAAGTGACCCGTAATATTGCCGGGCATGAAACAGGGTTCATCGCCAAAAAAACCTCTTCAAAGAAAGGACCTACAATTGCCTTTTTAGCCGAGTATGATGCATTGCCGGGTTTAGGCCATGCTTGCGGACATAATATCATCGGCACAACGAGTGTGGCAGCAGGCATTTCCCTGGCTCAAGTGCTGGAGGAAACGGGCGGAGAGGTGATCGTTTTCGGAACACCGGCTGAAGAGGGAGGGCCGAATGGAAGTGCAAAAGGAAGCTTTGTGAAGCACGGTCTATTTGATGGGGTGGATGCGGCCATCCTTATCCATCCTGCCGGGCAAACGGGTATAACAAGTCCGTTTTTGGCTGTCGACCCCCTTGATTTTCATTTTTACGGGAAGTCAGCACATGCAGCAGCTGCACCTGAAGAAGGCGTGAATGCACTTGACGGGGTGATTCAGCTGTTCAATGGCATTAATGCTTTGCGCCAGCAGCTCCCTTCAGAGGTCAAAATTCACGGAATCATCACCAATGGCGGGGAAGCGCCTAACATCATTCCTGAATATGCTTCCGCCAGATTTTACATTAGAGCAACAACATGGAAACTTTGCCAGGAAGTATCCAATAAAATACGTGCTGTTGCTGAAGGGGCAGCACTTGCCACAGGAAGCACGGTTAAAGTGGAACGTTTCCAAAATGAAGTACTCGATTTTGTCATCAATCCAGTTCTGGATGGACTGCTAAAAGAAGAACTGACTCAATTAGGGGAAGCGGTGGCTCCTCGAAAAGAGAGTGGCTTTGGCTCGACGGATGCAGGTAATGTAAGCCATGTAGTGCCGACAGCACATCCTTATATAAAAATTGGACATGATGAGTTGATTGCCCATACGAATGAATTCCGCGACTGTGCCAAATCTTCTGCTGGAGACAAAGCCATCCTGACCGGAGCAAAAGCTCTAGCACTTACGGGGTATAAATTGCTTTCGGATAAAGACCTGTTGGATCAAGTGAAAGCGGCATTTCATGAAGCGAAGCAAAAATAAATAAGATGCAGGAAAAAATAGTTGACTGCGGATAACAGAGTTAGTATTATAATAATACCGAGTAATTAAATAGGAATTATAGGTTAATTGACCGGAAAACCGGAGACTTTTCTTTCATGTAAAGAGGTGTCTCCGGTTTTTTTGTGAATGGGCAAGTCAATACGTATTAAAAGGAGGATTTATCATGGGGACATTATTGCGTAAAGCCATTGAGAAAAAAAGGAACTTCCTGATCAACAAGTTGATTAACAAGGGAGTTTACAAAAAGAATGACATCCATCTATTTGAATTGACCTTAACCGATTTAGAGAATGAATATATTAAAATAAGTAAAATTGAGGAGAAGGAATCCGACGATCATTCCCCCTGTCTAAGGAAACATTTCATATTCTATGAGAATAGAAGGAGAGGGTGAAATGGGGAAGGGCTTGGAAGAAAGGCGGAAGGAATTAATCTATAAACTTATGATCCATACTGTAAATAAAACGGTGGAACAGCTTATGAAGTTAACCTTGAAAGAATTGGAAAAAGAATATAAAAAGGTTCAAAATGACTGTCACCCCCATAGTGATGCGGGTTCTATACATTGGGTCCATACAAAACGGCATTAGGGTGAATGTGGAACATTAATTCACCATAAAAAATTTCATCATTTTGCTAACGGCTGCTTGTGCTGATTCTGCATGATATTTTGAATGGTAAGGGTCGCTGAATCCGTGTTCTCCCATGTATTTATGAACTTCGACATTCTTACTTTCTAAAGCTGAAATTAACTCGTCGACATTAAATGAGGGCTCTTCTAGTGGGAAAAATAGCAGTGCAGGGCATCGTGGCGCCAATTCTGCATAATTCCTAATACGCGAACCGTAGTAACCAACAATTCCATCGACACACTCTTCCTCACTGCACAGCCAAGCTACAGTTGCCCCTGCACTGAATCCAAGAATGAAAATCTTTTGGTATTCATCTTTTATATCCGATAATATATCCTTTATCTTATATGAAGCACCCGTGAAACCTACGTTCTCCATAAAATGTCGATAAGCAGCATCCTCTTGGGAATAATCAAATGGCCTCCCACGTTCTAACAAATCCGGACAGATCACATCAAAACCCTGTTTTGATAATAACTCACAATAACCCTGCATATGTTGATTCAGGCCATATATTTCGTGAATGACAATGATGACAGTATCGGACTTTTTCTGTATGTTCAGCATTTTTTACCTCCTTATGCGAATTTCTTCTATTATAAATACAGCCGTCTCCCTTCAGACGCTATATCCGAAGGGGTATAGCAGTTATTTTTTAATAAACATGGAAATGAACTAGGTTCTCTTTCAAATGAATGATTAGGTATAGGGAAGTTCTTTTCCTTCTAAATATGCCTTTAAGTTAGCCAAACTAAGTTCATATCCGTCCATGTTAATGGATACTCTAGTGCCTTCGGATTCTGGGAATATTTCAAAAGTGAAAACGAGTTTATCCGAATCCGAAGAATAAGAAAACCTTTCGTAAGGGATTATCTCTTGGATTGTAAAGCTCATTGGGATGCTTTCATTCTCTTTAAGATTGTTATGTGCACTAGGCATTAATACGAAGATTGCCTTTTCTCCAACCTGGAGTTTAGGAATATTCCATTTTGAACCCGGGGCATACCATTTTGAAATGATTTCATCATTCGTGATCGCATTCCAAACCGTTTCTTGGTTTTCATGAATTAGAACAGAGTTCCTATCATTATTCATTTGACTAACTTCCGTATTTTTCTTGGATTATATAGAAAGTTCAGGAAATATACAAGACCCCACTAAGCTTATTTAACCGCGTGACAATATTGTAAGACGGCAGCTTAAACTGTTAGGAAGAACGATGGCGATATATTTCCTTTCTCTTTAATATGTAAGAAAAAGAGGAAGGTTGGGTATGAAATGGACTTTTTTGAGTGGAATACCAATGTATTCAGAATGATCAATGACTTAGGGAAACAGTACGATTATTTAAACCCTTCTGCCATTTTCATTGCCGAGTACATGGTATTTTTATTAGCTTTGGCAGTCATCATAATATGGTTCACTCGAAATGAACAGAGTAGGATGATGGTTGTTTGTGGGATGATTACGTTTGTAATGGCTGAAATGATGGGAAAAATGGCAGGGAGATTACATTCGAATAATCAGCCATTTGCCGAATTGGCCAATGTTAATCAGTTAATTGAAAAAGCAGTGGATAATTCATTTCCAAGCGACCATACCATCTTGTTTTTCTCGTTTTGTGTATCTTTTTGGCTTTTCAAAAGAGGATGGTGGTTGTTATGGATCATGCTGGCTTTCCTTGTTGGCATTTCCCGTATTTGGGTAGGTGTCCACTTTCCGGGGGATGTGCTGGCAGGAGCAATACTGAGCACCATTTCAGGATTGGCGGTTTACCTTGTTGTTCCTAAAATAAGCGTGATTCATAAATTATTAGGGGGATATGAGAGGTATGAAGAAATGGTTCTATCCCCATTAACTAAATCGAAGGAAAAAAAATCAAAGGATTTGTAAGCGAAAACAGGGTTGCTCAGGCAGCCTTTTTTTTATAATACAAAAATATCCATATGGTGATTCTGATGGTAAAATTAAGTGAAAGCAATCCATCGCAATGGGGGGATTAATATTGATTGATATCCAAGAAATCAAAGACATTATCAGGCATCGCTATCCATTTCTTTTAGTTGATAGAGTTTTGGAACTGGAAGAAGGAAAGAGGGCGGTGGCCATTAAAAACGTCACGGCAAATGAAGAGTTTTTTTCTGGTCACTTTCCCGATTACCCAGTGATGCCAGGTGTGTTGATCGTGGAGGCATTAGCACAGGTAAGTGCTGTTGTCATGCTTACAAAAGAAGAAAATAAAGGACGGATCGGGCTTTTGGCCGGGATCGATGGATGCCGTTTTAAAAGGCAAGTAAAACCAGGGGACCAATTACGTTTAGAAGTGGAGATTACTCGCTTGAAAGGTCCTATCGGTAAAGGAACAGGAAGGGCTACTGTCGAGGGGGAAACTGTATGCGAGACAGAGCTCATTTTTGCTTTTGGTGATTGATGGTGATACCGATAAAAAAAGCTTACGGGTATGTGACAAGAATCAATAATGGAGAAACACAGGTATTGGTTTTTCAACATCCCATTAAGGAAGCCGGTATACAGATACCCAAGGGAACGGTGAAGCCTAAAGAAGATGCTTACCAAGCGGTGATTAGGGAAATGAAAGAAGAAACAGGTCTGGAAAATTTTCATGTGGAGAAATTAATAACAGAAGATTTTTGGGAGAACGTCGATGGTGCCATACATAATAGATATTTTTATCAAATAAGGGTATCGAATGTTCCTGATGAATGGGACCATCAGCCGACTTGGTGGAGGAGATGAAGCGGGGCTGACATTTCATTTCTTCTGGATTTCATCCGAACATGAAGTGCAACTTATCAAAGGGCATGGAGATTATTTAAACCGGATATTTACTTAACCTGCAGTTTATCACAGCCGGCCAAGATCATTATTGATCTTGGCCGGCTGTTTTTTAATGATCAGGTTTGTTTCTCGGTAATGAAAGTTTTTACGGTTGGCGGTTCATATGTAATGAATTGATCAAGAAGCCCATTTGGTTCAACATCTACCAGCGCCATGGAACGGAATTTTTCATGCAGGAACTGTTCGTCAGACATATGGTTGAATAAAGCGACCAAAGGATCATAATAGTGATTGATATTTAAGAGTCCGCAAGGTTTTTGATGAAGACCAAGCTGAGCCCAAGTGAAAATCTCAAAGAATTCTTCCAATGTTCCTGGCCCGCCTGGCAAAGCCATGAACCCATCTGCAAGCTCAGCCATTTTTGCTTTTCTTTCATGCATGGATTCCACGACGATCAGCTCGGTTAAGTTCTTATGTGCTATTTCCTTTTTTTCTAGGAAATCTGGCATTACGCCAATTACATTTCCGCCTGCTTCCAAGACGGAATCTGCAACTGCACCCATGATTCCTACACTTGAGCCTCCATAAACAAGGGTAATCTTACGTTTTGCCAATTCCGCACCCAGTTTTTTAGCCTCTTCTACATAGACAGCAGATGCACCTTTGCTTGATCCACAAAATACAGCTAGACTTTTCAAAATATCACATCTCCCATTTAGTAATCTTCCTTTCTTATCATACAAAATTAAAGGGGATTTGTTAAACTTGAATGATAAAAAAGAAGGGTGGATGGATATGAACGTCACTGAATTTCAACAATGGGTAAAAGATTATTATGAAGCACGGGGATGGTCAGAATTGGACATCTTCATTCGCATTGGCTTTTTGGCAGAAGAAACTGGCGAGGTTGCACGAGCCATTCGCTCCCTTGAGATCGGCAGGGATAGACCTGATGAAGTTATTGGTTCGTTTGAAGAGAACATACAGGAGCTAACCGAAGAATTGGGAGATGTGTTAGGAAACTTGATTGTGATTGCGAACAAATACAATATCCCCTTGGAGGAAGTGTTCAATGCCCATAAAAAGAAACTATCTGAACGTTATAATCAAGCATAAGTTTCTTCTCGTTTAATAGGTGAACAAGAAGTTAATTTCAGTAAAGCTGTGAAAGAGCTGTGACTATCAGCTCTTTTTCTTATGGGGCAAACGATAGTTTATCATCCCATTTTATTCCTTAAAAAGAAATACTTTCAGCCTTTTATCCCCCTCCATTAATAAAGAATTCACAAAATATGGGTAGTATGCGCGATTGAGATTGGATTTTATTGGGTATACACTTGGATTAAAGGAATGAACGTTCATTCCGCATCTTTTAAAAAAGGGGGGATCATTATGATCACGGCAGCAAATAAACGAGACAGTATAGTAAAAAACGCTTTAGTGCTTTTCGCAGAACGGGGATATGATGCGACGACGATTCCGATGATTGCTGCATCGGCAGGAGTTGGAGCGGGTACCATTTATCGTTATTTCGAGAATAAGGAAGTGCTGGGCAACAAGATCTTTCAAGAGTACTTGGATATTTTCACTGAAACAGTCAAGAATGGATTTCCTCATGATGATTCAATTCGCACGCAGTTTCACCATATTTTTAAAACGATGGTTCACTTTACAACCGAGCAGGACCAAGCTCTTTATTTTATTAAAATCCATAGTGGAGCCCATTTTTTAAATGAAGATAGTCATGCCAGCTTTCAAGGGCTATTGAATATATTCAAAAATTTCTTTGATTCAGGAAAAGAGAAAAAAGAAATTAAGGAGCTTCCTTCTTCAGCTTTGATTGCCATCATTTACGGAGCTTTTCTTGAGCTTGAGCGACTTGTTCGCATCGGGGAGTTAGAACCTGACCCAAAACTTTTGGCAGATGTGGAAGAAAGCTTTTGGGATGCAGTGCGATTGCACGTTTGAGACACTTTCAATATAAACGGAATGAACGTTCATTCCGCAATCTAACTATCGTAAAGAGGTGCTAATAAAATGGAAAATACAACTCAGTTTCCACAGCCAAAGACATATGGCCCCCTAGGCAGCCTGCCTATCATTGATAAGGATAAGCCGCTTCAGTCTTTCATGAAGCTGGCACGAGAACTTGGGCCGATTTTTCAGTTTCAATTTCCGGGTCGAATCACTACATTCGTATCCAGTGCTGCCCTCGCTAAAGAAATATGTGATGAAACAAGATTTGATAAGAAAGTCGGTCCAGCCCTGCAGAAAGTGAGGGCGTTTGGCGGTGATGGTCTCTTCACAAGTGAAACGAAGGAACCGAATTGGAAAAAGGCCCATAACATCCTGCTGCCCAGCTTTAGCCAGCAGGCAATGAAGGGCTATCATGCTAAAATGGTGGATCTTGCTACCCAACTCATTCAAAAATGGGCTCGCCTGAATCCGGCTGATGAGATAGATGTTCCTGAAGATATGACACGATTGACCTTGGATACGATCGGACTATGCGGGTTCAATTACCGTTTTAACAGTTTTTATCGGGAGACCACCCATCCATTCGTCAACAGTATGGTGCGTGCGTTGGATGAAGCGATGAGCCAAACGCAGCGGCTTGGCATCCAAGATAAACTGATGATCAAATCTAAAAAACAATTCAGGGAAGACATTCAATATATGTTCTCTCTAGTGGATGAATTGATTGCTGACCGAAAACAATATGGCGATCATGGAGAAGATGACCTTCTTTCCCATATGTTAAAAGGAGTCGATCCTGAAACGGGCGCATCACTGGATGATGAAAATATTCGTTTCCAAATCATTACCTTTTTAATAGCTGGGCATGAAACGACGAGCGGTCTCCTATCGTTCGCCATCTATTTCCTCATGAATAACAGAGACAAGTTAAAAAAAGCGCAGCAGGAAGTCGATGAAGTGCTGGGTAATGATGTTCCTGATTATAAACAAGTGAAAAAGCTGAAATATGTCCGGATGGTACTGAATGAAACGCTTCGTCTATGGCCGACAGCTCCGTCGTTTTCCGTTTATGCGAAAGAAGATACCATGCTGGATGGAAAATACAATGTGAAGAAAGATGATGTGTTCTCGCTGCTCATTCCCGAGCTTCACCGTGATCCATCCGTTTGGGGTGATGACGTTGAATCGTTCATTCCTGAGCGGTTCGAGGATTTGGATTCCATCCCTTATCATGCGTATAAACCGTTTGGAAACGGGCAGCGCGCCTGTATCGGACAGCAGTTTGCCCTTCATGAAGCGACACTGGTGCTTGGCATGGTTTTACAGCACTTTGATCTGATCGATCATGAAGAATATCAATTGGAAGTTAAAGAAACATTGACTCTTAAACCGGACGGATTGACCATGCGCGTTTCACCGAGGAAGCCGGCGATGTCGTTTACCGTTGCTTCTTCAGAACCAAACTCTCCGGAAAAAGGTGCCGCGGTATCTCCAACCGAATCAGTACATGGAACACCATTACTCGTCCTGTTTGGATCAAACATGGGAACAGCGGAAGGGATTGCTCGTGACCTTGCCGAAACAGGGAAGCGGCAAGGCTTCCATGCCGAAGTTGCCCCTTTAAATGACTACACCGATCGGCTTCCCCAAGAAGGAGCTGTTCTCATAGTCTCGGCATCTTATAATGGAAATCCCCCTGATAATGCAGGTGACTTCGTTTCATGGCTTAAGGAAAACCATGGTGACACATTGGATGGTGTTCACTATGCGGTCTTCGGCTGCGGGGACCGCAATTGGGCCAATACGTACCAACGCATTCCAATCTTCATTGATGAGCGGCTGGAACAAAAAGGAGCAGTGCGGCTGTCAGAAACAGGCTATGGGGATGCAAGCGATGACTTTGAAGGGGATTACGAGAAATGGTCAGAAGCCCTTTGGCCGAATCTTGCCGAAACCCTGAACATTGAAGTGAATAAGAATGATAGGGAAGTCAGCTCGATTACGATGAACTTCGTAAGTGATGTGAGCGGCACACCGCTTGCCCGCACCCATCATGCGTTTACATCCATTGTAAAAAGGAATACTGAATTACAGCATGAAGATAGCGGAAGAAGTACACGTCATATAGAATTAACGCTGCCAGAGGGAATACATTATCAGGAAGGCGATCATCTCGGGGTGCTTCCGCAAAATCCAGCGGAACTTGTCGAGCGAGTGCTCAGTCGATTTAACCTAAACGGCCAAGATTACGTGAATCTGACTGGGGATTCCGGAAAAGCTGCGCATCTTCCTACAGGAAAACCGGTAAAACTGGAAGAGTTACTATCAAACCATGTGGAGTTCCAAGAACCCGCCACCCGGTCTCAAATACGGGCGCTTGCCACTCATACGGTATGTCCTCCACATGTAAAAGAACTTGAAAATCTTCTTTTGGACAATACCTATAAACAAGAAATCCTGAACAAGCGCATAACCATGCTTGACCTAATCGAAAAGTATCTTGCATGTGAAATTCCGTTTGAACGTTTCCTGGCTTTACTGCCACCTTTAAAAGCAAGATACTACTCCATCTCAAGTTCACCACTCCACAACGAAGGAGAAGCAAGCATCACAGTAAGCGTCGTCCGTGGAGAAGCTTTGAGCGGCAACGGGGAATACAAAGGAATTACATCGAATTATTTGGCAGAACGCTCCCAAGGAGACAAAATAGCCTGCTTTATCAATACGCCGCAATCCAACTTCCAGCTGCCAAAGCAAACAGGAAAACCAATCATCATGATCGGCCCTGGAACAGGCATTGCACCATTCAGGGGATTCATACAATCACGTCGTGCTTTGAAAGAAAAAGGTGAAACCCTAGGGACGGCCCACCTCTACTTTGGATGCCGTAATCCGGAACACGATTTCCTCTATCAAGAAGAACTCGTCCAAGCCGAACAAGAGGGCCTTGTAACACTGCACACCGCTTACTCCAGATGTCCCGGTCAAGAAAAAACATATGTCCAGAACCGATTAGCGGAAAACGCCCATGACATCCTTCCTTTATTAAAAGAAGAAGGAGGACACCTATACATCTGCGGAGACGGAAGCAAAATGGCGCCAGATGTTGAACGAACCATAATTGACAGCTATATGCATATCTATCAAACACAGAGAGAAGAAGCCACAGAATGGCTGCAATCATTAGAGGAGAATGGCAGATATGCGAAAGATGTTTGGGCAGGAGCATAAATAAGAAAAGCAGCGATCCTTAAAGGAATCGCTGCTTTCTTATGAAAATACGAACTCACGAGTATATAGTGAAATTCACGAGTAAAGTGCGAATTCACGAGTAAAACAGCAAAACTCACGAGTAAATAGCGGAAATTCACGAGTATATCGCTCAAATTCGCGAGTAAAACAGCGAAACTCACGAGTAAAGTGCAAATTCATGAGTAAATCGCTCGAACTCACGAGTAAATAGTGCAAATTCACGAGTAAAACAGCGGAAATCTCGAGTATATCGCTCAAATTCACGAGTAAAACAGCAAAACTCACGAGTAAAACAGCAAATCTCACGAGTAAAGTGTAAATACACGAGTAAAACAGCGAAAATCTCGAGTATATCGCTCAAATTCACGAGTAAAACAGCGAAACTCACGAGTAAATAGCGGAAATTCACGAGTAAAACGCTCAAACTCACGAGTAAAACAGCAAAACTCACGAGTAAATAGCGGAAACTCACGAGTAAATCCCGAATTCACGAGTAAAACAGCAAAATTCTCGAGTATATCGCTCAAATTTTCGAATATATCAATCAAACTCTTGAACATATCGCCCAAACTCACAAATATATCAATCAAACTCACGAATATATCGCTCAAACTTTCGAATATATCAATCAAACTCTTGAATATATCGCCCAACACTCGAGTGAGACTGGGAGCGTTTACGGATTCTATATTCATTGTTAGAATTTGAGAATGTGTTAATACTTTGGAGGTAGTGGAAGTGAGGGATGTTTGGTCATGATCCTTCTTATTTATATGTGTTAAGTATTTTTTGCTTCACTCCCATTAACCAGCTTAGCCATGATGTGGCACGAACTAACGATAAAGGGGTTCTTTTTAAAATGTTTAAGTATACTGTTTGTTTTGTAAAGAAGAATAATGAACTTCTCATGCTTAACCGGGAGAAAGCTCCAATTATGGGTGTCTGGAATGGGGTGGGGGGCAAAATCGAGAAAGGTGAAACACCTGATATGGGTGCGCAGCGTGAGGTATTTGAGGAAACGGGGATAGAGGTAGAGTCCTTTTTTTCTAAAGGAACCGTAACGTGGGAGACTCCAGAAGGTGAATTGGATGGAATATATGTATATTTGTATATGGCGGATGAGGATTTAATTTATGGAACACCGAAAAAAACGCGGGAAGGCATTCTTGATTGGAAATCCATTGATTGGATACTTCATCCGCTTAATCTCGGAATTGCTGAGATGGTTTCACAGTACTTGCCGATTTTATTGAAAAAAGAAGGAAACTATACATTCACATACAAAAATGGTCAAATGCATAGATCTTGAAACCACCTTACTCATTCTCGAATCTCGTACCCTTTTGAAACTTGAATCCTTAAAGGCGAACTTCATCAGAATAATAGTTGCTTTATATGCCTATCAGCTAATTACCGGAAGTGTTGAGTTGATGCCATATTCTATGTTGTTTCTGGCGGCAATTTTGCTAATAACAGGATTAGCGGAACCACATAAAGATAGAAAAGGAGGTTTTTTGAGGTACGCTGTTGTCTCATTATTTCTTTTCGTTGTTTCCATACTGGGTTTCTTAATGGACTAACAACGTTAGTTCATTAACTAGGTTGTTTTCGGCACCCTTCAATTAAAGGGGCAGGTTAAAATAAAAAGTTGAAGAATATATAGAATAAACGGGAGGTGTGTGGGAGGAAAATGAAGATAATAGAACTGCCAATTGAATTTGAATTTAATGGACAAAAAAATCACATTAATCCTAGCTTGATTATTTCAAAGAATGAACTAACCTTGGTCGATTCAGGATATCCAAATTTTTTACCTTTCATTGAAAATGAAATTTTAAAAAATGGTTATGACATGAAGAATTTAAAGAATATAATCATTACTCATTATGATATTGATCATATAGGCTCCTTATATGATTTCAAGGAAAGGTATCCTCACATTAACTTGATCGCCAGTGAAGTGGAGGCAAAATATATTAGTGGTGAAATGAAGTCAGAGAGATTGGTTCAAGCCGAAGAAATGCTGGAAAATATGCCAATTCAAGAAATCGAATTCGGGAAATGGTTTATCCAACAATTAAAGAATTTAAAGCATGTTTCAATTGATGAAAAGGTACATGATGGTGATTGGATTTTGGATAACGAATGTAGAGTAGTAGCAACACCGGGACATACTTCAGGTCATATTTCATTATATTTTCCACGTTTAAAAACTGTAATAGCAGGTGATGCAGCTGTTATAGAGAATCATGAATTGCTCATTGCCAATCCGCACTTTTGTTTAAATGTCGAGAAAGCAGAACAGTCTTTAATAAAGATTAAGGATCTACAAGCTGAAAACTACTATTGTTATCATGGTGGGACATTCACTTTATAATGGAGTTTTGCTTATGATTGGAGCTGTCTTTAAAGGCAGCTTTTTCTAATGTGTTTGAAGTATTTATTGCGGGTGGTGTCAGCTTCGCTTATACAGAAAAAACCGAACTTCTTACAGTTCGGTCAAGCGAAGGTGGGGGAATATAACCTTTGGAATGAATTTTTGTAGAATCATAATATATTAATAATTCTGCTGTTCACTTCCAACAGGAAATGAAACCCCCATAGATCGTAAAGCTTCTTTTGCTTGATTTAAATAGGATTCTGCTTGTTCTTGCCATTTGATAATCACTTTAATGAAGGCTATATAATTAGGGCTTGCATTTTCCTCCATTATTTTTAATCCTTCACGTACTTTTTTATCTTGGGTTTCAGCATTCACAATACAAGTTGTCATTGTTTCTACAATGGTTTGCTGTTGCTCACCATTTTTTAGCCTTTGGGCTGACCCCACTGCGGTTACACGGTGATATGATGCCGGGATTAGATGGTTATGCATCTCTCGACTTCCTTTTAAATCTTTGGTTTCTGGTATATGGAAAAGCTCACTGCTCATAGCACATACCATTTCTTCAGCATATAAACTTTGGTGCAACATATATAAAATAGGTTCCCAGTTGTTTACTCGATAATAATAATCATTCGGATACAAAAAAACATCTCCTCTTTCAGTACAGTTTATAGTTATCATTTAGGATCGAAATGAATGAAATTGTATTTTCCATCTTATGTTTATGTATGTTGTCCAGTTCAAATAAAATTGCAGAGATTAAACATGGATAACTTATTCGTGAATGTCAACTTAAAATGTAACTTTACCACCTTGGAGATGGAGACTGTTGCTGTCATTTTCCTGATTGGAGCATAAGATGATATAGCCCATTTATTCCTCATTAAAAATAAGGAGATGTTTATATATGTCAGGTTGTGAACAGGGTTTTGACCGCGGGTTTGGTTTTGGTGGAGGTTTCGCCTTAATAGTCGTTTTGTTTATACTCTTAATCATTATTGGAAGTAGTTGTTTTTAAGGCGGGAAAGAGCGGCTTCTGCTAAAAAAAGCATAAAATAGCCCGACCTTTATTGGTCGGGCTCCAACTGTAGATAATTGGGTTTGTCTGCAATATAAAAAAAACGTTCGGAGTTGATTTCAGAAATCCGCTCCCTTTCCGCCGACTGTCTGCCAAGCCTCCTTACCGCAAGCGGCTGTGGGGTCTCGGCTAGCCAGTTATTCGGCAGGAGTGTTGCAAATTTCTTCAATCTAATAAGGTTTCATTCCATATCGAAAAGTGAAAATTCATGAAGGATAAGCCGGTCTTCATTTATATGGCCCGGGGTGAGAACATTCCGGAGATTTGTTGACTAACTCGATAATAATTAAGTTGTCAAAACTTGAACATTTATTTCCACTCTAGACATTCGCTTTCGGCGGGTGGCTCGCCCTCGGCGCTTTTGCGCCTGAGGGGTCTCCCTAATTCTCGATTTTCTCGCTGGAGTCTCGCACCTCGAATCAACTAGAATGTTTTTTTACTAGACTTAAATCAGCCTAGATACTGCTTTAATATTTCTAATCCTATTTTTAACTCATCGAATGAGTTGGTGGACGAAAGGGCAATGCGCAAATACATATCAGGGGTGGTCTGCCCGCTTTGAAAACGATTGGAATGAAAAACCCGAATGCCGCGCCTTTTCAAATCTGTTTCCAGCTGTAACGCATCGTTATGCCCTTTAATTGGAAGCCAGCGGTATAGACTGAGAGGATGTCCGACATCCTTTCTTAAGGGGAAATATTCCGAATAAATATCATTTGCAGTCTGTGCAAGCCGTTTCTTATGAGAAACAATTTCATGAGCCTTGCCTGATAGGATTAGCTCTGTGATAACCTCTGCATCAAAAGAAGAGGTCTTTACATTTATGTTGAAAATGGCCTGGGAAATTTTCTCGCGTAATGTTTCTCCATAAACCATATAGGCAACTCTTAATCCCGAGCATATGGACTTAGAGGTGCCGCAAATATAAACGCTCTGTTCCGGAAGCAAATGGAACATCGGCTGCCGGTAGTCGGAGATAATGCCTGCCGTCAGGAATGCATGAATATCATCTTCAATCAAAATTAAACGATGCTTTCGGATGACTGCTGCCAATTCTTGCTTTCGAATATCCGACATCATGATTGTGGTCGGATTGTTGCAGGAGGGCATCAGAAATATGCCGTCAATATCTGTTTGACAACATTGCTTTTCAAGTTCATCTGGCAGCATTCCAAACTGGTCTCCGTGAATGGGCACTAACTTAATATGAAACATCTTTGCCAGCTCGATAAAGTTTGAATAGGTGTATAAGTCGGTTGCAATTCTATTACCAGGCTCAAACAAAGCAGCGAGGGCAACAGCCAATGCATTTTGGGCACCGGAAACGATGGCTATATGCTCTTGATCCGCGTGAATGCCGAAAGATTCCATCCAGTTTAGTGCTGCTGTTTTTTGATGTGGAATACCAGTCGGATCGTTGTAATTCAGCAGCTGCTCCAAATAACTTTTGTTGACGGTTTTTTGTAAAGTTTCTGAAACGATATCATTGGTTTGCTCAAAAGATGCCACAAAACCAAGATCAATGCTGTTTGCCGTTTTATCCGCGGAAATGGTTATGGAACGAGTGGCATTGGGAGCCACAAAGGTTCCGCTTCCCGTAACGGCATATATCAATCCCTTTACCTCGCACATTTTGTAGGAACGGGTAATCGTAGTGAAATTCAAGTCAAGAAAATCTGCCAATTCTCGTTGAGGGGGCAACTTGGTTCCAGGTGCTAAAAAACCATTTATTATATCTTGTTCAAGTAATGATGCGAGAGATTTATAAAAAGGACGCTTTAATGCATTCTTATCAGGTTTCCAGGACATTGGATAATTGTCAAATGAATTTACTGGCATACTTCACCTCTCCTAGACTTATTCCATACAATCATATCATTTTTTGTATGGAATTCTAATATTGAAACGGTCGGCTTTAAAAGAATTTAAGGTGATTAGCCTATCAGACTCCCCCATTTTGATGAAATGGGGGAATTTTATTTTAATTGTAATCCATACAATTAACTTATTTTTTGTACGGATTTTGTATGTTAAGTTTAAATAAATTTAGCCATCAGGATGTGATTTATATGAAAAAACGAACTCAACTGATACCAGCATTTCGTGCGGCTTTTCCGTACACAGTGCCCATTTTGGCAGGCTTTTTATTTTTAGGCATTGCTTATGGGATCTTTATGAATTCATTAGGATTCAGCGCGATTTACCCGATATTGATGAGTCTAACGATATTTGCAGGATCGATGGAGTTTATTGCAGCCAATTTATTGCTTGTCGCGTTCAATCCGATTAACGCCCTTTTTCTAACCTTAATGGTGAATGCACGGCATTTGTTTTATGGCATATCCATGCTTGATAAATATAGGGGGACCGGTAAGAAAAAGCTGTATCTGATTTTTGGGCTTTGCGATGAGTCTTTTTCCATCAATTGTACAGTTGATGTACCGAAGGATGTGGATAAGGGCTGGTTCATGTTTTTCGTGACACTGCTCAATCATTGCTATTGGGTGATAGGAGCAGCGATTGGCGGCATTTTTGGCTCTTTTGTCAAATTCAATACAGAAGGACTCGATTTTGTTATGACGGCTCTCTTTGTCGTGATTTTCATTGAACAATGGATGAAAGAGAAAAACCATCATAGTGCTCTCGCTGGGCTTGGCCTGTCAGCTGTCTGCCTTATTATATTTGGCGGAAGCAATTTCATTATCCCTGCCATGTTTGCCATTTTGGGGCTACTTACCTTACTTAGAAAGCCGTTAGAGAAAGTTGAGGTGAGAACCATATGACAATGACTTTAACGCAGCAAATCATTACAATTGCGATGGTAGTTTTAGGCACAATGCTTACAAGATTTCTTCCCTTCATCGTTTTCCCATCAGGTAAACCCACACCGAAGTATGTACAGTATCTCGGTAAAATGCTGCCATCCGCAGTAATTGGGCTTTTAATCATTTATTGTTTAAAGGACGTGAGCCTGCAATCCGGAAGTCATGGCATCCCTGAATTCATTGGGGTGGCGGTAGTTGCCCTGCTTCACGTTTGGAAGAAAATGATGCTCCTCTCGATAGCGGGGGGAACGATTGTCTATATGATGCTGATTCAATTGGTTTTTTAAATTGATAATAATTCCGTAAGGTCGATAAGTGGTAGTGGTTCAATGAATTTGATGAACAAGATTAATCAGTTTAATAGTTTACGAGCAGAGCTGTCTTTAAGACAGCTTTTTCTTTTGGCATTTTAGGGCAGGGTAGTTTACATGCATTTCTAAAGTTAT
This sequence comes from Peribacillus sp. TE19612, assembly GCF_056279465.1. Lineage (NCBI taxonomy): Bacteria > Bacillati > Bacillota > Bacilli > Caryophanales > Bacillaceae > Peribacillus > Peribacillus sp. TE19612. Next base: position 235,787 of record NZ_JBWCCL010000009.1, on the reverse strand, counting down.
TGAAACATCAATCAATCCTCTTTCCAGCAATCCTGAAATGAATCGGTTATTCTGAATCGCCGAAAAGGCTAGGCAGCTTCAAGGAAGTTGTTGTGTAGTAGTAAACTTGTAGTTTCTTAGGAAAATCATTACCGAACTTACTATCAATGATAGTAAACCCACGAATACCACGTATTGTGTCCCCAGCTCTGATATGAATAATCCACCTGCTGCAGCACCAATTGTCGTTCCCAAGTTAACCGCTGTTAAAAATAGTCCATTAGCGAAATCAGGAGATTCGGGGGCAGAAGACATGATCCAGTATTCTTCATTGGACTTACTAACGGGGGCGTTAGCTGAAGAAAAGGGGTGTCTTTAAGGCATCTCTTTTCTTATGGTCTTATGGAAAAAAAGAGGTAGATGGGTGTAGAAGGACTATTACAGGAATAATGGAATTATAATAAATGGAATATATTTTTAACTGTAGTCCAAGGTTCCTTAAAAGTTGCTTGATTTTAAATCAATTGCATAGTAAGGAGAATTTTAGTATGAAAATAAAATGGTTTGGACATTCTGCCTTTTTACTAACATCCGAAAGAGGAACCAGGATTCTTATTGATCCATATTATCGCTTCATCCGTTACCGTATGCCAAGCGTTGAACCAGATATAGTGGCCGTTACCCATAATCATTTCGATCACAATAAAATTAAAGCTGCAACAGGTGATTACTTGCTTGTGAATGAGCCGAAGGAATACATCCGCGAAGATGTAAGAATTAAAGGATTTAAGACATTTCACGACAAGGTAAATGGCGAGAAGAGAGGCCCCAATATCATATATCGTTTCCAAATGGACGATCTGACCATCTGTCACTGCGGAGATTTAGGGCATCTATTATCAGAAGAACAAATAAATGAAATTGGAAAAGTGGATATTCTCATCATTCCTGTAGGAGGTACAGTCACGATTAATGCCTTAGAAGCCACTCAAGTAATGCGTCAATTGAAATCTACTATTACGATTCCCATGCATTACAGAACAAAGTCATTGTCGGTTGTTGGCTTGATGTTTTCAAAGGTAGATAAGTTTCTTCAGATTTCCGGACAGCGAATAACCGAAGTTAAGACATTGGATATTTCCAAAGAAAATTTGTCGGAATATGCTGGTGTCGTTACCATGCGCTATGAATGAATATAAGGCTGCGATGTCTAAAAAATGGATAAGAAATCCTGTTAATAAAGAAAGGGCAGGTTAGTTCAAGATCAAAAAGGGAAGATACTAATCAATGAATTGAATCAATTAAGCTTCCTCTTTACGTTATAAGGAGATAGAATATAAATAAAAAGGTGATGACAATAAAAAAAGTAAAAAGTATCCTATTCTTTCTTCTTGGGGCCATATCTCTTTTGATTGGTATCGCAGGGACTGTTTTACCAGTTCTGCCAGGCGGTCCGTTTTACTTATTTGCTGCCTTTTGCTTTGCTAAAAGCTCCAAGTCGATTGAAAACTGGTTCAAGAGCACCTCATTATATGAAAAATACGTTGAAGCATTCCTGCAAAAAAAAGGGATGACCCGAAGAGAGAAAATAAGAATCAATTTAATTGCCGATTTCTTCATCGTGATTTCTGTATTTTATGTGGACATCCTATTGGTGAAAATCTTATTGGTCGTACTCGCCCTCTATAAACATTATTATTTCATTAAAAAAATTAAGACAATTGATCGAAACGGTACGGAAAAAAGAGCGTTTTGAACCATCAAATAACGGAGTTGCTTCGGCAGCTCTTTTTCTAATGGTTCTAAAGAAGTAGGATATTTCAATAATAAAAAAATACATATATATAAATTTGGTAAAGAAGGGTGGGGAATCATGAAAAAATATTTAGGGGTTATATCGTTTGCTTTAATGAGAATGGTATTCCAGGGTAATTGATTTTAAAAAGTTTATTCAACAAACAGGTACATAAGTTGAGAACCAGAGCGCGGAATGGTGGTTTTTTTGCTAATAATGGGTGCGTTAGCTGAAGGTTAGAGCGTCTTTAAGGCAGCTTTTTCTTATGGGACTATCGCGGCAGGTTAGTTAAACAAGCTATGATGAACCAACTGAATACTTAATGGAAAAAGGAATTTTTGACGGTTGTGTGAACAGGTAGGATTAGCAACTAAACATAAAGAATACCTATTTATAAAAGGGGGCTTCTTTAATGGAAAAAGAAAAATTACTAGCTGTGAAATGTTCGTGCTGCAAAAAAGAATTAGACGCAATAGACTTGGTCATCATAAATGAATCACTTCAGCTGACGCATATTCAATGCCCTTATAAAGGAGAAAAAGCAATTATTGATGTAGGATATTTTAATGATGTATTCCGAAAATACCTGATCTGTACTCATGAAAAAGCCCCTATAAGTGGGGGGATGTAAAGTCCATGGCTTTGCATTTTTAGCAAAAACCTTGTTAATTCGGTTCTATAAAGAGCTATGTCGATCAGTTCTTATGGAACAAAAGGGGCAGGATAGTTCAACAAACGTAGTGGCTGGAACAGTGAAACGATGAAGATGACGCAACCAAAAGATGTTTGTCCTAAGGAGATATAGTCATTTTTAACCTTTAATAACCAGTTTATTCAGATATCATAAAGGAATAAAGGTTAGAGGAGAAAATAACATAAAAAACTTCTTCCAGAATAGGGCGATTCTGGAAGAAGTTTCGCTTTTCTTATATAGTACTATCATCAATATAGGTTCTTTGCGATTCATGGATGGCTAACGGGTGCATTAGCTGAAGATCGGAGCTGTCTTTAAGGCAGAATTTTTCTTCTGGGGTACCGCCAAAAAGGTCAGGCAAATACTGCCCGACCTTTCAACTATACTCCACGACATAGATAATGGGATATTAATAATTCGAAACTATAAATATCATTCCTCAATATGTATGTAGATTAGTTTTACTTTGCAAATAAGTGGTTGCCTATTCTAATGACTGTTTCCCTTGTGAAAATCCATTCATCTGTTGCCGACAACGGATTATAATAATAAACAGAACCATGAGTAGGATCCCAACCTTGTAATGCATCAATAACAGCTCGATAAGAATGGCTATTTGGGGTCAAATAATATTGCCCATCATGTACAGCTGTAAAAGCATTTGTCTGGAAAATAACATCGTAAGTATTTTTAGGAAAACCTGATGTTGACATTCGGTTCAAAATTACTGCAGCGACAGCTACTTTTCCTTCATAAGTTTCTCCTCGAGCTTCTCCATGAACAACCCTGGCCATCATTTCAATACTATTTAATTTTTGTTGTGTTTGGTATCCAAAAACTCCATCTGGCAATATTCCAGAATCTAGTTGAAGTTGTTTCACTGCTTGATCAGTAATTGAACCATAATACCCTGTTGGTTGCCTGTTAAAGTAACCCATTTCCTTTAAATTTTCTTGTAAGTCATAAACTGCTTGTCCTTGACTTCCATTGTGTAAAACTTCTTGAGCAAATATTGAATTGGGTATAAAAAACATGAAACAAATAAAAATAACAAACGACATTTTTTTTACATTTAACATCAAGTAATACCACCCTTCGATTCATTTCCCTACTATTCTACTTTATCATACAAGAAAAATAGATTTATCTTACATTATTCCTATTTTAAACCAAAAATTTAGAGAATTATCAGACAAATCCATCTGTTTATTGGGTACCGCCTATCGCCATCAAGCTTAGTAAAAGGATTATACCCAAAACGAAAAATTAAGCTATATGCTGCTGAAGATAGCTTTTTTCGTTTTGAGGTGTAAAGAAATTTTAACTTGATGGGGATGCGACAAGACCCCTTATGGAACTATCGAGGCAGGATAGTTCAACAAAACATCGAGAGTCATAAAGTTTACAAGTGGATTCCTGCGTAACACTCATGTGCTTAGACGGTGCTGACAAATGGCAGTCTGTTATAGGATAATGGTATATATTTGGTGGGCAAAATAATAGGAGGAAACTCCCTATAGAAGGATGTGCTTAACGATGAATGTAGAAATGGTCATGCAGGAGCTTGAAGCCCTTGGCAAGGAACGAACTAAAAAAATGTACATATCCAATGGTGCGCATGAGCCGCTTTTTGGCGTGGCGACAGGAGCCATGAAACCAATTGTAAGGAAAATAAAAATAAATCAGGATTTAGCTGAAGAGCTTTATTCGACAGGCAACTATGATGCAATGTACTTCGCAGGCATCATTGCAGACCCAAAAGCCATGACTGAGTCTGATTATGATCGCTGGATGGATGCTGCGTATTTTTATATGCTGTCCGATTATGTAGTGGCTGTAACTTTATCGGAGTCAGATATTGCACAAGAAGTATCCGATAAATGGATTGCAAGCGGTGAAGAACTGAGAATGTCAGCGGGCTGGAGTTGCTACTGTTGGCTTTTAGGGAATCGAAAAGACGTTGAATTTTCAGAAAGCAAAATTTCCGATATGCTGGACCTTGTGAAACATACAATTCACGATTCGCCAGAACGAACGAAATCCGCTATGAATAATTTTCTATACACCGTGGGGATTTCCTATTTGCCGCTCCATGAAAAGGCAGTCGAGACCGCAAAGGCAATAGGAATCGTAGAAGTCAAACGGGACAAGAAAAAAACCAGTTTTCTAAATGCATACGAAAGTATTCAAAAAGAAGTCGGTAAAGGAAAGCTCGGTTTTAAACGCAAGCATGTAAGATGTTAAAATTGGTTTTGCAAAATTGAAGGGTAATCCAGGAAAATCAATGTGTAAACCACTATTATTTAAACATTGATTATGCATCAACTAACGTGTGTTTTTTTTCAATAAGGGAGTTACTTTGGCAACTCTGAGTTTGTAGACAAAAGGGGTTTTATCTAAATTTGAAAACAGGGTTGATTGGAGCGGGTGCGAGACTCCTGCGGGGAAAGCGCGTCGTGGTGAGACCCCACAGGGCTTTCAGCTTTTATCCCTGCTGGCAGTATTAAACTAGATCTTAAAAACTTCTATGAAGTAAACGAAACACTAGATAGCTCGACTATTTAAAGGCATCCATTACAGGTGCCTGATTTTTTTGTGGACCTTAAAACAGTGTAAGCCTTTTTTCTAATGCTCGTCTCGGTGTATATACATGCGTTAAAATAAATAAAAACTGAATAATGAATCAAAAGAAAATCCATTTTGAACAATCCTTTTTCAAAATGGATTTTTTTTAGTTACGCTAATATGGGGGTTAAAGAGGACATTTTGATTAATCTTTATTTCAAAGCTACAACAGTTAAAACATTTCATTAACTTCCCATGATTCGACTATTTGATGCGCCATCCTTGGATCATATCCTTTACCCATCAGATAGGCAATAGCTGCAATTTCCATCATTGCATGAGGGACAGATGTTTTTTGAGCTTCGTTTAAACCATACTGTACCCAAGGGCCAACCTGTGACAATGTTTCTTGTTTGAGATGGTGTGGGTTAGTGTAAGAAGGAAACACAATATTACATCCTTTCAAAAATATAGATAAATATCACAATCCTATTTTATGCACCTTAACTTATCCCGTGTTCGATATTCTCTAATTTTATAGATAAAAGTTATGGGTCAAAGGATGTTCTTCTTCAACAATGGGTGGAAATAAGATTTTATTAACAAAAAATCAAGATGATGAGGGGTATTTTTATCTATTCCCCGGCGGTGGACAAGAACACGGCGAAACCATTCATAACGCATTATTAAGAGAGTGCATGGAAGAGGTTGGAGAAGAAGTGGAGATTGGAGAGCTGCTTCATATTCGTGAGTATATAGGAAAAAACCACGAGCATTCTTCATTCGATTTTCATGTTCACCAAGTTGAATACTATTTTGTTTGCAGCCTGGTAAAGGAAAAAAATAATAAAGCGCCTACCAATCCAGATAGTCACCAAGTAGGGGTAGAATGGATACATATTAATGATTTACTTCAGTATAGGATATATCCTAAAGAACTAAGGAAATATATCATACAGCATGTTAATCATCAAAAGTCTCCAGTTTATTTAGGGGATATTAATTGAAGCCTTGTTCAACGAACGGGCGCGATGAATCAGCTAAATGAGTGAATAAATTAAGCCATATTCTTTCGAAAAGAATATGGCTATTTAAAATTGATTCGGTAGTTTTGAAAGATTGTTTTGCAGGATTACCTTTAGCGGGACACTTCGCCGGAAGCAAATCATACACCTATTAATCTCGTCATAATACACTATTTTCATCTTATTCCATCTGTAGTATCTTTGTTTCACAGAATACATAAATGGGGAGAGTCCCACACAAAAGGAGGTCTTCCAAATGAATAAAGAATCAGTACTGATCGTGGAAGACGAAGAAAAGATCTTAAGACTGCTTGAATTGGAGCTTGAAATCGAAGGCTATCAAGTCGGAAAGGCAATTGACGGCAAGGAAGCCCTTGAAGCATATCAATCAAGAAAGTGGGATTTGATCTTATTGGATGTGATGCTTCCGGGCATAAGCGGGATCGAGCTGCTTCGGAAAATTCGAACGAAGAATACTATCACTCCTGTCATCCTGTTAACGGCAAAAGGCTCGGTTGAAGATAAAGTTTCCGGTCTTGATCTCGGCGCGAATGACTATATCACCAAACCTTTCCAAATTGAGGAATTGCTTGCCCGAATTCGTGCGGTTTTAAGAATGCGGCCTGCTGCACCTTCAATGGAAGCTGAAATCGGTGGATGGCTAAATACTGCCGATTTAAAAGTGAATGTCAAAACACGCGAGGTCATTAGAGGTGATAGTCATATTGAACTAACGCCAAAGGAGTATGATTTACTTCTTTATTTACTGAAGAACAAGCGTCAGGTGCTAAGCCGTGATCAAATTCTGGGAGCGGTTTGGGGGTATGATTTCCAGGGAGAAACAAACGTGGTGGATGTGTATATCCGATATGTTCGCAAAAAGCTCGAACATGGCTTTGAAACGCCACTCATTCATACCGTAAGAGGCGTTGGCTACGTCATGAAGGAAGCAAAATGAGACTTCGCAAGAAAATAAACTTATATACAGCGGTGTTATTCATTTTCCTACTGCTTTTGATGAATGTTTCCATTTATTTTGTTTTCAGTAATCTGATGATGGTGAATGAAATGAACCGTGCGAAAGCGGAGACAGGGAAAATTGCCTTTGATGTTAGTGAAAATGTTAATAATATATCTCCAAATGATTTACTTCGAGCCTATCTGCCTATAGATGGCATGATTGGTATCGTAATCGAAGGTCAACGAAAAGGAACAGCTGTTACATCCAATTCTGAAAAACAATTAAGCAATCGAAATAGCAGCTTTTACCCCGGTGAGAAGAGCGAGATCATCACTTATCAGCAGAAAAAGTATGTATTCGTTTCAAACCCGATCGTTTGGGGGGATGGAAGTGTAGTTAATCTTCAAATCACCAAAAGCATGTCAGCAACCGAAGAAATGCTCGCTGTTCTGCGCATCGTATTAATCGCTGTAACCATCATTGCCATGATACCTGTTCTGATATCAAGCACTATTCTTAGTAACTTCATCGCCCGTCCGATTCGATCGATGATCGATACGATGAAGGAAATTCAAACTAGCGGCCAATTTAAGCGACTTAGCCTAGAAGAAAAATCAAAGGATGAGCTTGTGGAAATGGGAAAAACATTTAATCACATGATCGATTTACTGCAGGCCAACTTCGAAAAACAGGAGCAATTCGTATCGAATGCTTCACATGAATTAAAAACACCGCTAACTGTCATCGAAAGCTATGCAAGCCTTTTGAAGAGAAAAGGGTTGGAGCGTCCTGATTTGTTTGATGAATCCATAGAAGCCATTCATTCTGAAGCCATTAGAATGAGAGAGATGACAGAGCAAATGCTCCTGCTTGCAAAGCATCAGGAAAAATGGAATATAGAGAAGGAAAACGTCAATCTGACCGATATCATGGCAGAGTTAGCGAAAGTATATAAAAATGCGTACAATCGGACAGTGGAGATTTATAGTGGCGATGCAATTGAAGCAGTAACGGATGTTCAAAAGTTAAAACAGCTTTTGTTTATTTTTTTGGACAATGCCAGAAAGTATAGTGACGAGCTAATCTCCGTCTACATAGGACAAACAAGTAATGAAGCATATATCCGCATCGAAGACAGAGGGGATGGAATTCCAAAGGCTGAATTGCCAAAAGTGTTCGATCGTTTTTATCGTGTAGACAAAGCTAGAAACAGAAAGCAAGGCGGATCAGGATTGGGGCTTTCCGTGGCAAAGGAAATTGCTGATGCAATAGATGTGCGGATTGAAATGGACAGTCTCGAAGGCAGGGGAACGATCGTTACTCTTTTATTTAATTAAGCCAGAATGATGTTGGATGGGGGATACGATGAAGATTAGAAAAGTGCTGATAACAGCCGGATCGACTCTCGTTTTTGGTCTGCTATCATTCGTCGGATTTCAATGGTGGGCTCCATCATTATCCGCGGAAAGTTTGACGAAAGAAGAAGTGAACCAGACAGCAAAGGATAAATTTCCTGGAACCATTATAAAGACAACGAAAAGTGAAGGTGAAGAATATAAGATTGAAATGCAGCTTGAAACCGGGGTCTATCAAATTAGGATGGATGCGAAAAGCGGGGAAGTCCATTCTATAAAAAAAGAAACCATAGGTCATACAGCTGAAGCGACTACGGAAAAAATACCTCAAAAGCAACTGACCCAAAACGAAATAAAGGCGCGAATTTCCTCACAAGGTGACCTGGAACAAATTGATTTTGTACAGGAGAAAGACAACTCCTTTTATAAAGCAGTGGTAAATAAGAATAACGAAAAAATCACCTTAATACTCGATCCACATACAGGAGCTATAATTGACTCGACAATGGTGGCAGATAGTATCATTACAGAAAGCGAAGCAATTGCGATTGCCGAAAAACATGTAAAAGGAACAGGTGACGATACAGAATTTTATCAACCTCTAGATCAGACACCTTATTATTTGGTCGAAGTTGAATTGGAGAACGATCGAGACGCAGTCGTTCAAGTGGACGGCTACACGAAGGAGGTAAAAACAATCACATGGGAAGATGACGAAGAGAACGATAATGATGGCCCTGAATAAAATAGTGGCTCATAAGGGTTTACTAATCTAGACGTAAATTGAATAAAGCATAAAAAAGGGTGATGCTATTAGCTGTCTAATACGCATCACCCTTTTTGGCTTTAGTGAGTAAGAGAAATGCAAAAAAAAAGAGAAGGAACTGTAATAATTCTCACCAATTTCTAATCCTTCTATCATTTAACTCTAATTAACTATCTCTAACATGGAATAAAGCACCAAATGATAAAACAGAGCCAAAGAAGTGAGTGAATGAAAGGCATCTGGATTATTGTACATAAAACATTCCATCATATTTCAACACCTTAACAAAGTTTTGCAAAGAGAAAGGAGAATCAGTAATGTCAGTTATTTCTAGCATTCTGGATTACAACAAGACGTTTGTCGATCAAAACAAATATGAAAGGTTTCAAACGACAAAGTATCCAGATAAAAAGATCGTCATCATAACGTGCATGGATACCCGTCTGTTGGAATTGCTTCCAAAGGCGATGGGGTTAAGAAATGGAGATGCGAAAATCATTAAAAACGCCGGTGCTATTGTTTCTCATCCATTTGGCAGCATTATGCGCAGTATCCTTGTCGCCATTTATGAGTTGAAAGTGGAGGAAGTGTGTGTGATCGGACATCACGGTTGCGGTATGGTGGGGCTTCAATCCTCTTCACTGCTTGATGCCGCAAAGGAGAAGAAAATCAGCCAGGAGCAAATTGATATCCTTACAAACTCTGGTATTGATTTAACAAAGTGGCTGACAGGCTTTCAATGCGTTGAGGAGAGTGTAAGGAATAGTGTCCATTTGATCAAAAACCATCCATTATTACCGGATTCCATTGCCGTCCACGGTATGGTCATCCATCCCGAAACGGGTAAACTCGATCGAATCATAGATGGATATAGCAATATTGTCAGCAAGGACGAAATGCATATTCAATAAAAGAAGGAGCGATAAAATGAAGGGTTCTAGCAGGTTTGAAGGATATAACTTAGGCCATTTTCAGAAAGACCTGGTTGCCGGGGTGGTAGTTGGGATAGTAGCGATTCCTTTAGCGATGGCTTTTGCCATTGCATCTGGAGTAAGGCCGGAATACGGACTGTACACATCGATTATTGCAGGAATCATGGTCTCCCTTTTTGGCGGATCGAAATATCAAATTGCAGGCCCGACTGGAGCCTTTGTCCCGGTCTTGTTAGGGGTGGTCATGCAGTACGGATATGAAAAACTCCTAATCGCCGGTTTCCTGGCAGGTATCATGATTTTTCTTTTAGGTGTCTTCAAACTGGGAAGATTCATCAAGTTTATTCCGCGTCCAGTTACCATCGGCTTTACAGCTGGAATTGCCGTGATCATCTTCTCGGGGCAGATTGCCAATTTCTTTGGACTCAGTAACTTAAAAAAAGAAGATGTCTTTCTTTTAAATATGAAAGAAATCTTAGTGAACTTCAATACAGTGAATATCTATAGTGTCCTGGTAGCTAGCATAAGTCTGACTCTCGTCATATTAACTCCAAAATATTTACCGAAAATCCCTGGAGCATTGCTGGGATTGATTGTATCAACCCTAGTCGCCAGCTTATTCTTTCCAGGTCAGGTAGCGACCATAGGATCGGCATATGGCGCCATTCCTAATGCATTGCCCCATTTTCAGTTTCCCCATATCACTGGCGGTCTGGTGATTGAACTCCTTCCGGCTGCTTTGGTCATTGCCATGCTTGGAGGAATTGAATCACTCTTATCCGCTGTAGTGGCAGATGGCATGACCAACAGTAAACATAACAGCAATAAAGAGCTGATGGGACAAGGATTGACCAATATGATTACGCCTTTATTTGGAGGCATTCCGGCTACAGGTGCCATCGCCCGTACCGCGACGAATATTAAAAACGGTGCAGTCTCCCCCATATCAGGCGTGATTCATGGGTTGGTGGTATTGCTGGTGTTAGTCAGCTTGGCTCCTTATGCTTCGGCCATTCCTTTGGCCAGCATGGCCCCGATTCTTATGTTTGTCGCATGGAACATGAGCGAGCGCAAAGAATTTTCGCATATCTTAAAAGCCAAAACTATGGACTCGGTCGTATTGCTCGTTACCTTCGTGTTAACCGTAGTGATTGACCTGACAACAGGCGTCGGGATCGGATTACTATTAGCCATTCTATCGTTCGTTAAACTGATGAGCGGTACATTGAAATTATCAAAGGTATTACCAGATCCAGCTGATAAACTAGTTAAACCAGAAATGGTGCAACAAGGTTCAAGCTGCCCGCAGATTAACATTTATACGATAGAAGGACCTTTATTCTTTGGCACAATCGAAAGGCTGCAAGAAGAAATCGAGGAAATAATGCGATCAAAACCAAAAGTCCTCCTATTAAGAATGAGCAATGTGTCATTTATCGATACATCGGGGGAAGCACTGCTGACCGACATCGTGAAGCAATTCAAGTTTCATAACCTACAAGTGCTGATTTCAGGAATTCAACAGGAACCTAAAGAAATGCTGAGAAAAACCGGATTTATTGAACTGGTTGGTGAGGAACAGTTCTTTTCCAGTACGGGTGATGCCATCAATAAAGCTTTATCCAAACTGGATGAGAACCGTTGTAAAGGGTGTAAACAGTTTTCATTTGCTGAATGTACCGCACTCTCACATCAAGTTCAAAAGCCTGCGTTATTAAAACAGAGCAGAAAACGGGAGATAGGGTTAACTTGACTCCTGTCAAGAAGAAAAGGCATCTGCTTTTGGCGGATGCCTTTCTCTTCAACTTCTTTTATTTTCGCTGCAAGATGGCGGATTATTGAAATCATTAACACATCGAGCTTGTTCGCTCAGGGATTTATCCTGACTATGCATGCGTGAACGTTTATTCCTCTATGATATCCAACTCTTTCAGGGCTTCAAGCGTAATCGTTTTGGCTTTGCTTCCGCTGCCGTCCATGTTCGTTGCGAAGGCCCATTTCCCTTTGTCCGTTTCGATGTACCCCACATACCAGCCCAATCCCATATCAGAAAGGCGTGTACCGGTTTTTCCATGGAGGACATATGAGTCAGCTTCTTCATTGATCATGATTCTCTTTACGGTTCTCATATGCTGCTTATCGATAGGCAGCTTTTCCTCTACAAGCTTTTCGATGAATTGGACTTGTTCCCGGGCTGAAATCTTTAAGCTGCTGTCCAGCCAGAACTGATCAATCCCGCCGGAGATATCATGATTGCCGTAATCGAGCAGGTTCACATACTGCTGCATGTTTTCCGCCCCGATATCGCGGGCCATTGCTTGATAATACCAAATCACGGAATGCCGCATGGCTGAAGCAAGCGTATGATCTCTGTTCCAATCTTCAAATTCCCTGATTACGCCATCCCAGCGCTTCACTTCATATTCATCGCTTACCGCTTTTGTCTGTAAACCGATTAATGCATTCGCCACTTTGAATGTCGATTCTGGAGTGTAGCGTACTTTACTTCTCTGTTTATTATAGATAAATACCTTATCATTTTTTAAGTTTTGGAGTACCATCGTGCCTTCCGCACCATCGAAGGAATCCCCGATATCCAGTTCTTTCACCTTTTGATCGTTAGCACTTGCATGAATCGTGCCCATGGAACCAGTGACTAGCAGGACAAGAATGAAACATAACGTTTTGATTTTCATTACACACTCTCCTTTAAGGCATGGATTGATCGATCATCAAATAATTTACATAAAATAGGTTGATAGCTAAAGTTTATCTATTCCTGATAAAAAACGAAACCTTATTCTTGGATTCCATCTAGATAGTATCGATTAAGGAGGAATGCAGCGGGTAGCTAATGAATATATAGAGCAAACGATAGAATGGGAGGAATCTATCATGGAGGTTAACCAAAGAAAAATAAATAGTAATGAAAAAGAAATTACATACACACATATTGAAACCGGAAGTCCGGCCGTTTGTTTTATGTTTTCAGGTGCGGGGTACACGTATGAGAAACCGCTATTCTATTATTCGACGATGATCATGCTTCAAAATCAGTATGATGTCGTGCATATTCATTACGCCTACGACCAGGATATATTCAAGCATCCATTGGTAGATATCACAAAAGTGATCGTTAATGATATCAATCCCGTCATTGCGGAAGTGCTTCAAAATCATGAATATCAAGGAACTGTGTTTCTAGGCAAATCACTTGGCACCATCCCCATCATCAACGGAATCATAAAAAGTGAGCAGTTTACGAATGCCAAAATGATTTTGCTGACGCCGCTATTGAAGTTCGATTCGATTTTTGATGGGTTATTGAGCAGCAATCATTCAGCACATATAGTTATTGGTGAAAAAGATCATCATTATATTCCAGATAAAATTCAAGCGATTGAAAATAAACCGAACATAAGCATGAATAAAATCCCGCATGCCAATCATTCCTTGGATATTGAACCTTTCGATACTTCAAGGACGATCATCGTGCTGGAAGGTGTAATGAATAGAATGGAAGGGTTTTTAAAAAATATAGGTTAGCGAAATACAAAAGGGATTCAATCCAGGGGTTAGCAGGTGGAGAATGTTATAATAAGAGTATTGTAGTTTGGAGTTCTGAAAGGAGAAATGATGGTGGGAACCAATACATTTCATTCAATTGATGAATATATCATACAATTTCCCGAGGAAGTTCAGGAGATATTAAAAACGTTAAGAAAAGTCATAAAGGATGCAGCACCGGATGCAGAAGAGAAGATAAGCTATCAAATGCCTACCTTTGTTTTATATGGAAATCTGGTACATTTCGCTGCCTATAAAAAACATATAGGATTCTATCCAACTCCAAGCGCGATCTCTGCGTTTGAATCTGCCTTATCTGAATATAAATGTTCAAAAGGGGCCGTTCAGTTTCCACTAAACAAGCCAATTCCTTATGAATTAATAACCAAGATGGTTATATTTAGAGTGGAAGCGAACAAAAAGAAAAAAGCAGAAGGCAAATCTCAAAAGAAAAAATAACATCGATTATTATCAGAATTCACAAAATGCTTAATATATGAGAGTATGAGCAGCAAGGATTCAAGACCGAAAGAGAAAGGTGGAAATAATATGTTCAAAAAATTATTCAGTAAAAAAGAAAGTGTGGAACAACTGCTTGCTCCTATAAACGGACAAGTAATAAAAATAGAAGATGTTCCGGATCCGGTGTTTTCCGGGAAAATGATGGGGGACGGAATAGCGATTCTTCCTGAGGAAGGGTTGGTCGTATCTCCAATCGATGCAGAAGTGATCCAGGTTTTTCATACTAAACATGCCCTAGGCCTCCGTACGAAGAATGGCATAGAATTGTTGATTCATATTGGCTTAGAAACAGTTAACCTTAAAGGTGAGGGATTTGAAGTCCATGTCGCAGAAGGGCAAAGGGTAAAAGCAGGAGACAAGCTTGTGACATTTGATATCGATTTTCTAAAATCCAACGCTCCAAGCATCGTAACTCCGATCGTTGTCACGAATGGCGAGCTGGTTGAAAAACTGGAAAAAACAAATAATACCCAAGCAACTATTAACGATACGGAGATTATGAGTGTTTATTTGAAATGAAAAGAAAGATTCCATGCTGATCTCTCCTTTTAGTCTGCAAGCAGGAAAATCCAAAATTGCAGCGAATAGTAGGTGAGTGAACAAATAAAATCAAGCGAGGGTGAATTGGATGGGAGTTCAAGCAGAAAAGATTTTTGTAAACTTGCCTGTTAAAGATTTGGATGCCTCAGTAGAATTTTTCACAAAGGTCGGTTTTGAGTTTAACGAGCAAATGACCAATGAAAATGCGACATGCATGGTTATAAGTGAGTCCATATATGTCATGTTGTTGGTGGAAGACTACTTTAAAACGTTTACCAAGAAGGAAATCCCTGATTCTGCAGCGAGTAAGGAAACCATCGTCGCCCTGTCCGTTAAAAGCAAGGAAGAAGTCAATGAGATCGTGAATAGGGCACTGGATGTTGGCGGAAAGCCTTTCAATGAAGCCATTGATCATGGTTTCATGTACGGTTGGAGTTTCCTGGATATCGACGGCCATTCTTGGGAAGTATTTTACATGGACGAAAGCGGATTTAATCAAGATTAAATCCAAAGCAAGGCACAATCCTTCACGAAGGACTGTGCCTTTTTTAGCAATCTTAGCTGAATTTCATTCATAACAATACGGGGCTAATGTCTTTCCACTCATAAACCAATAGATTCAATTCAGCACCAGCTATTTTGATTTTTTCGGTTTTAAGCAATTCAGCACCAAATGCCTCATAGAAGTATCGAGATTTATTATCTTCAAGCACCTCTACGAAAATAGTCTTGAATCCCAGTTCTTCGAATTTAAAGAATAATTCTTTGATGAGTTTCTTACCTATCCCCATTTTTTGTGAATTTTCGAGGATATATATTGCAGTTAAATCGCCCGAATCCTCAACTTGATTCGTCTCCCTTTTCCCTCCACATATAAATCCTACTATTTTTCCTTCGTTAATCTCTGCGACATAAACATAATTTCCATTACTAGTTATATTCTTTATCCATATGTCTTTCCTTTTCTCATAAGAAAGTTTATCTAAAAAATCACTCGGCATTATATCTTTATAAGTGGTTCGCCAGCAATCCACATGGACTTTCGCTATCCCTTCCGCATCAGCCAACGTTGCCTCTCTTATTAGCATAGTGGTTCCTCCTTTTTTAAGTTTGCTATACTTCTTATTTTTTACTAATATTATCCATTTAGCAACTGATTGGCCCGGGATATTCCGATAATTAACTTTGTATGTTACTATTTCCTATAGTTTGTTTAATGTGGGAGAAGGAATGGGATGAAACAGATTTTCCGTAGTAAAATATTTTATTTAATAATCTTCTTGGTTATCTTGGGGGTTGTGCTGGTTTTTAATAATGACGAAGAACCGACTGAGGAATTAACTGCCGATGATTTTTTTTACAACTTTAGCGGATGGAAAAGTGACATTTATAGAGGTGGAGCAGCGAAAAAGTGTGATTGAAATAAGCGGTCGGCTGGCAGGGTATGAAAAGGATCAATACTTTGTCGCGTCTGTCCCAAATAGTGAAACTTCGCTAGATAGAATGAATAATGCTGCAGAGGAACATGATATAGAAAAAATGGAATTTACACCATACAAAGAGGCAAGCGGATGGGTCACCCTGTTTACAACGACCATCCCGTTCATAATCCTTTCCATCCTGATTTTAGTCTTATTACTATCTAGAGTTATAATAAAAAGATAGTTTTCGACGATATATTCCCATTTTCGGAGATAAAACATTAGTTTTCGACGATATATTTCTATTTTCGCAGATAAAACTGCAAGTTTCGTCGATATTTCTAGTGAGTTATGGTTTCTGCAAAAAAATATTGAAGATTGCTGAATAGTTTGATAGAATAAAATAAATGAAAAAGACTATGTGCAACTGGCGAAACACGGATAACCGTGAGGGAACACATAGTGTCGTAGCCGTTCGCCTGGGCAGAGGTAAGGGATTTTATCCCTTGCCTCTTTCTGTATATTAACAGATAGTTAAGCTTTAAAGTCAATATTTTGAAATTTCAAAACTATTATATTCAAAAGAGGAGCAAACAAAATGAGCACAATACTTTTAGAAAAAGTCAAAACGATCAAAGCGTTAAATAATATTGCCGAAAGCGGGCTGAATGTTTTCAATAAAGGCGATTTTAAAGTCGACAATGACAGTGAAAACCCTGATGCGATCGTTCTTCGCAGCTTTAACATGCATACTATGGAATTCGGCGATCAGTTAAAAGCAATCGCAAGGGCAGGGGCTGGAGTCAATAATATTCCGGTCGACAAATGCACTGAGCAAGGAATTGTCGTTTTCAATACACCTGGTGCTAACGCAAACGCTGTAAAAGAAATGGTGCTGACGACATTGATGGCTTCATCTCGTAACCTTTTTGCCGGTGTGGCTTGGACAAAGACGCTTGAAGGCGAAGGGGAACAAATTCCGAAGCTTGTCGAAGCAGGAAAGAAACAATTCGTTGGTAAAGAAATCAAGGGAAAAACTCTTGGCGTAATCGGTTTAGGAGCAATCGGTGCACTTGTAGCGAATGATGCGCTTGATTTGGACATGGATGTCATTGGCTTTGACCCGTTCATCTCTGTTGATACAGCTTGGAACTTATCACGCAATGTACAGCGCGCCATGACAATTGAAGAATTGTTTGCAGAATCTGATTATATTACAGTACACGTTCCATTAACTGACGACACAAAAGGAATGTTTAACCAAGAAACATTCAGCATCATGAAGCCGGGCGTACATATCTTGAATTTCTCACGCGGCGAGCTAGTGAATGAAAATGATATGCAAGCTGCACTTGAAAGCGGAAAAGTAGGCAAGTTCATTACTGACTTCCCGAATGAAAACGTGTTGAAAATGAAAAATGTCGTTCCAATTCCGCATCTTGGTGCCTCTACGCTAGAATCAGAGGAAAACTGTGCCATCATGGCAGCTCGTCAGTTGAAGAACTTTTTAGAAACAGGGAACATCAAGAACTCTGTGAATTTCCCAAACACTTCGCTTCCTTTTACAGGAAACCGTCGTGTGGCAACTTTCCACGAAAACGTTCCGAATATGGTTGGGCAAATCACGCTGGCTGTATCAAGCTTTAATTTGAACATCGCTGACATGGTTAACAGAAGCCGTGGGGGATATGCATATACGATCATCGACATTGATGGAGAAGTAAACGGCGATATCATTCCTGCCTTGGAAGAACAAATCAAACAAATCGAAGGCATCGTTACAACTCGTATTATTTAATTGGAACCAAAAGAAAGCTGATAAATAGTGAAAGCCTCAATTCCTTTAAGGAGTTGAGGCTTTTTTAGGCTTTATTAATGATTTTGGAATAAATATTGGGGTGGTCATACTAAACTGGCTCACGTGTTAACAACCTAGGGATTACAACGGACTTAGCCTGCGGGCAGCTCGATACATTCAGTTTAAGTCAAAACTTCTTAGTATCGAAATTATCAAAATCTATCATGGTTTCCTTCTGTGTTATCTTCATAATGTACAAAAAACATCAAGTAGATTGCGAATAGGAGATGCAAATAAAGTGGAACATCTTCATCACTTTGAATGACAACAAATATGTAAATTCCATATAGCAAAATGGGAATGCTTAAAAGGATTCTGTGCTTAGTCACATGTCATCCCCCCATACATCCTCAAATATTAATACATAAGCTGCTTGAAAATCCTTTTCTGCTAGAACATCTGCTAATTTCATAGTTTCATCCCCCTAATTAACCAAATATTCTGTCACTTCTATTAATACAATAGTATGAAGTACAGAGAAAATGCTGTCAATCTATATTCCATCTGTACTCATTTTAAGTTAACGGATTCATAAGTTATCTACCAAAATAACCATCTCATATATGGGCAAAACGGTACCAAAGCGGGGAAGCAATGTGATCAACTGAACGCCAGGGAGCAACGTGTTGCGAACGTTCACTTCAGCGCATCTAAGTAAAAGAATCGCCCCTAATCCAGAGACGATTCCCTATCTTAAACACCCATTCTACAAAAAAAGGATGTCCCTATATTGTTCTTCCCCAAAAATTTTGGTGCTGATGAAGGATATTCGTTGTTAAAAAAGCTCCAACAGGAGGCAATTGCCCGGTATACGCATTACCGCTAACAGGAAATTGATTCAGGGCTATATCTGTAGTGGCAATCCACGATCCAGACTCACCTGCTTGCAGAGAGGGAGGCTTCATAAGAAAACGTCCTTGAAGAATGAAATGCCGAATTCCGCTCTGTTGATCATCAATTATGGTTAAGTTGCCAGAGAACGTGGCATAAGGTGAATCAAATGCGATTTGTTTGGTGTTTTCATTCCAAAATCCATTAATCGGAATGGGCCTGCCACGAAAATTAACCGTACCAACCACCCTATTATCTATAATGGAATGAATGGAAAGTGTGCCCCAAATAATCGTTCTGCCAGCTATTGAAGAGTGGATACCCCATACAGATGGGAATGGAAAGCTAACCGAAGCAGTTCCCTGTGAAGTTACCAATGCTATGCCCTCCCTTAATGGTTGTTTATGTTCCGAGGAAGATTCCTTGTTTAAAGCAGTATATGCAGCACGAGCAGAATAATTTAATAAAGAAAGGTGAACTCTTACATCCCCTGCCTGAAATTGCATGATGAGTTACCAGTACTGCTGGAAAATAGGATTGAACGGATCAGAGGAAGGAATGGAGGGAAATGAGGTAGAAGCGGCGAAAGTAGTCTATAGAAATGTGTTGAAGATAGGAAGAGCAGCAAATGTGAACGGATCAGATAAACAGCTAAGGAGCATGAAGAACGGTTTGAAAAACGAAATGATAATAGATCGTAAAAAAACATGAAGGAGTGACGCATATGCATAAAAAAGGTTGTTCCAAATTGAAGTGTCAGTGTTTCATCGTACCTAACTATATTCTTGAGAACTTGGCACAAAATGAAGTGGAAGAAGCACGGATCAGTTTAGCGAAAAGCCGTCAAATGCGCAGGCGCAGAATATTGAAAGAATACGATATTGACGGTGTTGTCGCACTGACGGATGCAGGATCTGGACGTCAAGGTGAATCTGCCCGTCATGTTTACGATTGCAAGGGAGGAACGAAACTCCGGGAGAATGAGGCTAGGAAAGAAGGAGACCGATCAAGTGCAGATCCCATTGTTAACGCTGCATATGATTATAGCGGAGTTGTGCGTGATTATTTCAAAGATGTTTTGCACCGTAATTCAATTGATAACCAAGGTCTTGATCTTATTCTGAACGTTCATTATGGCAATAAATTCACGAATGCTTATTGGGACGGAGATGAAATGGTATTTGGTGACGGCGATGGGGTCATCTTTAGCAATTTTGCCAATTCACTCGATGTAATTGGACATGAATTGACACATGGGGTTACGCAGTTCACAAGTGGATTGGAGTATGAAGGTCAGTCCGGGGCATTGAACGAACATCTTTCAGATGTGTTTGGAGTTGCCATAAAACAATTTCACTTAAAGCAAACAGCAGGAGATGCCGATTGGCTGATCGGTGCTGATATAATGGGACCGACATTGAAAGGGCAGGCCCTCCGTTCGATGAAGGCACCAGGTACGGCATTCGACAATAAGTTAATGGGTAAAGATATTCAGCCTGATCATATGAAGAACTTCTATAAGGGAGAACGCGATAATCATGGTGTCCATATCAATAGCGGCATACCAAATAAAGCCTTTTATCTAGTATCCATGGAAATTGGAACGGACAAAGCAGCCGTGATCTGGTTCAATGCGATGCAGAATTTATTTGCGACGGCAAATTTCAATCAATTCGTTCAAATCGTCATAAAAGCAGCGCAAAAACTTGTTGATAGCGGCGATGTTACGAAAACAGCCATCAAGACGATTGAAAATGCTTTTAAAGCGGTTGGACTGCCTGAGTAGTCATATTCCATGAATAGGAGGCTTCATCTACCATGCATATCAAATTTAGCTGCATAGGGGGATTTGCCAACCTCGACTTGAATTTCGAAATAGATACGGATGAATTGCCGAAAGAGAAGTATGAGGAATTGCAGAACTTAATGAAACAAGCTGACCTTCCTAATGCTGCCCAATGTAAAATGGTAAAAACGCAAGGGTTCGACTCGTTTTCATACCAGCTGGATATAGCCGATGAAAAGAAGAAGCAGTCTTTCTCATTTACTGACATTTCAGCTCCAGAGGAAGTCCGGCCCTTATTGGATTATTTACGGAACATAGCAATTGAAATAAAGATGGCAGAATAACCATGTCAAAAAAGTCTATCATCTTGATAGACTTTTTTGTTTGTCTTAAAACTTCACAAAAATGTCATTTCGTTTCACTTTTATCTGGATTTTGGCTGTTTGTTCTCTAAATGGACACAAAATAGCGATCTGCAGTAGCAAATTTGAAACGGAAATTAGAGAGTATAGCCCTTTGATGAGATTTTGTAAAGAGTAAGCCAATCAAACAGGTAAAGCAGTCACAAAAGGGAACTAATTTTGAGAGAGGCAATACAAGAGCGGTTTTACAAAAAAAGCATAAAATAGGATAATGGTCGCAGAGAGGTGAAGTGAATGACATATCAAGAAATGAAAGTGACAATAGCCGGAAACAGCCTTACCCAATTCGGGAAAAGAATATTAATCTCGCAGATTCAATTCTCGACATTGGAGGCGATATTCGAAGTCGATGAGGCGGTTCAAAGAAAGCTTGATCTCAATCGAAGGACTGAAATCAGGGAGTTCATCATCGATTCTGTATCGGAAGGGGACTTTTACTTTTCCCCATTCATCTTCTCGAGCAGGGGAGCGATCCAAGAAGTGCCCGTGGGCGGGGAACTGCCACCAGGAAGTAAAATATACATACTTGACGGTCAGCATAGGACCTACGCCCTCATTTCAGCCATCAGTCACCTAAGGGCACGGAAGGAAACGGAAGAAGAGATCGGTAACTTTCTTGAAGCGGCAAAGCTCCAAAATCAAATTGATAAGTTGAAAACCTATCCAGTCACGATTCAAATCTATTTAAATCTGGAAACGCATGAAGAAAGACAGCTATTCAATGATATTAATACGAAGCGAAAAGAGCCGCATAACGGCTTGGTGATGAAGTATGACCAGCGCGATGAATATGCAGAACTAACACGGAACATTGCCAGGATATTAGAAAGTAAGATGGAGATAGAGACCACCCTTTCGAGGATCACCGTGAGCTGTACGGCGCTGACTACGCTGACGATCATGAGGCGCTGCCTTATTGCTTTATTTGAAGGAAACGTCACCGCGAAAACGGGTAAAGCCAATTATGGTGATATAACCAAAGCCGAAATCATCAACACCGCGACCGCGTTTTTCGAGTCATGGCTGGAAATCTTCCCGAAGAAGATGACAGACCGGACCACATTCACATCAGGGTATTCCGGCATCCAAATAGCCCTTGCCCAAACGATCCACCAACTCCACAAACATCATGAAATCCCCTATGAAGAAGCAATAAATCATATGCTGCATTTGAAGAAAGCCTGCACTTGGAAGCATGATGATGTCCTTTATTCACACATTTACGATCCCTTGAAAAAAAGAGTCAAAAACCATTCGACTACAAACGCCATCCAGAAAACGGCTCTCGCGTTCAAACGAAAAATAGAACAAGAAGGAGGATGGCTGCATGATTCTAAGTGAATTGGATCGAAAAAGAAGGACGATGATTTCCTGCTCCATCATCGAGCTGGTCCATATGTATCGCAACGGTCAAATCGCCACGAGGGAAATCAACCAACTGCGGGTCCGATCGATCAAAAACTATCTTTTGGACAATGCGTTAACGAAAAATATCTACCTGCCGCCGCTTGTTGCCAGCAGCAGGGAAGGAACCGCCCCTAATGGAGACCCTATCAAATTATCGATCATCGACGGAACACAACGAATAGCGGCCTTCGCGCAATTGGAGGACAGTATCCTTAAAGCGTTAAAGAAGGATGAAGAAAAGGTGAAACAAGCATACGAACTGGATTCACTCATGAAGGACAGCTCGATTGCGATCCAAGTATTTGAAGGGCTAACAAGAGCGGAAGAATCCCAGCTCTACCTGGATCTCAATCTAAAAGGCAAGAAAGTGGCCCTTTCCAAACGGATATCATTCGACTCGCGAAACAACCTCAACGTCATTACCAATCAGGTGCTCCATACCCATCAATCGCTAAAAACAGCCGGTGTCGAACTTGAAAAGCGTTCCATCAATCGTCCAGCCAATAAAAACCTCTTATCGCTATCGCAATTGAGGCAGGTCATCGGCATCTTCATGACTGGGAGGGCACACGTAAACATTGAAGAGAAAGTATCACAAAGTCCGCTTTCGAACAGTGAATACATCACACTCATTCATCTCTATCTTAATGAACTATTCGACATATACCCGGCAGGACAGATGGGTGATTACACAAAATGCATGCTTGCCAGTTACCCGCTTTTCATTGCCGTTGCCCTTTATGTCAATGACAAAATGGAAAACCAGCCTATCGAACAAAAACAACAGCTGATTGCCACGAGAATGTCAAAATTGAAAGAGGTGGACTGGAGTCCTGATAATCCCATTTGGAAAGAGTTTAAAGGAACATACAAAGGGAGGCCGCCATTATTTCACCTAAGCAAAGATAAAAACAATATCGAAGAGCTAGTACGCTGGCTGTATAGCTGTTGAGGAGGTGAGGGGAAATGTGATAATGAAAAAGTGAAAAACCCCTAGGTGAGGACGTCCGGTCAGACAATCACCTAAGGGCTTGTGAGCAGGAGTATACCTGCCTCTATGTCCAGTATACTCCATAAAAAGGAATAGTGAAATGGGGAGTGAATGGAATGATGATACGAAAAAACTATTTATTGAATATGGAAACGGTAGGAATGATGGAGCGATACGACGCCAATGGTGTCGAGATGACTACGGTAGTGGAGGGAGAAAACACATTCCATGTTAGGCAACCGCGCCAGGAAATCCTGAATAACACGTTAAACCACTTTGGATTGGATCTGGATGGCGGACTAGCAGCAGCCAAATCCGTACTGGGAGGTAAATACAGACTGCCCGTCTGTATAAACGCCCAGCTGGGGATGGTCTGGTTCTCCTCCCGCTCATTCCGGAAAAGAGGAGGAGTCTGGTTTTCCTACATCCACATTCGTGACTTAGAGGAAATGAACGAAAAGGAAACACTCGTCCACACAAACTACGGTCATTGCCTACCAGTAAACTTAAGCAAAAATCAGCTCGCCTTCAAAAGGGACCAAGCATCCTATTTGCATACGACCTTCCATGAACGCTCATTGGGTAAAAAAACCTTTTATTACGAACCGGGAAGCGGAATCACCTTTTGCAAAGAACCCGGGGAGGTCCATTACAGGGTGAAAGGAAAGGAATAATATAATCTATGAGACCGCTGAATTGGCGGTCTTTTCTTTGGAATGGATTAAGTGAGAGCAGGTTTTATTTAAAATCCAGAAATATAGTTATTGTAAAAAATGGAATGATACATTATGATTAGTAAAAAGTTAATTATTAGGAAAGGGAGTACATATTTTGAAACGAATATTTGCTATTTTACTATCTTTTGGACTAGTTTTAGGTCTCTCGTTTGGTGCGAATGACATTGCCAGTGCCAAAACAAAAGTGAAGACTTATAAAAACTGTACAGCATTGAATAAAGACTACAAAGGAGGCGTAGCCCGTACATCTTCCGTTAAAAATAAAGGAGGAAAAACGAAATACAAGCCTCACGTTTCAAAGGCGCTTTATGATGCCAATAAAAAAAGCGATCGCGACAAAGACTTTATCGCTTGTGAAAAATAAGGATTATTCAAAGAGACCTCTTATAGGAAGGTCTCTTTAGTTTGTAGATAAAAGGTCTTCCATCTGAATTATTAAACAAAGTTGATTGGAGCGGGTGTGAGAGACTCCTGCGGAAAGCGAGTGCCTGGAGAGGACAGTTCATTTTTGTACAAAACTAAAAAAGCGGAAGCTAAAGCCTATACAGGTCTTTAGCTTTTTTCTCGTGGGTTATCTTTCAAACCGTCCAAAATGTGTATTTTCCCGATTTATAAGTGCATCCCCAAGATTGATTCTGCTCATAAGTCTTTCATGGTCCGAAGGAAAACGTTCTTTAACATTTGCAACACCCTCTGTTGTTGGGATATTACCATTAAGCATAGGACGTTCTTCTCTTTGAAACCCGGGGTTCAAACTATCATTATTAGTAGGGTCTCTACGTGCATCAAGGTTACCGGCATTGTTATTTGGATCATTGTTATTATCTTGTGGCATATATTTCACTCCTTCGCTTATATTATCCGCTGATGACAGTAATCTATTCGCACGCTGTACTTATCCTTTATTTATCCTGTTTTCCCCAATTTGCAGCAACGCCAATTCTCTTGAATGGTCAACAAGTACGAAGGGTCTTTTTTTTGCCTTTTAAAAAAACTTCAAAATATTATGATTGACTTACATTTTAATTTGTCTTACAATTTCAATGTAAATAGTCGAAAGATTCAATCAAATGGAAGGAGAACTTACTTAAGAGCTAATTCACTTCAACATGAAGCATGACAACATACTGCGCGTTAACTTTATGTCAATTCCGGAAATGACGTAAAGTTCTGTCATATTTTCAATATCTGAATGTCTAGAGTTATCTAAGTATTATTGCTTTAGAAAAAATGAAAGCGAATACATACTCTTTGGAATGGAGTGAATAACTTGAAAAATCAATCAAATCTTGCTGAATCCACTGTGATTGCTCCGGAGGTCGTAAGTAAGAAAACAAATTTCTTCACGAAATTTAAAACATCCTATGGTCCGGGAATCCTTGCCGTGTTAACGTGGCTTGGGGCCGGTGATCTGGTGACGTCTTCTGTTGCCGGGGCGGATTATGGATATAGTTTAATGTGGATTTTAGCACTGTCATTAATCCTTCGTTTTCTTATCGTTAATGTTATCGCCCGGTTCCAGCTTTGTAACACAGAGGGTTTAACCATACTTGAAGGCTATGGACGTATCCACCCATTTTTCGGTTATTTCATGTTTGGTTATGCATTAATCATGGGCCACCTGTTTAATGCCTATATGATTAAGGGAGCGGGAGAGGTATTATCGACCCTATTCCAAGTCAATCAGCCATTCTTAGCTT
The DNA here is from genome assembly GCF_056279465.1 of Peribacillus sp. TE19612. Lineage (NCBI taxonomy): Bacteria > Bacillati > Bacillota > Bacilli > Caryophanales > Bacillaceae > Peribacillus > Peribacillus sp. TE19612. The sequence continues at coordinate 209,933 of NZ_JBWCCL010000009.1, read as the reverse complement.
CATTGGTAGTTGTGGGATTAGTTTTTATGCTTATTGGCAGGAATATTTATAATAGAATTGAGAGTGTAATGAAAGTGCTTTTGGCATTATTGACCATTGCCTTCTTGTTCCTGGCCATTCAAGCTACACCGGATGTGGGGCAAATCATTAAAGGAACAGTTGGTTTTAGCATTCCAAGTGATACTGGCGTTCATGGAGCATTATTGGTAGCGGTTTCGATTATCGGTGCAGTAGCAGGCTCCATTTCGAACTTTGTTCATCCATATTTCATGAAGGAAAAGGGCTGGACGAAACCGAGTCATCTAAAGGTTCAAAGAAATGATTTGCTTTTTGCCATCGGAGTTTGCATCGTGATAAATTTGGCCATTTGGGTGGTTGGGGCAGAAATTTTAAAACCGAATGGAATTCATGTTGAAACGATTGATGACTTGGCAATGGCATTACAAATGTCGTTAGGGAAATTTGGCTGGTACATTTTCTATCTTGGTGTTTTTGGCGTATTATTCGCGAGTGTAGTAGGCAAGTCAACTGGTTTTCCAAGATTGATTGTAGATGCCTTTTACGTAATAAATAAGGATCGTCGCGAAAAGTATAATGGTAAATATGAAAAAGATCCAATGTTTAAATGGATTATGATTTTTGTATTAGTTACGCCGCTTATTTGGTCCATTCCCGGCATGCCTGGTTTCATTGCATTGACTATTGGCGTTAATGCCATAAATATAATCGGCTTTCCGGTAATCGCAATTGGCATGCTCGTGCTTTCAAATAAAAAAAGCTTGATGGGAAAATATAAAAACAATTGGTTCGAAAATATTATTCTAACGTTAGCTTCCGTTTTAGCGATTTGGTCCGCCGTTCAATTAGCTACTACCTTTTTTTAAAATAATGGTAGATTATAGATAGAGGCGTAAAACAAAAAGGTTATGTCAACATTTGAACCCGATGGGGTCCTACTTTATTGGAAGTGAGGTATCAATGATGAAACCGAAAGTAATCGTCTATAAGAAAGTGGATCAAAAGGTGTTGGATTATATTCAAGAGACTTGTGATGTCGTTTATTTAGAGGGTCTTCATTCACAAAACTATCCTGAATTTCTTCAGGAGCTGAAGAACGCACATGGTATATTAGGTTCAGGATTAAAGGTGGATAAAACGTTACTGGATCAAGCACCGCAATTAAAAATAGTCTGTAATTCATCGGTTGGTTACGACAATTTGGATGTAACCGAGTTGTCCAATCGAGGAATCATGGCTACGAACACTCCCGAGGTATTGAATGAGACAGTCGCCGATACGATTATGGGTTTGATGCTCTCCACAGCGAGAAGAATGCCTGAGTTGGATCAAATGGTAAAGTCAGGGCAATGGACATCGAATATCGGAGAAAAATCGTTTGGGTTGGACGTCCATCATAAAGTATTAGGCATTATCGGGATGGGCGGAATCGGATCTGCCGTTTCAAAAAGGGCCCGTTTTGGGTTCGATATGAACATCTTATATCACAACAGATCCAGAAACGAAGATGCGGAACAAAAGTATGGAGCTACATACTGTTCTCTGGAAGATCTGTTAAAGCAATCTGATTTTGTCTGCTTGATGACACCGCTAACTCCTCAAACCGAAAAGATGATGGGGGAAAAAGAATTCAAGCTCATGAAAGAGTCCGCCATCTTCATCAATTGTTCAAGAGGGAAAACAGTGGATGAAGAAGCGTTGATCGATGCGCTAAAAACCGGAGAAATTCACGCGGCAGGACTGGATGTCTTTGTACAGGAGCCCGTCCAGGAAGACAACCCGCTGCTTTCCATGAAGAATGTCGTCACTCTGCCTCATATCGGTTCCGCAACATATGAAACCCGCCTGAAAATGGCGATGCTGGCCGCAACAAACCTTGTCGCCGGATTACAGGGGGAAACTCCGCCTACGTTGATTAAAGCTGGCGTAAAGGTGAAGTGATCTTTTATAAATTAATCTGGATAGCCTTATTTGGGGCTATCCATTTTTTTGTTTCGGATTATTATTTTTACTCATCCTCAAAACAAATAAGCCCTCCCATAAAGGAGGGCTTTTATATCAATTCCCCAGACTTTTGTTATTCATCAACCACATCTGCCATTTCATCAAAATCGGAAATTACGATCTAGCACTAGAAATACCTGGGTTTGTCATCTCGAAAGGATAATTTGTAATCGGAGGCTGCACGCAATGTTTGGATACATAGTATGCATGCACTGGTACTTGTTTTGATCCCAAGAAGTCTTTCTCAATACGTTCGTCATGATTTATTTGGATTGTTGACACCGTGTTTCCTCCTTTATAAGTTTATGCTACGTCTGATTGTTTAATTGAATCAACGTAATGGTTTGCTTTATCCTGGTCAAATTCCCCTTCCCATTTCGACATGACAATCGCCGCCAATGAGTTCCCTATGACATTAACCGCTGATCTTCCCATATCCAAAATTCGGTCGATACCGGCAATGAACGCAACCCCTTCCACTGGCAGTCCCATAGAACCAAGTGTTGTTAAAACAACAACAAATGAGGCACCCGGAACGCCAGCCATTCCTTTTGACGTTAACATCAAGACTAGTAACAAAGTGATCTGTTGTGTAATGGATAAATCTATACCATACATTTGTGCCACGAAAAGTGAAGCAAGTGCTTGATAAATCGATGAGCCGTCTAGATTAAACGTATAGCCTGTTGGAATAACAAAAGAAGTAATGGATTTCGAGCAGCCAAACTTTTCCATTTTGTCCATAAGCCTTGGTAATACCGACTCTGAACTTGCTGTTGTAAATGCCAAAATCAATTCATCCTTTAACACTTTCAGGATAACAAAAATGCTTGTCCCTGACATTTTCGCTATAATTCCAAGAATGGCGAATACAAAGAATATCATCGTCACATAAACAGCAATTACTAGGTTCCCTAAAGGAATTAATGTTGCGATACCAAATTTTGCAACGGTTACACCAATCAGCGCAAACACACCAAAGGGGGCAAATTTCATGACTAGATTCGTCACCCAAAACATTACTTCCAACACACCTTCAAAGAATCCAAGAATGGGCTTTCCTTTTTCGCCTATCGCAGCGACACCTAAGCCGAATAAAACAGAAAAGAAGATAATCGGTAATAAATCCGCTTGAGCCATTGATTCAAATACATTTGAAGGAACAATATGAGAAATTGTTTCTCCAAAGCCACTGCTACCAGCAGTATTTGTTGTTTCTTCATATTTTGAAATATCACTTTTTTCAAGATTTCTTGTATCTAAGCCAGACCCTGGGTGGAACAAGTTTGCCGCCAGTAATCCAATAACAATGGCAATTGTGGTGACAATCTCAAAATAAAGAAGAGTCTTCCCGCCTAATTTTCCTAGTTTCTTTATATCGCCGACTCCCGCTATGGAAACGATTAATGCAGCCATGACGATCGGGATGACGATCATTTTAATTAAATGAATGAAAATATCCCCGATAGGCACCAAAATGGCCATGACTGTTTCATTACCATGGAATAAAGCACCGACAACGATACCTAGTACAAGTGCAATAAAAATTTGAGTAGCTAAGCCAAACCTTTTCATTTGAATTCCTCCTTTGATAATCTTCCTTTTGTTAACGCTTTCATTTTTTTAGATTATTTCAAGTTTATGCTCATCCTACTGGAACCTACTGAATCCTACTGATACTTACAAGGGACAGAAAAAATAATAATTTCAGTCAAAACCCTTCTCACTTTTTTACCTTTTCATATGTTATGTTTTTAATATAGTGACTGGGGAGGGACCGTATTGAAAAAGAGTATAAGGATATTACTATTGATTATGATTGCGGTGCCTCTTGCGGGCGAATTCAAGTTTTACCCCTTCGATGATACATTCAGAGTCAGTTTGGGAACCCCCGTCTTCTTCTTGTTTTTACTATGGGGGAGAAGCATCCACCCGATTATTGCAGGCATAGTGACGGGAATGAGTGTGTTTTTTTTACGTTTTTCACTGGCTGTCGGGATACGGGACATATCCGTTGAGGATGCGATGTATCTTCATGTTCCCGCCTTTTTCTACTACTTCATTTACGCGTTGGCCTTTCATAAAACGAAATTGAACGAACGGCATGATCAGCCGTTTATGATCGGGCTTTTAGGGGTATTGATCGAGCTTTTTGCAAGTGTATCGGAGATGACGATCCGATCCATCCTGGCGAATCAGGACACACCCTTGCTAGCCATTGACCAACTTGTTTTAATCGCCTTTATTCGAAGCTTTTTCGTTCTCGGCTTTTTTAATATATTAAAGCTAAGAGAAGCGAAATCCGCAGAAGCGGAGCAGCGCATGCAAAAGGAACAAATGCTGCTTTTCATTTCAAGTTTGTATGAGGAATCGGTTCAACTGAAGAAAACGATGCAAAATGCGGAAGAAATCACCCGCACTTGTTATGACTTTTACCGTCGGATAAAAACAAGGGGGACTAATGGAAGCGATGCGCAAACTGCGTTGCAGATTGCCGGTCTCGTGCATGAAATCAAAAAAGATAACCAGCGGATTTATGCGGGGCTATCGAAACTTATGTCATCCGAAAACCTGCAGGAATTTATGAAGATCGAAGACCTTGGTAACATCATGATCGTGTCCAATAGACGATATGCAGAGTCCCTTCGCAAAGTTATTACATTTTCCTTGCATATAGATGATGACCATCCCCGCTATCATGTATATATGGTATTATCATTAATAAATAATTTATTGGCCAATGCAGTGGAAGCCATTGAAGAAGAAGGATACGTATCACTGCATGTGAAAAGGAAAGATCAATTCGTGGAGTTTTGCATCTGTGATAATGGGTCCGGCATTGCGCCAAAGCAGAAGGAAATCATTTTTACAGCAGGATATACAAAGAAATTCGATGAGGCGGGAAACCCTTCGACGGGAATTGGCTTATCGTATGTGAAACAAACAGTTGAAAAATTTGGAGGACATATCAGGCTAATGGATACCTATAAAGAAACCGTATTCATCGTAGGAATTCCGATTGATGCTATTATGGAGAAAGGGTTAACGAGATGAATTATTTCATTATAGATGACGATCCTGCCATTCGAGGAATGTTGACAGAGATAATTGAAGACGAAGATTTAGGCAAAGTGGTGGGAGAAGCAGAAGACGGAGCTTTAGTGAATAATGGCTTGTTGCTTTTAAAAAAAGCAGACGTTGTCTTAATTGATTTGCTCATGCCATTAAGGGATGGAATTGAAACAATCAGGTCTCTTGCTGATGGATTTCAAGGAAGATTTGTTATGATTTCGCAAGTGGAATCGAAAGAACTGATTGGAGAGGCGTATAGATTAGGAGCGGAATACTACATTACAAAACCGCTGAACCAAGTTGAAATTTCATGCATATTAAACAAAGTGAACGAGCGAATACTGGTGGATCAATCGATCCAGGGCATTCAAAAGTCGTTGAACGTGTTTACGGGCCGCCCGAAGTCTTCGAAAGTGCCCTCCATTCATACAAAAAGTATCATGGAAGCCGGACGGTCCTTAATTTCTGATTTAGGTATGATTGGCGAAGGGGGAAGCGAGGATTTATTAAACATTTTAGGATTCCTCCAAAATGAAAAGCAAAGACTCGGTCCTGCCTACACATTTCCATATTTAAAGGAGATATTTGCTGGGATTGCTGCTGAAAAGCTGGGAGGTCAAGCGAAAGAGGCCGAAATCCAGAAAGAAATGAAAGCTTCTGAGCAGCGTGTCCGTCGCGCACTTAACCAGGCACTCATCCATATCGCTTCATTAGGATTGACGGATTATATGAATCCAAAATTCGAAGCCTATTCATCCACATTTTTTGATTTCTCGGAAGTCCGCAAAAAAATGCTGGAGCTAGAAGACAAAAGCAAAAAAGTAAGCAGTCAGAGCCGCAATAATATGAAAAAGTTTATCCAAGTGCTGTTTATGGAAGCAAGGCAGATGATGAAATAATAAACCAGTAACACAAGTTGAATAGATTGAAAATTCACAAAAACATTTTATATTTTTCGATGGAAGAAACATAAAGACAAATCCGTTTATATAGGATTTGTCTTTATCGCAATTTCCTCCGTATTTTTTTATAAACAGTATGACTTTGTTTCAAATCTATAGAAAAAAGAACTAGTAATGAGGCTTTCTAATATGTAGGCATAAAAATAACCAGCCAAGCTATTGCTCAACTGGTTACTGGCTTTACATGTTAAATTAAAGTTTAAAATGAAGATTCATTATGGCAACTGTTGTGCAAAATACATTGATATCATTCGGAATTTATGATAAATTAATATAGAAACACATTTAACTATATACAAAAACAGTTTACCCCTTACTATAAGTATAAGGTAAAACTCACCTCTAGTCAACCCTAATTTCTCATTTTTTAAAGGAGTGTCCGTTATGAACAATGAAATTCGGCAGGAGCAAGAACGTTTGAATGAGGTGATAGATACAATCACGAAACAAATCAGCAAAATAGAAGGAGAAACTTCAAAGCGTAAAAAAGAAGTTGTTAATATCCGTAAACACTTTTGGGATGACCTCAAGGTTAATATTGATACCTTCGATGATTACCTCGAGACGATCATTGGCTTAAGGCAGCAGGCTCAAGACTTGTCACAAAGCGAAGGCGCACATAGATATGCCTTCAAGAGGCTGTCAACACTGCGCCGCATGCAGGAAGTTCCTTATTTCGGCCGGATTGATATCACTGAAGAAGGGTCTCCCCTTACGGAACAAATTTATATTGGGACCTCCACTCTTACTGATGCAACAGGAGAAAACTTCATTATCTACGATTGGAGGGCCCCAATTTCTAGTGTTTATTATGACTATCCTCCCGGTCCTGTAGAATACTCCACTCCCGGAGGCGTAATTCGGGGAATGCTGGAGAATAAGTGGCAATACACCATCAAGGGAGGCGTTATCGAATCAATGTTCGATACGAGTCTCACCATAGGGGATGAGATCCTACAGCAGGTACTGGGCAAGGGAACGGATAAGCATATGCACAGTATCGTGTCCACCATTCAACGTGAGCAAAACAGGATCATCCGGAACGATCGGGGACGTCTGCTCATTGTTCAAGGTGCCGCTGGCAGCGGGAAGACATCAGCTGCCCTTCAACGGATCGCTTACTTGCTCTACAAGAACCGAGAAAGGCTGAAAGCCGATCAAATCATTTTATTCTCTCCTAACTCCATGTTTAATAACTACGTATCCAATGTGTTACCCGAACTTGGCGAAGAGAATATGCAGCAGGTAACATTCCAGGAATACCTGGATCATCGTCTGACTGACTCTTTTCAAGTTGAGGATCCTTATGAGCAATTGGAATATTTGCTGACTGCAGCGGATGATCCTTCCTATAGCACCAGGACAGCGAGTATCCAATTTAAGGCATCCATTCGCTTCTTTGAAATCATCAAGACCTACAGACAATCACTTGAGCAATCCGGAATGATCTTTAGAGGGTTAAAGTTCCGAGGGGAAACGCTCGTCTCCGCCAAACAAATCACAGAAAGATTTTATAACACAGACACCACATTAAGATTTCACAATAGGATTGAAAAGCTGAAAGAGTGGTTATGTGAGCTACTTGATGAAAGGGAAAAGTTTGAGTTGAAACAACCTTGGGTCGAGGAGGAAATCGAGTATCTTAGCAAAGAAGACTACCAAAAGGTATACACCTATTTAGAGAAAAAACGCGGTGATAATGAAGATTCCTTTGACGATTATGAGATAGAGAATAAGATGCTTGCGCGTATGATTGTTCGAAAGAAATTGAAGTCGTTACGCAAACGGATAAAAGCACTTCATTTTATCAATATTAAGGGCATATACAAGCAACTTTTTGACGAACAAATACGGTTCGAACTGTGGAATGAGGGTGAAACACCTGCCGAAAGGGAAATTTGCTTATCAACCCAAAAAATGCTGGACGAAGGTAAACTGTATTACGAAGACGCGACTCCGTTTTTGCTGCTGAAGGAGTTAATTCAAGGATTCCAGTCGAATACTTCTATAAAATATGTGCTTGTTGACGAAGCACAGGATTATTCTCCATTTCAATTCGAGTTTTTGAAACGATTGTTTCCTTCTGCCAGGATGACCGTGCTCGGTGACTTTAACCAGGCAATATTTGCTCATGCCAGCGAACGGGTGGATTTCCAGACTCTTACCAGTTTATACGGAATAAGTGAAACCGAGAGCATAACCTTGGATCAAAGCTACAGATCCACAAAGCAGATTATAGAATTCACACGTGAACTAATTCCAGAAGGCCATCGAATTAAGGCGTTCAATCGTGAAGGCGAGAAGCCTGTACTCACTCAAGTGTCCAGCCGTGATGAATTGCACCGCAAAATCATGTCTAAAGTCAAAGACTTCCAAAGCCGTGAGTACAATACAATCGCAATAATCTGTAAATCTGCTGCCGAAAGTGCCGCCGCATACGATGCCCTTAGTGTCCACGGTGAAATTAAACTCGTACAGAAAGGCACAAATGAATATGAACAGGGTGTAGTTGTTATCCCCGCTTATTTGGCCAAAGGCATCGAATTCGATGCAGTCATCATTTATGATGCATCCATGCAAACATACGGTGATGAGAGCCTGCGTAGATTGTTCTACACCGCATGTACCAGGGCTATGCATGATTTGCAAATTTATACGGTTGGCGAACCCAGTCCCTTCTTGAAAAACGGTGCAACGGAGAGTTTACTTCTGACCTCCAAATAACAAAGAATGGAGTCATTATAGTGCTTCCTTTTTTCTCCTTTCATTTTATTGCTCTTTTATCGAAATACTATAAAAGAAAAGCTTTAGAAAAGGAGGAGATGGATTGACTAACGATAAAGAAAATGGCGCGGAAACGGGAGCGAATCATGCTACTGGTGAAGCAACAACGCAATCAGTTAATGATGGTCATTATCATTATCCAGGGCCCATGGAAGAAGGCTATAGCGGAAATACAGGAAGAGCGGTACAGCCTGCCGGGAAAAAAGATCCTGATGTTCCTCAGAACAAAGACACATTTAATTACACCCGTAATGTAAAGTAGATCCGTCCAACATCATATACTTGGAGGTGAAGGAAATGAGTAAAAAGACAGGAAGAGGTCGCATCGCACCAAGTGTTAACCCGCAGGGACATGGAAAAGATGTAGAATTCTCCACCGAGCCTAAAAGCGATCTTGAAAACAAGGCAAAAAAGTCTAATACAAAATAAGCGTATTGGATAAAAATGTGGTCATGCTTTATAAGGAATGCCCTTCTCTTAATGGAGAGGGGCTTTTATAATCTATAAGAAGGCTTTAATCATCTTATTGGTTATGGAAAAAATCCAATCCTTACTCCTCGTTTTTTGTCGATGAATCATACGTTTTTGAAGCAGCGGAATGTGAAAGAATAGAAGGATGGGGTTACCGTTAAAAAAATACCAAATACATATACTGCTGTGCTAATATGAAAGACTGAGCTTAAAAAAATCAGAGGAGTTACAAATGAAAATAAATCGATTAATAGCGAACAATATAAGCCATTTAGATTCATCACTTCCAGACGACCAATCATTAGGAATTGCTGGTTTATCAGGTTCCGGGAAGACGACTTTCTGTCAAACCATTGGCGAAGAATCCAAGAAGCGTCTCGTTTCCTTATTGCCGAAGTCTGAATATCAGTATTTATTCCCTAATATTATGGAAACCAACTTCAGTGCCATCAAGATGGAGGAAATGCCGCTGGTCCTTTTTCTCGGCAAATCATCCATTTCAGCTAATCCCCGTTCGACCATTGGCACACATACTGGTGTGTTTAAAGAGATTCGTGTTTGTCTTGCAGAAAAATTCAATCTTTCTCCGGAAGTTTTTTCATTTAATAATGCTTTAGGCTGGTGCCCCACTTGTAAAGGACGCGGTACGACGAAAAACGTCGAATGTCCAAAGTGTGAGGGGAAGCGCTACAATCAAGAAGTCGAGCAATATACCATTGAATTATTAGATCGCCCGCATACTATATCCGATATCAACAACTTAAGCATCGAAACGATCCTTTCACTCGCAGAGACATTACATATTAGTGAAGCTAAACAGCATATTCTCCAAAATATAATCAATATGAATATTGGTTATTTAGGCTTGAACCGTATTATGGGGACAGTGTCAGGAGGGGAATTAACCCGGCTTTATTTGGCCGAATTCATGGCAACAAGTGAAAATACCGTGATCATCATCGATGAAATCTCCGTCGGTCTTGATCATCAAACCCTTTTGAAAATTTTGGAGCAGATTAAGCAATTAGGTTATAAAAATCAAATTTGGCTCATTGATCACTCAGATACGGTGTTGGATAGCACTGATGACCAATTGTTCTTTGGACCCGGCAGCGGAAAATATGGCGGGAAAATCGTTGAGGAATCACCGCGGCCCAAACCAATCAGCTGGGAACGAAATGAAGCCGCGCCTACTGAATACTATCAATTTCAGGATCTTTACTGCCGTAATATTCAAATGGAAGAAATCCGCATTCCCAAGAATAGACTCGTTACCTTTACGGGTGAGTCAGGCTGCGGTAAATCTACACTAGTCAATGAATGCATCTCCAAAGATTTTCAGAAGCGGTATCCAAAGGATAAGCTGGTCATGGTCGGGCAGGACCGAAATAAATCGATCACCAGCCGGTCAACCGTTGCTACGTTTCTTGATATTAAAAAGAAGCTAACCAAATACAGTGATGAAATTGATGATATTTTTCAGCGTTCGATCGAAGATATCATCGAAGAATTGCCATCTGAAGACATCGCACATAAACGTTTGAGCTTATTGATCAAACTTGGGCTTGGTTATTTAACGTTAGAAAGAAAAACACAAACACTATCGACGGGTGAGTTTCAATGTGTCCACTTAGTTTCCGAGCTGTTTGCGAAGACAAGAAACCCGCACACGCTGTTCATTTTTGACGAGCCTTCAAAAGGGTTATCGCAAAATATTTTAAACCAATTCATTGACAGTGTCAGGGTCATTCTGGATGATGAATCCGTCTCCATCATCATGATTGAACATAATGCCTATATGCTGGAAAGCTCGGATTATATCGTGGATTTTGGTAAAAGACAGCTAACGCCTGTCCAGCATCTTGACGTTGTCAGTCATGATGATTATTACAGTCACAAAGACAGTGACGATCGAGTGGAGCCGTTGCATATCTCTTCCACGCTCCGGTCAAAAACTGGTATCGATTATTTACAGGAAAATCATCTGGACTATTTCAAAAACGCAGAGAACGTCTATAAGGGCGGCATTTTAAAAAGCTTATCACCAATCGCTCGCGTGATTTATGGGGAGTTTGAGTCCGACACGATTGCACCTGTCATCGCCATTGATCTTGAACGGCACTTGTACAGCCAATATACGTTTCTTTATGAAATTGGCGGAATGATTAACCATATAGTGGCTGCACATCCGACCAATAAGGATACAAGAAGCTTCGATTTCTATTCAGCAGAAAATCATTGTCCAAGCTGTTCGGGACGTCGGGTCATTGAAAAATTCGATTTCGATGTAGTCATACAAGACAAAAACGTGCCATTCTGGGATGGTTTATTACATCCGGACGTGATGGAAGTACTAAAATATTATCAGCATTCAAAACTGCAATTCCTGTTTGATGAGATCAAGAATGAACTCGGTCACGACATTAGTAAAAGCTATAATGAGATGACAGATGCCGAAAAACATACCTTCTTATATGGGTATTGGGAAAAGTCCTTTTACGATAAAGCGGGCAAGGCATCGCGAATTTGGGAAGGGTTCAATTTCATCATTGGGCGTTATATCTTTGTTTCGAAATCAATCATTAAAGAGCAGATGAAAGAAACAAAAGAGATGATCGACTGTCCAGTCTGCCAAGGAACGGTTCTCAAACATCATAAAAAGCTGATGTTTGGTGATACGGACATTCGGGAGATCATCCAACAGCCAATTGATCAAGTCATCAAAATTGTAGGAAAGCTGCCGGAACTGGAAAAACTAAAAGCGATTGTGGGCGGCGATATCGCACTCACTGATGATGTCTCATTCCTTCCACGTGAAACAAAAGCGGCGTTGAAAATGCTCGAACTCGAACTAGCAAGCCTCAAAGGCTATGAAGTGGTTTTACAAAATACCCAACCATTCTGGGACAGCATTAAAGGCAATATCGAAGCAATCAGCAGCAAAAATCAGATCACCATCTGTGACTTTGCCAATATTAACGAAACAAGAGAAACCATTATTGATAAATATTTCACCAATGGCAAATACAAAAAACTAACCTATGTCTATGAAGCATTCGGCTACAAAAAAATCGTTACCCAAATCAATAAAATTAAAGCAAGTCATAAATGCCCATTCTGTAATGGCAAGAAAGTCATTTCAGAAGACAACATCCATGACGGTGTGTATAAATTAACGATCCCTTGTGTGAGCTGTCATGCCAGTGGCATCGATGATGAAGGGCGTAAAGAAATCGTCGAAAGCATCGACGTCCAGACCTGGCTGACAGGGAAAGTGAAGGATGTCGTGGCTGAAAGTGAACGTACCGAGGCCGTTGCCGATATCCCCATATTCGCCCGGATTCGTGAATTGAACAAACGAGACATGATGGCGGTTTATCAATGCCTTGACCAGAAAAAATAAAGTAACAGCACTCTATTGAAAATCAAGTTTGTCTACAGTTATAGGTTTGTACAATTTGACCGTTGATTTCCACTCCAGGGACTCGCTTTCCGCGGGCGGTCCGGGAGCCTCCTCGGCGCCTTTGCGCCTGCGGGGTCTCCCTTGGACACGTTTCCCCCCGCAGGAGTCTCGCACCTTCCGTTCCAATCAACTATGGTTTTAAATTTAAATAAAACCATATTTGTCTACAAACTAAAAGTCCGCCATTTACGGCGGACTTTTTATTATTTTGCAGAATAATCTTCATGATAAACGGGGAGTGTTATTGAAATCGTTGTTCCCCTATTCAAAGCGCTAGTTATATGAAGTGTACCATTCATCGTTTGGATGGTCTTGACAGCCACCATTGATCCCAGCCCAGTCCCTTTTTCTTTGGAACTGTAATAAGGCTCGCCAAAACGATTTATTTGTTCCTTGTTCATTCCCACTCCATTGTCACTGATTTCGATAATGATATCGAAATTATTTACATAAGAAACAATATTAAGTTCCCCGCCATTTGGCATTGCCTCTATACCATTCTTGATGAGGTTTAGGAAGCATTGCTTGAAATGTTGAATATTCCCCCGGGTAATGGCTGGAGCCAACTGTTCAGAAATAGTAACTAAATTCATGCTAGCCAATGGTTTGATCATTTCAATTACATACCCTATTTCACGGTTAATTGAAATATTATCCACTTTCTCAAGTGCAGGTTTTGCAAATGCTAAGTATTCACTAATTATGGATTCTGCACTATTAAGCTCCCTGACAACATGCTCTATATATTGTTCTTTTACATCCTGAGTCAGATCAGGAGTCTTTAGCAGTTGAACAAATCCTTTCACAACCGTTAAAGGATTTCTAACTTCATGTGAAATGCTGGCTGCAAGCTGACTGACTACCTCCATTTTTTCAAGCCTTATCATTTGTGTCCGGATTAAAATGGCATCCTTTAAAATTTCCATGATATAAACAGCTAAACCAATAATGAAAGGAGGGAGGATGATAAAGTAAAATAAATACGCCTCCGTTATTTGAAAATAATCAGACATAGCGAGTGAAATGAAGCTCGTTAGAATTCCAAGAAACAAAATTAATAGTATCGAGCTATTAAGCTTATTTTTCCGATTGAAATTTTTGAATTTGGAAGAAAATAGAGCCGTTATAATAAAGATTACGATATATACAATTAACGTAAGCAAATTAAAGCCATAAAAAGCAAACCTAAAAGATAATATGATGACTAACAGAGCAGCCCCTACAGGCCAACCACCATAAAGGGTCCCTATTATAAAAGGAATTTGCCTGAGATCGTGGACACAATATTCATCGATATAAATAGGAAACTTCATACTTAATATAATAGGAATGCTCATGCATGCAGTAATAAGGGTCTTGCCATATTGACTTAACCTTTTGCCATGATCTAATAAAATGTAATAAATCAAAATACTTACTAAGATATAAAAAAGATTATCTAATATGTTTTGATTGATATAAATAAAATTCATAGGATTCTCCTGAAAAAGTAACCGTTTGGTTTATTATACAAGAATAACACCAAAAAAGAGAATCTTAATAAGTAATTTATTTACAGAACGACATTTAAATTCAAAAAGAATTGGTTAATGTATCTAATAACTTGAATTATTTGCCGATTTATCAGTTGGAAATTTGGTTTTACATAATAAAGGAAATATAATATAGGTAGAGGTGATTTTATTTGAAAAAATGGACAAAAGAAATAGAAGTAAACGCCCCAATTGAACAGGTATGGAAGTTTCTTGATGGTTCTGTAGAAAATATGCAAAAAATCATGCCTCAAGTAGTTGAACAAAAGCCGGTTAAAATAACGGAAGAAGTGGTTGGAAGCGTATATCGTCAAACATATAGAGAAGGAAAACGAACAGAAGAGTATGATATAGAAACATTGGAATATTTGAATGAGATAAATGAGAAAAAGCTGAAAGTAGGCTTCATACTTGCAAAAATGTTTGATATTACCGCTTTATATGAACTAAATAAAATCAATGACAATAGAACTTCCTTTACATATACAGTCACCAGTCGCCCATTGAAGTGGTTTTTGAAATTACTTTTATTATTTGCCACCGATAAAGTGGTCGTTGAATTTTTAGACCGCGTCAAAAAGGTAGCTGAAGCAGAAACAAGTACCAACTAGCCCCTCTTCGATAAAGCTAGAAAAATCTTCCCAGCCGGGCACGATTCTGGAGGAATACAGGTAGAAAATGATTCATCTTTTTTTGTGAAATTGTGACGTTGATTTCCACTCCAGGCACTCGCTTTCCGCGGGCGGTCCGGGAGCCTCCTCGGCGCTTTGCGCCTGCGGGGTCTCCCTTGGACGCGTATTCCCGCAGGAGTCTCGTACCTTCCGTTTCAATCAACTCTGCGTGAAAACTAAGTCGACACAGCAACACAGATAGAAAATGATTCATCTTTATTCAAGGTGGATTCTTTTTTATTTGTCGTGAAAGATTGGGGTGTAGGATACTTGACTGAACTTAGAGGTGGTTACCCCAAAAAGGGAGTTGCTTCCGGCGTTATTTTTCTAATGGAGGCACTGAACGACGTTTTAAGAAATACGAGAATAATAGGTAAAGGTAGGATTAGAAGAAGATAATTAATTCTAAAAAACAGTGGTTAAAACAAAATAAAATTAAGATGGTGAATTTTGAAATTGATGTCTACAAATAAAGAGAATTATAAAAAGGCTTTAAATTTCGGATTATTATTTTATGCGATATTCATGGGGTTAAGTGGAACAATTTCCTTTGCAGTTTTATTATTTTGGGTTGTCCCAAAAGATCAAATATCAACAATATTAGTACCTTTACTTTTCATAGCCTTATTTCTCTATGGTTCTTGTGCCATATCTATACTTATTCGTTCAAAAATCAATAAAAAATAGGGATGATATTATGAGTAATTCAGAGTTGAAACTTTTACCAATAGGGACTGTTATTAAACTAAAAGATGTGAAAAAATGGGTATGGTACAGCTATGTAATCAAGTTTGTATCTGATGTCTTCCGTAAATCATAAAAAGATATTTTAGGAGGATTCTATGGATAATAAGGAAAAAGCAATAAAAATCTATGATTTAATTAAGAATGGGGATATAGAACAAGCGAAAGAGATAATTATTACTGATAAAAGTTTGCTTGATTTTGTAACACCTTTTGGAACGTGGCTTCATGTTGCTGCTAGAGCTGGTAAACTGGATATGATAAAGTTTCTAGTTGAATCTGGTATGGATATTAACATAAACGAAGGTGTACCAAATTCAGCAACTATTGCACATGCAGCTAGTGAAGGTGAAATTAGTATTGTAGAGTACTTATTTGATAATGGTGCTATATTAGATGTTAGTGACCCAAATAGAAATCAGCGATTTATGGTGGGCACCTTGATATTGTAAAGTATCTTGTTAAGAATGGTATAGATATTACTGTTAAGTATACAGGGGATACTATGAAAGATATGGGAGCTTATGAATTTGCTATTGAAAGAGGGCAAACAGAAATTGCTGAATATCTAAAGCAGAAGATGGATGAAAAAGAATAGAAAAGAGACTTTTTAGTTAATGTCTTTTTAGTTAATATATTTGCTATGGGATAGTACAATAAAATGGTTACAATGACTTTATAAGTTATTCTATCAAGTACCGGATGAAGCACTTGGGAACAGGTGCTTTTTCGCCTTTTAATATGAAGTGCTAAAAAAGGAATTAGGAGCTGTATGTAGCGATTGATGAAAATCATGCTTCTATAGTGCCGACCATTATTAGTAGGACCTTTCGATTCGACAATAGATAAAGACCTTTTTAAAAAGCAGCCCCCAAGACATGAGGAACATCACCATTCTTGGGGGCTATTGTGATGCAATCGATTAAGACAAATTAACGTTCCATAGTTTCGTTTTTATTTTCTTTGCCAAATAACCAACGAAGTGACTGAATGAAGTAGTAAGAAAAAATAGGTCATCATGAGTTCCTTTTGGATCTGACGCGAATAATAGATTAGATTCCGAATAGCCTTCCTTGATAAATTCAAGGTGGGCTTTCTTCATGTAGTCAACCATATGCTTTTGTATCGTTTCTTTATAAATTCCCTCTAATTCACCGACATATAAATAGAGCTGATGATTTTGACGATTCACTTTTGGTTTGAGATGGATATTTCCTTGCCGTTCAATCTTTTCTCCTTGAAGATAGCGAAGAACGCCCTCGTACCAAAAGGAAGCAGATAATGAGATATATTGATGGAATAGCTCTGGATAATAATAGGAGGCGAAAATCGAAACAAGTCCTCCTAATGAGCTGCCGGAAATAGCTGTATGTGAAGGCTCAGGATTCGCAGCATAGTCTTTAACTGTTAATTTGTGTCTTTGCATTAGGTCCTCATTAGTTGATAAAATGATTTATCAGCTGTGTTTCTTTGATGAAACGATAATGTGGAGCGCTATACTTACCTTTCAACAAATAGAAAGTGGGATTTTATGATTAACCTGGATCAAGTGAGTAAAAAATTTTCACAATTTCAGGCTATTAAGTCTGTTACTTTAACAATACCTAAAGGTGAAATTCATGGAATAATCGGAGCAAGCGGAGCAGGGAAATCAACGTTGCTGCGGTTAATGAATTTGTTGGAGACCCCAGATACGGGCGAAGTGGAGGTAAACGGCGAAAGGTTGACAACATTGAACAATAAAGCACTTCGAGGGGCACGGAAGTCGATTGGCATGATCTTTCAGCATTTTAATCTTGTGGCAAATAAAACGGTATATGACAATGTAGCAGCCTCTTTAGAGCTGGCAAATTATCCAAAGAAGGAACGTCGGAGCCGTGTTGCAGAGTGTCTTCAATTTGTCGGATTGGAGGGTGAGATGGAGAGATATCCTGCACAATTAAGCGGGGGACAAAAGCAGCGTGTTGCCATTGCAAGGGCATTGGCGAATAACCCGCAAGTGTTGTTATGTGATGAACCGACCTCTTCCCTTGATCCAAATACAACGGCTGAAATATTAGACGTGCTAGAGAACATCAACAAACGCTTCGGTGTGACGATTGTCATTGTTAGTCATGAGCTGGATGTCATTAAAAGTATATGCAATCGTGTATCGATCATGGCAGAGGGAGAGATTTATGACACGGTCTTAATCGAACCAACCGGTATTCAAAAAAAGGATAATCGTCCAGAATACTTTATCGAACAATTAGCAGAGAATGGTGGGCTAGGCCATGCCTGAGATTTTAGTTCAATATGAGGCAGAAATTTGGCAGTCAATTGGAGAAACCATTACGATGGTTGGTGTGTCCATTTTTGCTGCGATGTTGATTGGATTGCCTGTCGGGACCTTGCTATTTCTTTCTAGGAAGGGTCATTTGCTTGAAAATCCGTGGGCTTTCTCGATGTTAAATTTACTTGTGAATATTATTCGTTCATTCCCATTTTTATTATTGGTTGTTTTTTTAATCCCGTTTACAAGGCTCATAATCGGCACAGCCATTGGTACAGCAGCTGCTTGCGTTCCATTAGCCATCATCGCCATTGCCCATTATTCGCGATTGGTCGAGCAATCTTTATTGGACGTGCCAAAGGGTGTGATCGAGGCAGCCATTTCCATGGGGGCTTCCGTTAAGGATGTCATCTTTAAATTCCTTTACGTGGAGGCTCGTTCAGGGCTTGTCCTCGGACTAACAACATCGATTATCAGCTTTATTTCCTATTCAACGATCATGGGAGTGGTCGGAGGCGGCGGTATCGGCGACTTTGCCATCAGGTATGGCTACCAGCAGTTTAAAACAGAGCTAATGATTTATATGATTATCATTATGATTATTCTAGTACAGCTTATCCAATTCATTGGAACAGCTGTAGCCAGAATGATTGATAAAAGATAAATAATGGAGGGAAACATCATGAAAAAAATACTCTTTCTCATGGCAGCAATTATGTTGTTTTTAGTAGGATGTGGAAAGACGAATGAAGTAAAAGAGAAAGAAAATGCGCAGAATCAGGAAAAGGAAGAGGTTACATTGAAAGTGGCCTCACTCATTCCCCCAATGACGGAAATCCTTGAGCTTGTTAAACCAAAGCTGGCGGAGGAGGGCATTAACCTGGAAATGGTGGTATTAAGTGATAATGTGCAGCCTAACACCGCACTAGCGGCAAAAGAAGTGGATGTGAACTTCTTCCAACACGTTCCATATATGGAGGAATTCAATCGAAACAAAAATGCCGAGCTAGTACCAGTGAAACCCATTTATTTTGCCAATTATGGTGTGTACTCCAAAGAATACGATTCAATGGATAAATTGCCAGAGGGTGCCGTAATTGCCATTGCAAATGATGTGTCGAATATCGATCGCTCATTGGCATTGCTGGCACAGCATAAAGTTATCACTTTAAAGGAAAAAAATGGTCCATACTATACAATGTCTGATATCACTGAGAACTCTAAAAACTATAAGTTTAAAGAAGTGGATTTATTAATGCTGGCGAGAACGTATGATGAAGCAGATGCGATCGTGATAACACCTGCTTACGCTGCACCGCTTGGTTTGACTCCAAAAAATGACGCCCTTCTCACAGAAGGTGTTGAAAATGACTTTGCGATTACATTAGTGGCACGCAAGGATAACGTGGATTCTGAGCCAGTCCAAAAGTTGGCCAAGGCCATGACAAGCCCGGAGGTACGCAAATTTTTAGAAGAGAAATATAGTGAAACGGCCATTCCGGCATTTTAATTCTGATACAAAGAAAGGGCTATTCCTTCAACAGGAATAGCCCTTTTTTTCGTGTCGGTTTAAAATACTGTCCAGCTTGCCAATTTTGTGGCTCCTGAAATATTACAAAGCATAAAGAAATATTCTATTGTCCTACCTTCTTTATACTATAAATCCGTTTAATAAAAAGTCCCCTCATTTCTTGAATAAATATAGAAACTCTTCTAAAATATATTTAGTCCATAATTTTACAGTGAATAAAAATATTACATAGAAAATGAATAAGAAAAGAAGTTGAAAGGACTTTCCATTATGTCGATGATCTACGAATCTCAAACACTAGTTTCTGCCATGCAAACGCGTGTCGGACAATATAAGGATCTAAAGGAACAGCTCACGGAATTAAAAAAAGGATTTGAGAGTATCGTTCATTTGGATGATGAGCTGCAGGGGCAAGGCGCAGAGGTCATTAAAGGGTTTTACAAAGCACAGGTCGATGTCGTGGATTCTTGGCTGCGTCTAATCAATCGGCATGTTGCCTTTTTAAGTGGAATTCAAGGAGATACAATCGAAGCGAACCTTAGTGAAACCGTGGTTACTGTTCCTTTTTTAGAGGAAGAGCTGACAAATGCCACTCGAAATTCCAAGGAAATGGTCACAGCCCAGAAAAATGATCTGAAAAAAATATTGGCTGGAATTGATGATATCATTCAGTTAGAGCCTTTTTCCGATGATGCGTTCTTTGAAAATATTGAGAAGGCTGAAACAAAACGGACCGAAACGATAGACAAAGTAAACGAAATCGATCATAAGTGGACGACTGAATATGCCAAATCCGAAGAGGACCAAGCGGCAGTGACGGCACTAATGGAGCAATTGAAAGTATCCAGTACAAGGGGAGGAGTAGTATCCCCGCTCTATTTTAATGCAGCAGCTTATAAAAATAGTGAAGCCTATAAAAACCTAGAAGTAAGGAAAAAAGAAACCGCGCAATATCTCAAGGTTAAGAAAGAAGAAGCGGAGAATCGCCGGATCAAAGACTTGAAGGCACAACTCGATCATGTAACAGATCCAGATGAGTTCCTCAAAATCGCCAAGCAGATCGGGTATGAAAACCTAGCGCCCACTCAGCAGCAATATGTCATGCAGCTAGAAGCGGCTAAGCAAACCGCAGACATTGCAAAAGGAATCGGCGTAGGCCTTTATGATGTAGGAAAAGACTTCGTGACAGGAGTTTGGGACTTTGTCACAGATCCTGGGGAAACGGTTGAAGGTGTAGCAAATTCAATCATGCACCCGATTCAAACCTATAAATATATATCCAAATCCATCACCGACTCATATGAACGGGATATGGTAAATGGCGATGCCTATTCGCGGGCTCACTGGGTATCCTATGCCCTCGGAACAGTCGTCACATCAGTAGTAGGAACAAAAGGCGCGGGTGCTGTAGCGAAGACTGGGGTAGCAACTACAAAAGTCGCTGCAGTAAAAGGCGTTACGAAAGCAAAAGAACTAGTCTCCATCCCTAACCTATTGCCATACAATCCAAAAAACCAACTGTCGTTGGCAGGTGGAGTACCTTATAATGTGGTTAATGGCACTGGGTTGAAGGATCAGTTAATATCTATGGCGAAAGTGGAGTCTGAGGTTAGTGGTAAAGGTGCGGATATAGGCACTTACCGACATTTTAAAGAATACGAGAATAATAAGTACTTTACTCGAATAGTAGAATATAATGCAGGCAAATTAGGAACAGGCTTTACTTATAAAGTCTATCAAAGAAGCGATATTAATTGGGATATGGTTCGAACAAGAGGAGCTAAAAAGGGTCGAGGGTTAACGAATGCAGAAGCATCCTCAAAGTATGGTCTAGCCCCTATCCTCGATGATGCAGGTAGTGTTGCAACGCTACACCATTCACAACAAAAAGGCATTGGGCCATTATTTGAAGCCTCAACTAGATATCATAACATCAGTAATGCAAAAAGAGCCCCATTACATCCTTACAAAGGAAAGTTGAACCCATATTATCCTATGGATGAGGGAACAAGAGAAGCATTTCAAAAAGTAGATTCTATTAATTATTGGAAAACAAGGGGACGAGAAGCTTTAGGAGGGAATTAAAAATGAGTATTTTGCCTGAGAAATTAGATCAAGTTCTGGGAGAGGACATTTATAAACGTGAAGATAAAAGTAAAGTAATTGATGCATTAAATAGTTTAGAAGTAGATGTATCAAATACATTCCGTGAATTTTACCATTATTATGCTGGACCTTTTTGGGAAGAGTTTGTACCTTTTGAGTTACTAGATATCGTAGATGAAGAGAATAATATTGAATCATATACATTTATTTCCCGAAAAGAGCATGGCTTTCCGAAAAAGTTTTTAGTTTTAAGTGAAATGTCAGCAAATGCTGTATTAGTGCTTGATACTGTAACGGATAAAGTCTATACGGTGAATTTTGAGGGCGGAGATGAGCTACTTATAAAAGGAGAATTAAAAGAAACGTGGCCTACATTCTATGAATTTTTGAAAGCATATTTTAATTGCTAGTAGAAGAAGCTCTAAACCACCACATCTTAGGCAAACAATGGACCAAATGTTTACTAGAACCATCAGAAAATGGTGCAACAGCCATCACAGGTGTTACAGACGGAATGTAATACTAAAAGTCTTTTAAATTGGTACCAAATAAAAAAACGGGCTTGCGTAATGCTTGCCCGTTTAATTTGCGTCATAACTCATATTAATAAAATGCTTTGCCTTTTCGATATCTTCATCGCTAGCTATTACAACCTCTAAATCCCCAGTACCGTAATGCCCGATATTACTTACATCACGAGTAAAGCCACTTTCTAACGTAATACTTTGCGGATTAACTTTTAAGTAAAGAAGTAATTTGCCCGTTTGGGGGTGTATTTCTACGCACGCAAAGTTTTTAATCCGTTTAAACGCTATGTAATGTTTTAATATCTTTACTTGTACATCATCACCTAAAGCTAACATATACGCTTTTACAGTTTCAAATCTATCGGTTAGTTGCGTATTGGCTTGTTCCAAATAATCCGACACCGTTTTTGCTTTTGTATTTCTGTTAGCATGAGTAGTTGGTGCACCTTCATTGCTATTATGAACAGTTTGTGCAGTTGTAGCGTTAACTAAATCGAGTAACAATAGCCCGTCTGCATAATGCTTATAAACGTATAGCTCAATATTTCGGTTAATTTGTTCTACTGCGTGTTCATCATATTTAGTAAAACCGCCTGCTATGCAAAGTAAGCGAGGGCTACTCCAGTCAATAGCGTCGGAAACTGTTTGCCCATATTTACGCATAACCATTAGTTCAAATTCGGCTTTATGGTCGAGCAGCCAATTTAAATAAAATAATCCTTGATTAATAACATTTTCGTTAATGGATTGCTTATATTCAATAATTACGGGAGAATTATTTTCATCTATACCTAACGTATCAATTCTACTTGCATGGCGTTTACCCTTGCTATATTCGGAATCTAAAAAACGCACACCTAAAAACGTATCTAAATGGCGTTCAATAATGTGTTGTAAGGATTTTTCAATAGCAACTGATTTTCCTGCTAGTTCATCAACGGTATCACCGTTTAAACGAAATAGTTTTATATCTCCCATAATACGCTCCCTCCTTTACGTTACGTAAAAATTATATCATTATCGGTTTGGATAATCTTCCCTTACTCATAGGCTTATCGTAAGATACTTGTATTTATTTTACAGTTAATCTTTAGGAATCCATGCGAGAAAGAAGAAAAAAAGCATCTATTTTTTCTAAATAGATGCTTTTTTTGTGTGTGAGTTATTATCGGAAATTTAGAACCTGAATTTGGAACGTATTCAAAATAACTCTTTTAGACTTTAAGCAATAATAGCAAGTTTTGCTAAGAACTGGCTCACCATAGATGAGTATTCTTTATCTGGATTTGTTAGATCTATTAAATCTTTTAGAAGAAGTTTGCGTAACACTTCATCATTTGTCATTTCGTATTGTCTTATCAAAGGCTCAATCTTTTTAAGATAATCCGTTCTCCGTTCAAACAACCCTGTACGATTCAATTCCAACTGTCTTATTGTTATAACTGCACTTTGATAACCAATTGCTGAAACAGATAAAGGGCCTGCAAAAAGTATCTTATTCTCAGGATTATCAGTATAGGGATTTAATAAGGGGAAATTAGGGTTATAGTAATTTGTCTTTTTTAAATTACACTTTGAACAACCGATAGTAAGGTTTTCCCATGAAAATGTTTTTTCAGGTTCTTCACTTTTAGGAATAATATGTTCAATATCCCCATGATCAATATGACGAATTTTACTTTCACAATAAGCACATTTATCTTTCGTTTCCTTTAATAACTCTGCTTTTATTTCTGGGTGGCCGTATTTTCCTTTTACATATTTTGGGATAGTCTGTCCTGAATTCACATAACACATTAAGGCATCAGTCCATCTTGTTTCTTCTTGGGATAATATCCTCGGCTTCGTCCTTTTATTTAGTGTGATCATCAAAACCTTCCTCCCTGTAGTGTTCCTAAAGCTTGAGGAAGATGATCGTCTAATCCAGCAGAAGCTAAATCTTCCTTTAAACTAGTATAACTTTCCGAAGTTAGCTCAATTCCTCTATAATTCTGTAATATATTATTTAAGCGCTCTTCAACCCATAGCGGTATAGTGACAGGTACATCTAATACATCTCTTAGAACTTCCGAAGCATTAGCAGCCTTATTTTCAAAATCTAACAAATGACTAAAAACTGCATTGTTTTCATTATATGCTAAAACATATATTGCAGAATCTTTCACAGCATTAACCATTAATGGACTATTAGTTGATATTACAAACTGTGCATTAGGAAAAGACATTAATAGACTTGGGAGTAGTCTTCTTTGCATCGATGCATGAAGGTGATTTTCTGCTTCATCAATAAGTACTAGGTAAGGGTCCAATTTATTGCCATCGAACATGTATATTTGCCATGCTAAGTCTAAAATTGCACCTATCCCACCAGAAACTGCATCTAATAAGAAATCTCCACTTTTCGTTTCTAAAACAACTTCTCCTTCCCTAATAGTTAAACGTTCAAAGCCTAATGTTGGTGGTAATAGAACTTTTAATACGTCTATAAAACCTAAAAATAAATCAAATGCTTCTTTATCTTCTTGAACATAACTATTACCTTTACCAAAGAGGGCTAAGCTAAGCTAGGGAGAAACTATACTTATCGGCCATTCTTGACCTGTTTAATGGAGAAATCATCGCCTATAATATCGAATCTCGGCCTGTTTATCCACTCGTTTCCAAAATGCTGGATAAAGCCTTTGATCGCTTGGAATCGAAAGATTCACCCATTCTCCATTCAGATCAGGGCTGGCATTATCAGATGAAACAATACTCGCATGATTTGAAAAGAC
Organism: Peribacillus sp. TE19612; assembly: GCF_056279465.1. NCBI lineage: Bacteria > Bacillati > Bacillota > Bacilli > Caryophanales > Bacillaceae > Peribacillus > Peribacillus sp. TE19612. The sequence goes on along the minus strand of NZ_JBWCCL010000009.1, from coordinate 185,002 downwards.
ATAACATTACACAAAGCATGTCCCGCAAAGGAAATTGTCTCGATAATGCGGTCATTGAAAGCTTCTTTGGCTTATTAAAATCCGAATTACTCTATCTTCAAGAATTTGAAAGCGTGGAGCAATTCAAACAAGAACTAGAAGAATATATCCATTACTACAATCATCAACGAATCAAGGTAAAATTAAAAGGCATGAGCCCGGTAGATTACTGGGTTCATGCCCTCAAGGCTGCCTAAGTAAATAAAGTGTCTAACTTTTTGGGTTCACTTCACTTGTTTGGTTCTCTTTCTTTTGTACCTGGCATAGTTGATAATCTCACTCATTTAGTAAACGAATGAGAATTAATCACGAACAATATATTAGGTGAAATTACAATGAAAGGAGATAAAAAGGTTACTGATTTTCCAAATGAGGGTGAAGAGGAAAACACTATTCAAAATAACAACCAAGTCCTTATTTACCCATATTAAAGGATATTTACACCTAAATATCTAATAAATACTTATAAATAAATTTAAAAGGAGAGAGTCACATGTCATCTTCTAAACCTCAGCTGTTTTCAGCTGATCTATTTATTATAAATAAAAACCAAGTGAATGAAGCATTTTCTAATTACTTTAGGAGTAAAGAGTGTTTCTCGAATTCTAATGAGCTTTGTATATGGCATTTTTCAAGTAACGCAATGTCTTTTTTTATATCACGCTTATAATCCTTATGATATAGACCTCCGTCACCGGAATGTCCAACATATAAATCACCAAATCCAAATACATTTTTTTATGATCTTAAAAATTATTCAATGAAAGCATTTCAAATGTGTCTTGAAAAGATATTTACTGATCATATTCAACAAAGATCTGATATAAATATTGAAAGAGATAATGTGTCAATTATAGATTTAATGGATCGTTGGGGATTATGAAAATTCATTAGCCAATGTTAGACCCATACTTTTAAAAGAATGGGATTACCATAAGAATGGGGATTTAAAACCAGAAAATTTTAAAGTTGCAAGCCATGAAAAAGTAAATTGGGTTTGTATTCATGGGCATCAATGGCCTGCTACAATTGCAAGTAGAACACATTGAGGTAACAACTGTCCTGATTGTGGAAATAGAAGAATAAATTCACGTAATAATTTAGCTGATGTAAGCCCCACACTGGCGAATGAATGGGATCCAACTAAAAATGAAAAAGGCCGCAAGATTACTTTGCAAACTCCCACTTTAAGGTTTGGTGGTTATGTAAAAAGTGCAGTCACGAATGGGGTGCACGAATATACAATAGAAATGGTAATCGTAGTGGATGTCCGAATTGTTATAAGAACGGGCTTAGCGATAGAAAATAAGAGCATAAGGGAAAACTGATATCACTTTCAGTGATATACTTAGCAGAGACTATTGTTTTATTGATATAAGGACTTTAAAGCGTGTCTGGTTGTTGTGTCATGCTTTATTTGATTTGTCACAACACTGATGAAATGAAATACGATAAAAGCTTTGGACTGATGGGCCAAAGCTTTTATATATTATTTTTCGATTTTTTACAACATTAAGTTAAATGGAAAGTATAGTAGTTTGTTTACATGTTTTTCAGAAGTTTTATATTCTACCTGTTCTGGTGCAAACTAATATATGTAAATATCTTACATTGAATAGGAAGAAAGGTGGATTTATACTATAATAAATGGAATAAAGTGTAAGGTGATGATATGATGAAGCAGATTTTTTTAGAAGAACAGAAACATCTAGATCATACGATTCAGATTATCGATAGATTAATAGATACAAAGCAACAGTTAGCTCGTAAAGAGGTAACTTCCCAAGTAGAAGCACAACTGCTCGAAACATATAATAAGCAGCTTCGCAAACTGGATGATGCGAAGAAAAGACCTTATTTCGGAAGATTAGATTTTGAAGATGAATATGATAAAGATACGATCTATGTAGGCAAAAAAGGGATTGACGATGATGGAGATTTAGTTGTTGTCGATTGGAGAACAGACTTAGGTAAACTGTATAACGCTTACCAGGGCGTTCAATCTACATTTTATCTTGGTAATGGTTCTTCACGTCCCATTACCATTCACGGAAAACGAGGAATTATTATTCATGGTGGAACGGTAACGAGTGTTAGTGATATTGGTAAGAGTGGAATTGTTGAGAATGAAGATGGCCAAAAAGTAAAATATATGGACGATTATTTGAAAGAAATTTTAACAGATACGAGTGATACTCATAAACTGCGAGATATCATTGCGAGTATCCAGGCGGAACAAGACGAAATTATTCGTTTGCCATTAAAAGATACGATTATTGTCCAGGGCGCAGCAGGAAGTGGTAAATCTACGATCGCGCTTCATCGCATTTCTTATCTTTTGTATCAATATCATGAACAAATAAAGCCGAAAGATATTTTAATTTTGGCTCCGAACGAAATCTTTTTATCGTACATTCGCGAGATCGTCCCAGAAATCGAAGTGGAAGGCATTGAGCAGCGGACGTTTTATGACTGGGCCTCTACGTATTTTACCGATGTAAATAATATTCCTGATCTTCATGAGCACTATGTAACGGTATATGGTGCAACGGATAAAGAAGATTTAGTGAGGATTTCTAAATATAAAGGATCGTTACGATTTAAAAAGCTGTTAGAAGATTTCGTTGAATATATTGGGAGTACGATGATTCCTCACGGTGATGTTGTCATTGACAGCAACGTTATGTTGCCAAAGGAAGAAGTTCATCAATTTTATTACTCGAAAGAACACTTGCCTTTGAATGTTCGAATGAAAGAAGTCAAAGATTTCATTTTAAACTGGAGTAAGGCTGAGATTAAGAAAGTTCAAATGGAAATTGATGATGAGTTTGAAGATGCTTATCGTAAATGGGTCGTGACTCTCCCAGAAGGAGAAGAACGAAAAGCGATCTATGAGGCGTTAGAGAACGCTAAAAATTTGCGTGTGAAACTGTTTATGGAAAAAATGAAACATGAAATAGCTCTTTATGTTAAGAAAATGGAAAATATTCCAGCATTATTAATGTATAAGTCTGTTTTTCAAAAGAAGGTATTTGATAAATTCCACCCAGATTTAGACGAAGAGTTATTAAGCCTTTTATTAAAAAATGGCCGACAAGTGAAACAAGAGCGTTTTACGTATGAAGATATTGCGCCACTTATTTATTTAGATGCAAAAATTAACGGTAAAAAATTAGAGTATGAACATATTTTTATCGACGAAGCACAGGATTACAGTCCATTCCAGCTGGCAATTATGAAGGACTACGCCAAGTCAATGACGATATTAGGTGATATCGGACAGGGAATCTTCTCTTTCTATGGATTGGATCGCTGGGAAGAAATCGAGTCGTATGTATTTAAAGAGAAAGAATACAAGAGGCTGCACCTTCAAACAAGCTATCGTTCAACAAAACAAATTATGGATATGGCCAATCGTGTTTTATTAAACAGCAACTATGATTTTCCACTTGTCATTCCAGTCAACCGTCCTGGGAATGTTCCTTCTATTAAAAAAGAGGTGAGTATTGGCGAATTATATGATGAAATGGTAAACTCAATTTTGTCGTTTAAAGAGAAAGGGCATAAAAAGATTGCTATTTTAACGGAAACAAAGCAAGGAGCCATTGATACATTCGATCAGCTAAAACGTCGAAACATCAATCATGTAGAAGTAATTACAGCAGGACATCAAGAACTGAAAGAGGAAGTTGTCATTATTCCTTCTTATTTAGTAAAAGGTCTTGAATTTGATGCTGTTATTATTGAGAATGTAAGTGATGAGACATTTAAAGATGAGACACACCATGCGAAACTTCTATATATGTCGATTACACGTGCCCACCATGACTTGCATCTTTTCTATCGCGGCAACTTATCTCCATTATTGGAAGAGCGTGATCCAAATGCTCCTCCAAAACCACGCAAATCATTTGAAGATTGGCTGATTACGGATATTACAGATCCAAATGTAGAGCCACAAGTAGAAACGATGAAGGTGGTAGCGAAAGAAGAAACTCTTCGTTTGTTCGATGATGAGGAAGAAGAGCTTGTGATGGAAGCATTTGAAGATGATCGCGAACGCTATTACGATTTCTACGCATGGTTAAAGGTATGGCATCGTTGGGCAGAATTAAAGAAGAAAATAGATCAATAAGAGAGAGTTAAAGGGTAGTGGTGCAATGGGAAAAGTGTACTCTGGAGGATTTACAGCCGAACATTTATATCGAAACGAAATGAAAATAGTAGTAAAGCTTCAGTTAAATGGGTTATCGAAAGAAGAAATTAAAGAAAAAATTATGGAGGAAAACCTCTTTCATTGCCGTAGTGAAGCGGCGATGAAAGATTTGTTTCCTCGTGTGAATAAACGAGCGGTTGTTTTAGATGAAACATTAAAAACCATATTAGTAAAAGGGTCACGTTCTGATCAAAATGCCATTCTATTGTATGGATTTTTAAAGTGTTTCAAATTCCCTCGGGATTTTGTTCTTGAGGTCATTCATTATAATATGAAGAAATTTAAGCCAACTGCAACAGAGGGAAATATTCGTACCTTTTTTGAAGAAAAAGAACAGCAATATGAGCAAGTGCGTAACTGGACAGATCAAACGAAATATAAGCTTAAGCAAGTGACATTAAAAATCTTAGTCGATGGGGAGCTTCTTGTAAAAAGTGGAGAGGAATATGAAATAAAACCAATTCCACTAAGCCGAGAGCTGCATGAGTACGTGGAGAAGAGCGAACAGTATCGCGATTTATTATTACTGACATTAAACGACTAGCGGAGGATTAGAGTGGATATTCAACAAAAATTAGACCGGTTTTTTGAAGAAATTCAAAAAGAGGACTTCTTACAAATGAGGGGTCTCGGAAATGAGGTACCTTACTTTATTTTTGATTATAAACCTGAATATGAATTGATGGTTCGAAAATCTGTTCAATATTTTGCTGATAAGATCGAACTAACTATAAAAGTAATAAACCTCTTTGAAGTGATGCTAGAGTTGTTTGAAGATATCGGTCTAGAAGGGCTTAAGCAACATGAAGAGGAGCAAGGGATAGAACAATTATTAGACGACATGCGTCCAACTCTAGAAGATGAAACATTGGTAGATAGAATTGGAGAGGAAGCACAAGATACTCAAATTCTGTTTATTACAGGTATTGGCAGTGTATTTCAGTTAATTCGAACACATGAGCTTTTAAATCAGCTTCATGCAAAAGTAACGAGCACACCTGTTATTGTTTTTTACCCAGGAGAATACACCGGGCAAGGATTGAGTTTATTTAACCGTTTTGAATCAAATGGATACTATCGAGCATTCTCGATTTAAAGGATAGGGGAGAGCAGACGTTGTTACAAGATACATTTACGATTGGGGAACTGTTTAAAAAGCCGATTAACCGTGAAATTAATGGCGTTGTTCAAGCGGGCCAGCATGATGAAAAGGTTGTGCTTAACGAGTTAGAAGAGTATGTCATGACAAAAGAGATTAGCGAAAATATGGCCTATTTCTTTAAAAACTATGCATACAGCTATAGCAACCCTACAACAAAGATGGGTGTATGGATTTCTGGTTTCTTTGGATCAGGTAAATCCCACTTTTTAAAGATCTTATCTTACTTATTGAACAATGAAACAGCATATGGCAAACGTGCAGTCGATTTCTTTAAAGAAAAAACAAATGATCAAGAGCTGTTAGACATTATGCAGCAATCTGCAAGTTATGATAGCCATGCCGTTTTATTCAACATTGATTCCAAGTCTGCTGGCGGTAAAAAAGAGAAAGCCACTATTGTGGAAGTATTCCTGAAAGTATTTAACGAACATTTAGGATATTCATCAACACTATGGATTGCAAATCTGGAACGTCAGTTGGCAGACGAAGGGATTTACGAGCAGTTTGTTCAATATTTTGAAGAAATTGAAGGGAAGTTATGGGCTGAAGAACGTGTCCGTGTGACATTTAAACGTAAATCATTTGTGGGAGCTCTTATGCGTCTTGGCTATGATGAAGCAACTGCATCTGGCGTATTAACAGCAGCCAACAAAAATTTTGAAATTAGTTCAGAAGAATTTGCGAAAATGGTTGCAAAATACGTAGCGTGTAAAGAGGAGAATTACCGTCTTACGTTTCTAGTCGATGAGATTGGTCAGTATATCGGTGATGACATTAATTTAATGTTAAACTTACAGACCGTTGTCGAAGATTTAGGAAACCACTGTCAGGGTAAAGTATGGGTGATTGTCACATCCCAAGAACAAATGGATGCCGTGACAAAAATTAAAGGATATGACAACTTTTCTAAGATTCAGGGACGTTTCGCTACAAAAATCCACTTAACAAGTTCAAATACAGATGAAGTTATTAAACGTCGTCTTCTTGAAAAAACACCTGCTACTTCTGATCGTTTGAAAATTGATTTTGATCAAATTGGCCAAAGTTTAAATAACACATTAACGTTTGAGAAAGATAAATGTGTTTTAGACAATGGGTTTAAAGGTGAAGAAGAATATGCAGCCATTTATCCGTTCGTTCCGTACCAAGTAGAGTTACTGCAAAAAGTGTTTAACAAAGTTCGTCTTCAAGGAGAAGCGGGTGCCTCGTTATCAAAAGGGGAACGTTCGTTATTAAATGGTTTCCAAGAAGTTGCCTTGAGATTAAAAGATGAAGATACAAATCAACTAGCCAAGTTCTCACAATTTTATGAGACGGTTAAACGCTTCTTAAGTACATCCGTATCGGCAACGATTACAGAAGCAGAAAAACGAGAAGGCATTACAGCGTTTGATATTGATGTGTTAAAAGTATTGTTCATGATTAAAGGAATTGACGAAGTAAAAGCTACACTTGAAAACATCACAACATTGCTTGTAGACAGTGTAGATTGTATTAAAAATGATCTTGAAAAACAAGTACGCCAATCGTTAATTCAGTTGCGACAAAAAATGTTGATTGCTGAAAATGCTGATAAAACATTTGTGTTTTTAAGTGATGACGAACAAGAAATGAACCGTGAAATTCAAAACGAACATGTCAATGAAGCGAATGTGACGGATGCGTTAGGTAAAACATTTTATGAAGATATTGTTCAGATGAAATCGTATCGTTATCGAAAAACACATGATTTCGACTTTAATAAAAGCTTTGATTCGTACAATCGAGGCGGTAAAACAAACGCATTAACGCTTCAAGTGCATACAGGAGATATCTCAGAAGAACAGGCGCGTTTAGATGCGAACTCTGGAACGCTCATTATGTATATTCCAGAAGAATATACAGAAAAATTCTTTGAACCGATGCAATATGCCCAAAAGATTCAGGCATATGCAAACAAAAAAATGTCAACTGGCTTAACTGAAAAACAACGCCAACTACTAACTGAAAAACGCCAGCAAATTAGCGAGTTCGAAAAGAAAGCACAAGAGGCATTAGCTGAAGCAGCGCTGCATGCCAAATACTTCATTCAAGGACAAGACTATACGTTTAATGGTAGCTTAGAAAACCAATTGCAAAGTGCGTTTGAAATTCTTGTGCGTAACACGTACAGCTATCTGGGTTATATTGATGAGCCAGTACCAGTCAAAAATGCGAACGATACGATTTATGATTGGGCAACGAAAGGATTACCTGCACGATTAGATGGTACATTTTCAAATCACTTAGCATTTGATGATATGCTTCGATACCTTGAACAAAGACAAAATCGTCAAATTGTCACAATGAAAGTGTTAGTGGATAAATTTAAAGATGTACCGTACGGCTGGAGTGAAAATGATATTGCCGGTATTGTAGCTGCTTTAGTTCATAGTAAAAAGGTTAAACTTTCTTATTTAAGTGAAAGCTCTGATACTACTGATTCACAATTTGTTGCACGTATTACGAAAGCATCTGAGAGAGAAAAAGTGGTCTTCGATGTTCAAATCGGATTACCGCAACAAGTAAGAAAAGAAGTAGTAGAAATTATGAAGGAACTATTTAATTTCTATGATATTGGCGAAACATATGGTGAAGTAGCAGGCAATATTCGCGTTCAAATGGACAAACATTTTGTGCAGCCTCTTTCTGAGATCTTTAATGAAAAAAATCGTGAAGATAAGCAATATCCTTATCCGGGTGGTATTCTACTTGCGAAGTTGAAAAACAGTGTTGATGAATTATTATCGATCTCGAAAAAAGAGAATCTCGTTGAAGAATTTATTGAACTAGACGAAGATTTAGAAGAATGGTTAGAGGAATTAAATAGTTTGTCGTCCTTCTTTAAAGGCCATGCACTACGCCATTTTGATGATAGTGTTCGTTTATTAAAAGAGCGTGCAGATGATTTGGAAGTGGCGAAAAACGAAGTAGCCGTACAAAAAGTAAAAAATCAAATTGTCTCAATTTTAACGATGGACAGCCCATATAAACAAATCCCTAATTTGCCAACTCTTAATGAAACATTGAGAACAGAGCTAACGAATTTTGTAAAGAACGAATTAGGTATTCATCTGAAACAAATGGAAGAAATTCGTGTTACGATGGAAAGCTTAAAAGAGCGATATAACATCGATGAAATTAAGGCTGTCGTTCAAGCAGAATTGGATGAATTACAAAAACGCATTCAACAGTTCCAAGACATTGAAAGCATTTCACGTGTGTACACATATACACAAATGACAGCCAATGATCTTCGACGACTGCAAGATAAAGTGCGTGAAATGTATGAAAAATATATAGATGACATGATTGTTTACGATGATGATGACGCCCAAAAGATAAACAAGGTTGAAATCCATGCTACAGAGTTAATATCAATTATCTCACCAATAGGAACAATAGAAATCAAAAATGAGTATGATGTTCATGATTTATTAGAAAAAATGAAGAAACAATTGTTAAAAGAACTAAGCAATGGAAATACAATTGTAATTAAGAAATAAAGGGGACGAAATGCGATGAATAAACGAGCATTAAAAGAATTTGCGGTCTATGCCCGCAATGAACTTTGCAGCCAAATCGCATTACGAGCACAAGCCTTTGGGATCACTCCCGAAGGCTCTCCTGTGCTTGTAACAGGTGCAGACTATGTAGAAGTAAACGGAAAGAAACTTCCATTAACATATAAAAACAGCCTTCAAAAGCTGTTAAAAGAAATTGAAACAAAAGGTTATGATAATGTCATTGAGGAAGTGGCTTACACTTGGTTTAACCGCTTAATCGCCATTCGCTTTATGGAAGTACATAATTACCTTCCTTCGAAAATTCTGGTCCTTTCTAGTGTAACAAAAGGGAAAGTTGATCCGGATATTTTAACGGAGTATCAATATGCAGGTTTGCCAGTCAACGTAGAAGAAATCTCTACTCTTTTACAGCAAGGAAAGCGTGAAGAAGCATATCGTAAGCTATTGATTGCACAATGTAATGAGTTAAATCAAATAATGGACTTCTTATTTGAAAAACTAGCGGATTATACCGAGCTATTATTGCCAGAGTCTTTACTTCATGCGGACTCGCTCATTAATAAACTAGGTAAAGATTTAGACGACGAAAACTTTGAACATGTAGAGGTGATTGGTTGGCTTTATCAATATTACATTTCTGAGAAAAAAAATGAAGTATTTGCAGGTTTAAAGAAAAATAAAAAAATTACAAAAGAAAATATCCCAGCTGCGACACAATTGTTTACGCCACATTGGATTGTACGTTACATGGTAGAAAATTCGCTTGGTCAAATGTGGTTAGAGTCACATCCGGAGTCCGACTTAAAAGGAGAGATGAAATATTATGTAGAGCCTGCAGAACAAGAAGCTGAAGTGCAAGCGAAGTTAGAGGAATTACGTAGCCCTAACTTATCTCCTGAAGAGATTACAGTTATGGATCCAGCGTGCGGTTCGGGCCATATCCTAGTTTATGCTTTTGATTTACTTTACAAGATATATGAAGAACGTGGATATCCAGTTCGTGAAATTCCACAGCTTATTTTAGAGAAAAATTTGTATGGAATTGATGTTGATGACCGTGCAGCTCAACTTGCATCGTTTGCGTTAATGATGAAAGCGCGTGAGAAAACGAAGCGCATTTTCCGTAATCGTCCAAAACTAAATATAATTTCAATTCAAGAGTCAAATGATTTGTTAATTGAACAAGCTGCGGAGTTGATTGGTGAAAATGTTTCGGAAATAGAAGAACTCAAATTATTATTACAAACATTTATTGATGCAAAAAACTTTGGCTCTATTTTACAACCAGATAAATTACATTTTGATAAGTATTTGCAGAAAATAGAAGGATTACAACGAACGGGTGAGCAAACGCTTGAAACGTTTGAGGTATATGAGGAACTAGACAAACTAAAAAAGATCATTTATCAAGCAAAAATTTTTACTTTCCAATACGATGTAGTAGTGACAAATCCCCCCTACATGGGGGCTGGAGGAATGAATGTCGAGTTAGTTGAATTTATAAAAAAGAATTATCCGGACTCTAAAGCTGATATATCCACGGTATTTATGGAGAGTACTTTGAAATTAGTCTCCAGTACGGGATATGTAGCAATGCTCAATATTCCTTCTTGGATGTTTTTAGCTTCTTTTGAAAAACTTAGGGAGAAAATTTTAAGCTTTAATACTTTCTATAGTTTAATTCATCTTGGAAGAGGTGTATTTGGCTCTGATTTCGGAACAGTTGCATTTGTTATAAGAAAAAAATACGTTAAGGACTTTTTGGCAGTTTATAAACGTCTTATTGACAAAAGAGGTGAAGTGGATTCCTTAGAGGAAAAGGAAAAGAAGTTTTTTGGAAAGGAAAGGGAGTTTATTTCAAATCAAAATGAATTTAATACTATCCCAGGTTCTCCAATTGCTTATTGGGCCTCAAAAAAAGTGAATAAAATATTTAAGGAAAATATTAGTCTTGAGAAAGTTGCTGAACCAAGAGTTGGAATGCAAACAAGTGACAATCAACGCTTCTTACGACTTTGGTATGAAGTGCAAATTAATAAAATTGGATTTGGATATAGTAGTATAGCGGAAGCAAAAGAAAGTAACGAGAAATGGTTCCCGTATAATAAGGGTGGTAAGTTCAGAAAATGGTACGGCAATCAAGACTACGTGGTTAATTGGGAAAATGATGGTCAAGAGCTAAAAGATTATGCAACCAATCTTTATAAGAATGCTACAAGAACAATTAAAAATATTCCCTACTATTTTAGAAAAGGTATTACATGGTCTAGAATTAGCTCTTCATACTTTGGGGTGAGATATTCACCCGAAGGTTTTATATTTAGTGATGCAGGTATGATGATGTTTTTAGAAAATGAAGAGGAAATATCCTATTTTTTAGCTTTACTTTCATCAAAAGTAGTTCCTTTTTATATTAATATTTTAAATCCATCACTTGCAATTCAAGGAGGAACTATATCAAAAATTCCTGTAAACTTAAATTTACTTGAAATTAATAAAATAAAGGAATTAGCTGAATCTAATATTGAAATGTCAAAATCGGAGTGGAATTCTTTCGAAATTTCTTGGGACTTTCAAAGGCATCCATTATGTGTATTCGGTAAACATACAAATAAACTAGAGGAAAGTTATCAAAATTGGGAAGAACATACTGAAAAGCAGTTTCTCCAGCTTCATCAAAACGAAGAAGAGCTTAACAGAATCTTCATTGAATTGTACGGATTACAAGACGAACTAACACCAGAAGTACAAAACGAAGAGGTAACGGTGCGCCGTGCAGATCGTGTACGCGATGCAAAATCGTTCCTATCCTACTGCGTTGGTCTCATGATAGGTCGCTACTCACTAGAAGTAGAAGGGTTAGCGTACGCAGGCGGTGAATGGGATGCAAGCAAGTTCCAAACATTCCAACCCGACCAAGATGGAATTTTACCGCTTACAGATACAGCGTACTTTGAAGATGATGTAACGGCTCGTCTACAAGAACTGTTAACCATTATGTTCGGTGAAGAGACTTTAACAGATAATCTTCGTTGGTTAGCGGAATCCCTGACAATGAAAAATAATGAAACACCAACAGAACGGTTGCGCCGTTATTTCTTTGACGAATTTTATGCTGATCATTGCAAGACATACCAAAAACGCCCAATCTATTGGATGGCAGAGTCAGGGAACAAAAAGGGATTCCGTGCATTGTTCTATTTACATCGTTACATACCGGAAACATTGGCGACCATGCGCTTCTCTTATGTGCAAAACTTGCAAGAAAAGTTACGCCAAGAGCAAAAACGTTTGGAGCAAGACCTCGTAAATCCAGACTTAACAGCTGCGATGAAGAAACGTTACGAAAAGCAGCTCAATACAATCAAAGCTCAACAAGACGAACTCATTGACTTCGACAAAAAGCTGGCTGAACTTGCTAATCAACGTATTGCACTAGATTTGGATGATGGTGTTGTTGTAAACTATGAAAAGTTTAAAGGTATTTTAGCTAAGGTTAAGTAATGGCGAGGTCAAGGACATGTGCCTTGGCCTCCTTACATAAGAAAGGGGATTGTAATGAATAAACGTGCACTAAAAGAATTTGCCGTGTATGCGCGAAAAGAACTTCGAAACCAAATTAGTTTAAGAATGCAATCGTTTGGTTTCACTGGTAAGGAGAAACCAAGCATTCAAGCAGGGGGTGATTATGTTGAAGTAAATGGAAGGAAGTTTCCTTTGTCTAATAAGAACAGTCTTCACAAGCTGCTAAAAGAGGTAGAAAGCAAAGGATATGATATGGTAATCGAAGAAGCAGCATACACTTGGTTTAATCGCTTAATCGCCATTCGCTTTATGGAAGTACATAATTATCTTCCTTCGAAAATTCGTGTTCTTTCAAGTGAAACAAAGGGGAAGATTGATCCGGATATTTTAACAGAATATCAGTATGCGGACTTGCCAGTTAGCAAAGAGGAAACATCTTCTCTATTACAGCAAGGGAAACGGGAAGAAGCATATCGTAAACTGTTAATTGCACAGTGTAATGAACTTCATGACATTATGCCATTTTTATTTGAAAAGTTAGCGGACTATACAGAATTGTTATTGCCTGAATCGCTATTGCATGCCGATTCACTTATCAATAAATTAGCAAAAGACCTAGAAGATGAAAACTTTGCACAAGTAGAAATGATAGGATGGTTGTACCAATACTACATTTCAGAGAAAAAAGATGAAGTGTTCGCAGGGCTAAAGAAAAACAAAAAAATTACAAAAGAAAATATTCCGGCAGCAACTCAGTTGTTTACACCGCATTGGATTGTCCGTTATATGGTGGAGAACTCACTTGGGCATATGTGGTTAGAATCACATCCCGAATCTGAATTAAAAGCGGAAATGAAATATTATGTTGAGTCGGCCGAACAAGAAGCTGAAGTACAAGCAAAATTAGAAGAACTGCGTAATCCGAACCTTTCACCAGAAGATATTACAATAATGGACCCCGCCTGTGGTTCTGGTCATATTCTTGTTTATGCGTTTGATTTGCTTTACAAAATATATGAAGAACGTGGATATCCAGTTCGCGAAATTCCAGTCCTTATTTTAGAAAAAAACTTATACGGAATTGATATTGATGATCGTGCAGCACAGTTGGCTTCCTTTGCGTTACTAATGAAAGCACGTGAGAAAACAAAACGTATTTTCCGTCAAGCTCCGAAGTTAAATATTATTTCGATCCAAGAATCTAATGGGATCTTAATTGAACAGGCAGCAGAGCTAATTGGTGAGACTAACAGTAAAAAAGAAGAAGTAAAGGATTTACTGACTACTTTTATTGACGCGAAAAACTTTGGCTCTATTCTTCTACCGGGGAAAGGAGATTTTGATAATTACATTGAAAAAGTAAGAGAGCTAAAGGATACAGGAGAGCGTAATTTAGAGAACTTTGAGGTATATGAGCAACTAGATAAAATTGAAAAAATTATTATACAGGCTAAAATACTCAAGGAACAATATGATATAGCAATCACCAATCCACCTTATATTGGATTTAGAAAGATGAATGCTGATTTGAATAATTATGTAAAGAGATATTTCAAAGAGGCTAAAGCTGATCTTTTTGCAGTGTTTATGGATAGATGCAATATGTTTATAAAAGAAAATGGATATCATGCTGAAATTAATCAGCATTCTTGGATGTTTCTAAGTAGTTTTGAAAAACTTCGGCTAAAAATTCTAAATAATTCTAACATATACTCTCTAGTTCACCTGGGAGCAAGAGCATTTGAAGACATAAATGGTGAAGTAGTTCAAAGTACAAGCTTTATCAGTAGAAAGCATATCCATGCTATTCAAAATTACAGAGGAAAATATTATAGATTGGTTGATTACAATAACAATGTTTTAAAGGAAACTGCATTTTTAAATAGGGATTCAGAATTTATTTCGACTCAAGGAGGATTCTTAGCTATTCCGAGCTGCTCTATGGCTTATTGGACTACGGAGAATTTAAAAAAACTATTTGTAAAAAGCCCAAAATTACAACTTTATGCAGAGCCGCGACAAGGCATGGCAACTGGCGATAATACTAGATTCTTAAGACTTTGGTATGAGGTTCCCTATAATAAAATGGGTTTAGGTTGTAAGAACGCTGTAGATTCAATAGAAAGTGAAAAAAAATGGTTCCCTTACAATAAAGGAGGGACCTATAGAAAATGGTATGGTAACCAAGAATACTTAGTTAATTGGGAACAGAATGGATATGATATAAAAAAGGATAAACAAGAAAAGTTAGAGTTAGGTTTAATTGAGAAAAAAAATAGTCAATGTTGGAATCAAGAATATTATTTTAGAGAAGGCATAACGTGGTCTGATTTAACAACTGGTGGATTTAGTGGTAGATATTCACCTCATGGATTTATTTTTGACACTTCCGGTCCGACCATGTTTTTAAAAAACAGTAGTGATCTTTATTACTTAATTTCTTATGTTAACAGTAAAGTTTTTCAGGCTTTTTTAGATCTAACAATGTCGGGTTTACACTATAATAATGGTATTTTTTCTAGCTTGCCTTGTCTAAGTTCTGAGAATGATGATATACAACGTATTGGAAGACGAAATATTGAAATTAGTAAGGGAGATTGGGATTCATTTGAAACATCTTCGAATTTTACAAAGCACCCGTTTTTAATACAACGTGAACGAGCTAATACATTGGAACAATGCTACACAAACTGGGAGAATTATGCTGAAAATCAATTCCGTCAGCTCCAACAAAAAGAAGAAGAATTGAATAAAATTTTTATTGATTTATATGGCTTACAAGACGAACTAACGCCAGAAGTACCAGATGAAGAGGTAACCGTTCGCCGCGCAGATAGAGTACGGGATGCAAAATCATTCTTATCTTACTGTGTCGGTCTAATGATGGGCCGGTATTCACTAGATGTTAAAGGACTGACATATGCAGGCGGTGATTGGGATGCAAGCAAGTATCAAACATTCCAGCCGGATCAAGATGGTATTTTACCGCTTACAGATACAGCTTACTTTGAAGATGATTTAATGGCTCGTCTGCAAGAGTTATTAATTCTTATATTCAGTGAAGAGCATTTAGCAGTAAACCTTCGCTGGTTAGCGGAATCATTAACAATGAAAAAAAATGAGACACCATCAGAGCGCCTGCGCCGTTATTTCTTCGATGAGTTTTATGCGGATCATTGTAAAATATATCAGAAACGTCCAATTTACTGGATGGCGGAGTCAGGAAACAAAAAAGGCTTCCGTGCATTGTTCTATTTACATCGTTACACACCGGAAACATTGGCGACCATGCGCTTCTCTTATGGGCAAAACCTACAAGAAAAGTTGCGTCAAGAACAAAAACGTTTGGAGCAAGATCTGATCAGTCCTGATTTAACAGTTGCGATGAAAAAACGTTATGAAAAGCAGCTAAATACAATCAAAGCCCAGCAAGACGAGCTGATTGATTTTGACAAAAAATTAGCTGAACTTGCTAATCAACGTATTGTGCTTGATTTGGATGACGGTGTTGTGGTGAACTATGAGAAGTTTAAGTCGATTTTGGCAAAAATAAAGTAATGTATGAAAATGGATAGGGAATGTTACCCTATCCATTTTTCAGTGTTGAAAGGTTTACTTTCCCCTTTATCTTTTTTATTCTATAAGCAGCAAGTATTTTGAGAGTTGGTGCAGGATGAATATTACACAAGAGTTATTACAATTGTTTAAAGAACAGTTGAATGGAAATAAAGGTGCTGATCGAGCGCTTGTGTTTTGGTACGATGCACAAGGTGGAGATCGGGATTTAACAGAAATTGAGCAAGCTTTACATAATGAAGGCATTAATATTTGGACATTAAGTGATCATAATGCTTTCCAAACAAAAGTATTGTTAGAACTAGAAGATACGAGTAATTCCTATTTGGTTTATGCTCCAATTGCTAAACCGAAAGATGCCGAAAATTTCTTGTTGGATGTATTATTGTACAGTGGTAAATATGGAGAGTTCCAAGCGGATGAAATAGCGATCATGATGAAAGAGCTGCGGATTGATCATTTAGCAGTTCGTCCATTCATTGAAAAACACTTGTCCTTTTTTAAGAATAAGCAGCGTGTAGCAAAATTTAAAAAACTTCTTCCAAACAGCCCAAGTGTAGAAAGTGTCAACCAAACGATGCTCGCTGTACTGGCCAATGCGAAGAGTATTCAACCTCAAGAATTATTAAAGAGTGTGGTGGCAAATGGAGGTTTAATGCCAACGAACGAAACATTGCTGCAAATTCAAAAATACATGGATTCTTCTCTTTTTTATGAAATTGTCGAAGATTACTTTGGTATTTCAACAAAAGAGGAGAATCGTTTATCTCATATTATCGAAACGATTGTGTTTCAACATTATGCTGCGAATATCGATGAAAAGCTGTTAACGTTTCGTCATGATTCCACGGTGCCGAATATTTGTAAAGTGTTTATTGAAGATTGGTTGAAATCAGAAGAACGTCAACTACTTGAGTCCATACTAGACGCGCTGGAACGCAAGTGGGGTATTGCTCAGCTGGTAGAGAAGTATACATATCAACCGTTCCTTCGCTGTGAGACGTTTTCTATTATCGAGCGTAAAGTGTTGGATGCATTATATGAGCTGTTGTTAAGCGAAACCATTCTTATTACAGAGTGGAAAAGTATTTTAGCAGAACGAAGCAAGAGCTATTGGTATAAGACACGTTATCATCAAGAATATGACTTATTGGAAAAAACGCTTCGTTTTTATGAGTGGAAAGCTGTGTTTGATCAAGAGGATGAACCAAAGGATGAGCAAGAGTGGTTCTCATTTTATACTGAAAAGTACTATAACATTGACCAGCTTTACCGTCACCTTCATGTAGCATATGCAAACGGAGGGAATCTTGAGCGATATGAAGAACTTATGCAGCGAATTGCGTTTTGGTATGAGAATAAGTATTTAGTTTCTATAGGGCATTACACAGACCGGATGTTGGAGACGACTCTTCTTCAGAAATGGCCAATTAAAGATGCTGCTCAACAGAAGAATTTTTATTCACACTTTATTCGCCCGCTTGTGGAAGCGACAAGAGAACGTATTTTTGTCCTCATATCAGATGCGCTTCGCTTTGAAATTGGTCAAGAGATAGCAGGACATTTCCGTCAACGGTTAAATACGGAAGTGAAGTTGATTCCAATGCAAGCAACATTGCCAAGTTATACGCAGATCGGTATGGCTTCACTCCTTCCAGGTAAGATTACCAATGTGAGGGCGGATGGAACGGTATATGTCAATGATGTGTCTACAAAAGGGCTGCAAAACCGCAATCGAATTTTGCAAATGCACGAATCTGATTCGATTGCATTGAAAATGGAAGAGTTTATTTCATTAAGCAAAGAAGAAGGACATGAATATATCCGTGGAAAACGAGTCGTGTATTTATACCATGACAGTATCGATGCAATCGGTGATTCGAGTAAGACAGAAGGCTATACGTACGAAGCTGTTGAAAGCGCGGTGGAACGTGTGAAGGCTGCGGTACGGAAGTTGACAGGTACGTATGAAGCAGTACGTATTTATATAACAAGTGATCACGGATTTTTATATCAATCATCACATGTTGAGAAGTATCAAAAAGCGGAAAGTATTAAGGGAAATATTTACGATGGAAACCGCCGTTTTACTATTGGGGAACAGTTGACGGTTCCAGAGGGAGCGATAAAAGTTTCCCTTGATTATTTAAATCTTGATTGTGAAGCAGTGATTGCTAAAGGATTAAACCGTTTTACAGCGGGTGGAGGTCAACGTTTTGTCCATGGTGGAGCGATGCCGCAAGAGAGTATTGTACCTTTAATCGAATATCGACAAGTCAAAGGAAAAGCACGCAAGACAGAAGAAGAGCGAGTAAATGTTCGTGTGGCTTCAATTCAAAAAGTGATTACAAGCTACCAATTTATCGTTCCTTTCTTCCAAGAGGAAAAAGTATCAAACGAGTTATATCCAAGAACATTACGTGCGGCTTTTTATCGAAATAACGAGCGTATCTCAAATGAATTAACGATTACGTTTGATTCAAGTGGGGAAGTGTCAGAGCGTCAAAAAGATGTTGTGTTCCATCTACTTGAAGATCGTTATAAAACAGGGGATATATGTGTGTTGCGTTTAGAAGATGTATCAGGTCGCTCGACGGAGTTGTATGCAGAGGAAGAGTTTGAGTTAAAGCTATATAGTATCTAAACAGGATAAAATTGTGAAAAGTCTTTCTGTCAAATAGCAGAAAGGCTTTATTTTTTTGCTATAATAGGTGTAGGAATTGACAGAATTAGGGGGAGCAGTATGTTACAGATAGGGGACATAGTAAGTGGTCCTTTATGGCCAGAGGTAGTTGAAATAAAAAAATGTGAAAGCATTCAAGAAAGTTTTTATCGAGTAGAAGCGTATGGAAAAGATACGAGTAAGTATTATCAAGTGATGATCCTTCCAGACCAATTATCTTCGATTGAGGTGATGAATCAGTCAAACGAGAGTCATCATTTTTCAGCAGAAGAGTTGAGGCAATACCTTTTATATTGGGAGTTTATGATTGACCGAAAGTTTTCTAAATCAAGAGCACTCGGAAATCAAAATGTCATCCCGCTGCCGCATCAAATTGAGGCAGTATATGGAAGAATGCTGCAAGTACCCGTTGTTCGATTTTTACTTGCTGATGATCCTGGTGCAGGTAAAACCATTATGGCAGGGATGCTTATTCGAGAGCTAAAAGCAAGACGAAGTGCAGATCGGATTTTAATTGCCGTACCGCCTCTTGTATTAAGACAGTGGCAGCAAGAATTGCAGGAAAAGTTTGGGGAATCCTTTACGATTATTACACGCTCAACATTAAAAGAGTATAGTGGTAAAAATCCGTTTGTAGAAAATGATTGTATCATTACGTCTCTATATTGGGCTTCTAGAGATGATGTGAAAAGTCTTGTTATGGAAGCAGATTTTGATTTGATTATCGTAGATGAAGCTCATAAAATGGCGGCTTATACAACCGGAGGAAAGCAAAAGAAAACAAAGAGAACTAAAATTTATCAACTAGGTGAATCGATTTTACGTCATAGCGAACATTGTTTATTGCTAACGGCTACTCCTCATAAAGGGGATGTGGAAAATTTTCGCCATTTAATGCGTTTAGTTGATTCAGATATCTTTTCCTCTATTGGAGTGAAAGAGACTTTACGTGACAAATCTAATCCATTTATCATACGTCGTTTAAAAGAAAACTTAAAGCAATTTGATGGTACACCGCTCTTTCCAAAACGAACCACTAAGACGATCAAGTATGATCTTTCAGATAAAGAGTTAGAATTGTACGAAGCGGTGACCCAATATGTAAAAGATCATTTCAATCGTGCCATCAATCGTGGAAATAACAGTACGGCTTTTGCTATGATGCTTCTACAAAGACGTTTAAGTTCTTCCATCGAGGCGATTCATTCATCATTAGAGCGCCGCTGTGATCGTTTAAAAGTTTTGTTGGAAGAGGTACGACAGCAACTGTCTGTTCAAATACATGAACTGTCGATGGAAGATTTTGAAGAAGCAACATTAGAAGAACAAGAAGTACTAGAGTCAGAGAGTGAAGAAATAGTAGATACGATTGATCCGGAAGAGTTGGAACTTGAAATTAAAGAGTTAGAACGATTAATCTCTTATTCCGGTCACATACGTATGAACTATGTTGAACGTAAATATGTAGAGTTAGAAAATACATTGTTCGGAGAAAACGGATTGCTGAAAAATGACGAGAAAATCCTCATTTTTACCGAATCAACTGATACGCTTCACTATTTAGAAAAGAAGCTCCAAGCACATGGATTGGATATTACTAAAATTATTGGGAAATATTCGATGGAAGAGCGCAGAAAACAGGTAGAGAAGTTTAGAAATGAATGTTCCGTTATGCTGGCAACAGATGCTGGTGGAGAGTCCATTAACTTGCAATTTTGTAATCAAATGATTAACTATGATATCCCATGGAATCCCAATAAATTGGAGCAGCGAATGGGACGTATTCATCGCATCGGGCAAAAAAATGAAGTGTTTGTTTTTAACTTGGTAGCAGGCAATACAAGAGAAGGAGACGTTTTAATCACCTTACTTAATAAAATGGACCAGATGAGAAAAGATTTAGGACACGACCTAGTGTACGATTTTATTGGGGATCGCCTAGAAGATAAAATTGCTGATTTACCGACACTTATGCAGCACGCTGTGTTAAATCGGGAACGCTTGGAAGATATTAAACGTGATATTAAAGAGACGTTGTCTAAAGAACACTTGGAGTTAATAAGAATTGCTCAGGAAGAACGCTTGGCCGTTGATGCAATTGATTTACCAGGCATGAAGCGGGAACAATATGATATTGCTATTCAAAAAGTACCAGTTCGTGTTTATGCAGAATTCGCTGCTGAGACACTAAGCAATAAACGAGTAAAAGTCCATTCTTCCCAGCAAAATCATCTCTATCGTATTGATCGTATGCCAAAATCATTAAGAGAATTTGCAAGGAAACATCATATTTCTTTAAAGGGAAAATATGATTCGTATCGTTTTACAAGTCATGAAGGATCTGTGAGTGAAGAAGTCTCATTAATGTTAAACGATCACCCGCTTTTCTCACTAACGATTCAGATGTTAAAGGAAGAAGTAGAAGGCGTTTTGTTGCCTACATTTACTGCAACCCTTCCTATTCCAGAAGAATTAGCAGTAGAAGGATATGAAATTGGACTGACGGACGGGACGGGTCGTGAACTATATCGAGATCTTGTCTATTTTGCCAAACGGAAAAACGGAGAAGTAGTGGAATTAGACTCTTACTGGTTATACAGTCATTCACTAAACGAAGTGGTTGTACATGATCATAAGCAATATGAGTCCCAACTATTTATGCAAGCGATGGGAACGATTTTAACAAAGCGAGAAGAATTTGTGTTATCAAATGAAACACAGCTAAATAAAAAGCTACAATTTCTTCGCCGTGCATTTGATGCACAATACCAGGAAACAACTAAGAGGCTCGATCAATATCGTGATGAGAACATCGAGAATCGAAAATCAGCGTTAATTAATCAAATGAAATCTCAATTGATTGATATTGAGGATCGCCGTAAAGTACGACTAGAAGAAGTAGAACGTGAGCGGAATGTCAATATTATTCCACCAAACCAGCTTGTTCAGTATACATTGTTGCCAGATCAAACGAATAGCTATCGCTTGTTTTCAAACGATTACAAAGAGATCGTAGAAACATATGAGTTAGAAAACGGTCGTAAAAATGTCAGGATGTATTCTGCTCTATCATTAGTGGACTTTATGAGTGAAGATGGGGAAGGAAATCCTAGGTTTATTATTTTGACGGATAAAGAGAGTGTGTCTTTGTCGGAAAATCATATGGGGGATTTGGGTGAATTGAGAGAGCAAACATATTTATACATCGTGCGAGGTTCAATGGTAATAGAGGAAAGAAGAATTTAACGAAATTGCGACGGGTGGAGCTGGAATTATCTTTTAGTGAGGCGATTAAATGAATGATACTTGGTTCAAGCCGATCACTTCTAATTTAACGGCACCGTTCTTTCCTAACTACTTAACTGAAACAGAGTATCGAAAACAAATCTACTTTGCAGACAAATCCTCTAAAAAGCTATGGGAGTAAGATGAAGTAGGAGTTAGTATGTTGATTTCGACTAGTGTTAATTTCTTTTGAATATTACGGATATTTGTATAGATAGGCTGTATTATCACTTTGAGCGGAAGGCTAGATAGTCATTACTATAAGTCCGATTACAAATTTGTAATCGGACTTTGCAGTTATTGGTCTAGAAATATAAATATGGGTGACTTCTTTTTACTACCTTAATACAACTATTTCAAGTAACCTTTCATGGATAGACTCCCAGTTGCTATTTAAATCCACTGTGAAAATTTTCATAGGAAAGCCCTTCACTACATAGGAGAGATTCAGTGCCTTACCGGTTTTTGGATACAGTAGGATGCCTATTGTTTCCTTCCCTATAGCCTTTTTATGATTACTTAAATAAGCAAAAAGCTGATAGAGATTTCCGCTAATTAGTTTTTGAGATCCCCAGTTTTGTATAAGCGAGTTTTGATAGTATTTTGTATCCATGATAATTTTCCACTCAATATTTTCAAGTGATATATCTGTTTGCATCAGGGGGAGATAGGCGGTGTTTTCTCCCTCTGCTTCCCAATAAATGTTTTCTCGGTAAACTTTGAATTCTGGTAATTCTATTTTATAAAAGGAGCGAACGAACTCCTCAAAAAGACGTGCCATCGCTTTTGGTTCTCTTTCAAAATCTGCGAATGTAGTTTCTAGACCTTCCTCATGCATTAACAACGATTCAAATAGAAAACGACAAATATCCAATACAAAACGATAATGTTGGTTACTTCTGTGGAGCTTGATTTTATAAAAAATTTGGGGATCAAGCTTAATAGTACTGATACCTTCAAAATACGTGTATAGTTGACGAACCTCCCCTTTAAGCGTTGGATCTAAGTTTGAACTTTGGATCAATTTAACCAGGGTAGACTTGATAATCTGGTTGTGGAGAATGTCATGGCTCATATCTTCAAATTCACAATGCATTTTTCCTCGTTTAAAGGAAAAAGTATTAATAGATTCCTGAAAATGGATTCTTCCTCTTAAGTTTGATAGTTCCTCTTGATAGCTCTTATATTCTCTATAAAACCCTTTTTTGATTAGGGATCGGAGTTTAACTAGTAGAATCCTTGTCAAAAGGTGCTTCATATCCTTTTCATTTTCACGAGAAATGTTGGCAAAGTCTTTCTCTGCTAAATGTCCCCATGCATAGCAAAGCATATAATAGAGATTTTTAATTGGAATTTTGTTAGAGTCTGGAGAGGAGACCATTTACTTTATCCTCCTGATCAAACCAATACTCTCTAAGCAATGGGGCAATTTCTAAGCGAATAATCCGTTCATACCATTTTTGCTCATCCTCCACCTGCTCGAAGTTAGGGCAGAAATAACTATGTCCAATCTCATATCCTTTGCCCAGGTTGACAGTATCTTTTATGATTTCCTGATTGATTTCACTAATGGTTGTGGTTAATTTATCGATAAATCCTTGACTAATTCCTTTATTGATTAGATATTCTTCAAATTGTTCTGTATGGAAAGCCGGTTCCAAAGTAATAAACGAGAATCTTCTCCGAAGGGCATAATCTACCATGGCTAATGAACGGTCTGCAGTGTTCATTGTTCCAATAAGATATAAGTTTTTAGGAATATAAAAAGTATCCTCACCTTCACTATAAGCAAGCTTTACGGAATATTTCTTTCCTCGTTTATCAGCTTCAATCAGCATCATTAGTTCTCCGAAAATCTTCGAAAGGTTTCCTCGATTAATTTCATCAATAATCATATAATAATTGCTTTCCGGATCATTAATCGCTTTTTTACAGAAGGAGTAAAAAATGCCATCCTTTAAAGAAAAGTGCCCTTGTGCACTCGGTTTATAACCTTTAATAAAGTCTTCATAAGAATAGGATTGATGAAACTGAATCATTTCTATTTTCGTATCATCCCTAGTGCCCAAATGTAGATAGGCAAGTCGCTTAGCAATAAAGGTTTTTCCAACTCCTGGTGGCCCTTGGAGAATGAGATTTTTCTTATAATCAAGAGTTTCAAGGATTTCCTCTATCGTTTCTTCATCCATAAAAACTTCTGTGAGAATTTGCTCACTATTATAGAGAGCAGCTTTTTCAATAACAATAGGCATAGTTGTATCATTTTCTAGATAAACAGACTTTTCTCTTCCGACCATATCTAACAATTCTTTTACAAAATCCTCATAGGGACTGATATCTGTTAGGGTTTTGGTGATCAACTGATTATTTTCAATTTCCCATTCCCCAGTTGCTAGCCATTCTACCTTACGCAATGATTGGTAACGTTCACGTGTTGGATCGTATTTGTAATCCGAAACAATTTTTCCATAAGAAATAATCTGTTTGATTCCTTTTTTGATAAAAACATAATCGCCAATTTTCATTTCATGAGCGAACTGATAGTTGGCAAGTGCATCATTATTAGGATTGTGATCAAGCTGGAATGCTTCTTTTAAAGCTTCTGCTATTTCTCTCTTGCTTTTATATTGTTTAAGGTCACTAATTTCTTCCCAGCCAATTGCTATTAGCTCATTTTGGTGGAAATCCTTCCACATCGAGTTGCCTTCCCCAGCTGCTAATAGCCAAAATTGTGGAAGATCGTCCTCTTCAGTTTGATAGTCTATTTTCCCGTATTTCTCAAATAGAAAACTAAAGAATTGATCAATTTCATAAAAAATGGGCAGGTTAGTTCTCTTTCCGACTATTTCAAGATATGTGTCCACTATTTTATTTTCTTGCATGCAAATCTGGAATTTTAGTAATTTGGTCGCAAAGGAATCTCCGCGTGAATAATTAGGAGTCAGTTCTAGGATATTTTCTGCTGCCACTTTGTCTCTTTGATTGTAAAAACAATATTCTTCTGGAAAAAGATTTCCTATTAATTCACTGATAACACTTGTTCCGAATCCAAAAAGCTTGTATTCCCCATCAGAGAGAAAACGATCAATTCGGTCTTTGATGGAATCATTTCCGTAAATAAGGTATTCAAAGCTTTTTCGGTAATGGTCGATAGGAGCATTCATATTTCCGAGAGCTCGCTTCTTAGCAAGCGGCATTCGAAAAGCATTGATATGATTGCCCAACTCCTGAATGTCTTTCCATTCCATCGCTTGTATGTTTTCCTGTTTTTTAAATTGATTGAAAAATTGATAGCTTTCTTGTAAATACTCAATATTCGTCAAAAACCAGTTTTGTGCTTCGTCCTTAAAAAAATGAAGGAATTTTTCTGTTGTAGAAAGGTTTAGTCTATCTTGGATTTCCGAAGGTGAATTCCATAGGTTTTTGAGACGATTGAATTCGTCATCAGTTAATCGGTAGTTTGTCATTTGACTGATTTTGAATATTTGTAAGTTCATTGTATCTGGGATTTCTTTTAATTCATGACGAAATAGCATTTGTTCTTCTGCTGTTAAACGACATTCGAGTACTTTTAAGTCTACCTTGAAATCCTCCTCATTTTCATAAGGTTCTGACACAATTTCGCATAATGCGATTACACCGCCAGAATTTTTGATTCTGCCATCAGATCTCCAAATAAAGACTTGATCTTTTTGTTGTATCTCATCCAAATACTGCTTTTGTCTGATTGACCAGTTTATGACTTCATTTTCTAAGAAGTATGTATCTAAATCAAAATGTTTTGGGTTTCCTTGAAAAATCCACTTGCCCATTTAAGAATTCCTCCTATTAAATTAATATATTATTTTATCATAAACCATTTTTGTAATTTTTAAATCAATTTAGGTAACTCAATTCACTATATACAGCCTATATAAATTTATTGATACCATCATGCTCCTTTTCCCTAACCTCTGTTTAGCCTAATTATCAACGCCATCCGGGCCGGCGTTTGGGCAACGATATCCATTTTAACCGTCTATTTGTTTCTCCATATCAGCATATCGACAATCACCACCATTAAAGCGGATATCGCCCCGACGGAAAAGGTATTCATTTGGGCAGCGATGAATATTGTCCCGACATGGCTTGGAGTCATCATCGTCAGCGGCATCATGGCTGCGGCCTTATCATCCTGTTCGAGCTTCCTTCAGATTATAGGAAGCAGCATAACACGGGATATCATGGAACAATCACGGAAAAAGGAATACACCGATCATCATCTATTACGGGCCAGCCGCATTTCCATGGTTGTGATCAGTTTGATCATCTTATTGATTGGATTGTTCCAGCCACCTGCCGTCATGTGGATTGGCTACTTTGCGGCTACACTATTTGCGGCATCATGGGGACCGATTGCCATATCAAGCGTATTTTCAAAGAAGGTAACGAAGGAAGGCGCATTTTGGAGCATCGTAATCGGCTTCGTTGGCGTCATTCTCGGAGAGAGTCTCGGCATGTTCGGAATCAGCCTTCCCGTTTACCTTAATCCTGTCATCATTGGTTTAATCTTAAGCATAGGCGCACTTATCATTGGCTCAAAGTATGGAACGATCACCATCGAAGAAAGGGAATTTCATGCAAATATCCTTCAAACCCCGATTGAAATAGACGAGCAAAAAGAAATGAACATCACCCGCAGATACCCAGCTTATTTAATGATCAGCGGCGTCATGATCATCATGGTTACACTGGTGTTTTATTATTGGCCGATTAATATGAATTGAATGAGATGGCAGGGGGAATCCCCTGTCATTTTTTTCTGAAACTATCACTATGACTATTTTCACTCGCCTCATGAGTAAAAACCAAATGATTTGTTTATGTCAGTCTTTCAACTAAATTAATATTGTGTTGAAAGAGTGGATTTCAATATTTATCTCCTTTTTATCAAACGAGACACAAAAGTAATATATTTCCATGTTATACTTTGAGTAAACAAATAAGGAGCTGCATACATGATTAGAATATATGCTTTCATTTTAATTTTACTTGCTGGCTTAATGGTAATTGGTTGTTCTTCTCAATCGAATGTAAAGGCATCTAAAGGAAAGACATCTAAAGAAGAATCTGAACTAAAAGATCCCGCAGACTCTTTTATATACGAAACAAACAAAACTAAACATACACAAACAGTGATACCTGAAATCGAATCGAAATAATATTCAAAAAGAGCGACTGCAGTTAATTAGCAATCGCTCTTTTATTTTTTTACCTAGTTCTATAGTAGTTTTCAGCTGTGTATATAGGCCAGCTCCAAAACACTTCACCTTGTGAAATAATGTAGCGGTCTAAAAAGATTTCAAAATTAAGATTTAGAGATGAAAGTTCTGTGAATTCCATAATACAAAGGTAATTTGGATTCCCACTCTTTAGTTTTTCGGTATCTAGTATTAGATAACAATCATTCAACAGATGTGCAATCGGAATCCCGTGTTCACTTAGATATTCAATCTCTTGATATTCTTTTATTTCGTCTAAACTAAATATCGCAAGACCATCACCTAGTTTATCACCGTCTTCATCGATAGACTCATATATTCTAGCTCCATTATGTAGGGTTAATAATGCCTTGTAGTCTTCAGGAAGCTTGATATCGTGTTCACTTTCAAACATTTCAACTTCAGTTATCTTTATTGGAGCGTTAAAAGAACATGAAACGGTATAGACTTCCCCTTCCTCTGATATTGTCTTCATTTGTTCGTTGTTATCCAACAATTTTTTAAGTCCAGATAGGGTGTTATGTACAAAATGACTCAATTCACTAATCCCCTCCATTATTAATTAATATGAAGCCCGCCAGAGTTACTGTTTGTTGATGGAGTCATCTTGGCAATGGAAATAAATTAGACATCGAATTTGTTCCGCCACAGTTTAATGGCGATTCATGATGTATATCATTTCGATGTGGAACATTCTTTATTGAAACAGAAATCAAAAGTAAAATCATTCAATGGTTTCAGTAGTTGTTTTTCCTTCAGTTGGAGCGTATTTATAGAATGTCATTCCCGCTGACCCAAGAAGAATGGTGGCTACTAGAACACCAGTAACCCACATGATGATTTTCTTTTTCATATTTTTCACTCCGTAGATGTATCTTTTCTTGCTCTTACCTACTTAATTATTAATAATATCATGCAAAATTTAATTGTAAAATAATTACTTTTTAGGGAGCGGTTTTTTAAAATCAAAACCAAAAAGAACAGCCGACGTCAGGCTGCCCTCTTCAGTCTCCACATTATCTTCATGATACGTACCTACCAACCTCTGATAAAAAACCTCCAGAGTTATTAATCATCCATTAAGGATGAATCGTAACCGGTGTCCCGATTGGAACAATTCTTGATAATTCCTCCACATCCCGATTATGCATGCGAATACAGCCTTTTGAGACGGCTTTACCAATTGAGCTGGGATCGTTCGTTCCATGAATGCCGTAGTGCTCCTTTGATAGACTCATCCACATTGTCCCGAATGGGCCTCCGGGGTTGGGGGCTTTATTAATGATGATGAATTTTCCTACCGGTGTACCGAACAGCATTCTTCCAACGGCGATCGGGTATTGCTTTTGCAATACTCCATTTTTTAGCAGCCTTAGCTTACGATTGTTAACGGACACATCGATCTGAAATGGAATGGTATCAGCAGGAGGAAAACCAGGGATCATAATGGGTTGGCCAGGATAAATGACATTAGGGTTTATGGTCGGGTTAGCAGCGATGATTTCAGATAGTGGTGTACGATAGTCCCTGGATATCTGTGTCAGTGTTTCACCTGGTTTAACTGTATGAATCAGTCTGAACACCTCCATAGGTTATAGTGGTCATGTTCCATTCTATGTGAATTTTTAAAAGTGTTTCGTAACTCGCTGTTATCTGTTTTTAATAAAACTTATATGTTAAGTAACTAAGCCGAAAAGAAAACGAAATGTTCTTTTGATAAAATAAGTTTTTAGCGAGATGGATTTTTTGTTAGTTAAGAGGGGGAATAAGGGTGGAGGAACATGTGAAAAAGGCTTTAGTAGAATGGAATGAAGAAATCAGTGATGTATTAAATGGGATAGAAAAAGAGTATGAAGAAGTTAAGCGTGACCTTCAGGTTTATTCCTATAAATTCAATATTACTAAACAAGTTGTGCAATCCACTATAAATGATGAAATTATTCGAAACATCCGCGAGCTCTATCATAAACCTTTTGAACAAAAATTGAACGAATTGAAAGAATCGATAAAAGAGCTGGAAGAAAAGAGAAAAGTTTTTCAAATGTTTGTCGATAAAATCGAAAAGGTTAGTGAAAGAGAAGAAGGAAAACCGCAAATATCAGTCATATAAGGCAGCGAAGAGCAGTACTCAAAACAACTCTACTATTCTATACAAAAAAACCATGGCAGCGAATATACCTGCTTTTTTTTGCTGGAATAGCCAAAAGCGGCCCCTTGTTTACCCCAACATCAACCCGGGTACACTATCCTATAAAAAGGAAATGGGGGAATTCTATGTGGAATGCGGTCTTTTGGGGAGGGGTTTCGGGTTCTGCCGTCCTGCTTGGCGCACTTGCCGCCATCCTCATTCCGATCAAGAAAAACATCATTGGCTATATCATGGCTTTTGGTACGGGTGTATTGATTGGCGCCGCGGCATATGAGCTGCTTGCTGATTCGGTGAGTGATGGTGGAATCTGGGCGACGGGGATCGGATTCATAGCAGGGGCCGGCGTGTTTACTGCCTTGGATTTTCTTATTTCCAAAAAAGGTGCAGATAAAAGGAAACGGTCCAATAATAACCCTTCGAAGGAAGCGGGCCTAGCCATTTTCATCGGAACCGTGATGGATGCCATACCGGAGTCGATCATGATCGGCGCAAGCTTAATAAGCGGCGGCTCGGTAAGCTGGCTATTGGTCATTGCCATCTTCATCAGTAATATTCCGGAGGGGCTCTCAAGTACGACGGGACTGCTCAAAAGTGACTATTCCAAGAAGAAAATCATGCTGCTGTGGTTTTCCGTCCTGATCATTTCGGCACTCTCCTCCATGTCGGGCTATCTATTCCTCGATCATGCCCCGGACTATGTCCTGGCAGCGATGGCAGCCTTTGCAGGCGGTGGGATCATTGCCATGATCGCCTCAACGATGATGCCTGAAGCATATGAAGACGGAGGGCCGATCACGGGCATATTCACCGCTGCGGGCCTGCTTATCTCTTTAGTTCTGGATTCGATGTGAGATTGTCCCCTTGGAAGGAAGGGGGCAATTTTTTTTTGTGTAAATTCTATCATAGGAAATGCACAATGAATCTATCTCAAAAAAAGAATTGTTGGTGTTAAAATATCATTTCAAATCATACACTCTTCATATAGATTTTTAGACATTGAGGAGCTGTTGGAAATGAACTTCGAGATGCAAATAGCAAATATGTTAGCTGATAATTTAAAAGGTTTCATAACATTCGTCCGGGAAAATCATGAAAATGAAAACAACTGCTTTTGTTTAAATAAAGATAAATTGTATCAATTGAAGCTTCTTGTTGAGGAGTTTAAGTTTCAAGTATTGGCCGATGAACTTAAACGGATCAACCGGTTTACCTGGGATGAAAACTATACGTACTTATTAGTTGATAGATTCAGAAAAGGGATGGCAATCATTGAAGAGTACGTTGAAAATAACTACAGCGATTTATTCATTTTCACCGCTAGACTTTACACGTTGAATAGCCTCAGCTTAACCTTTTGCAAGGAGGAAGAATCAATAGTCAGCTAATTAGGGACCCGCGAAAAAGAAGAGCACATATTATGTGCTCTTCTTTTTTTCATTATAGGGATAGTTGACCAAAAAGATTCTAATTCTATATGTTCCGAGCCCGATCTTATTTGCTTGGCATCGAAGAGATATATTTTTTGACCACTTCATACACATATTCTTGATTGGCTGCTGCTGTATTTGGGTTATATTTACCGCCATTCACTTTATTATTGGATAGCACCCGTATACCTAGGAAAGGCACATCGTAAGCTTTGGCGATTTGTGCTGCCGAAGCTCCTTCCATTTCTTCAACAGATGTACCATATTTCGTATGGAACCATTTAATCCGATCCACTTCATTATTCCAAACGTCTGCAGAACCGATAGTACCATCGACAACCTTACCTTTTGTGTAGGTATCCTTAACTGCATGAGCAGCTGCAAGTAAATCCTTATCTCCTTCGTAGAAGCGTGGTTTTTCAGCGTTAGGATCTTCTCCTGCACTTCCTTCAGAAGCCATTAGGTCCATTGGTTTCCATATCGTTGGATCGATTCCTTCGTTTTCAGCTTTATCGGCCGTTTTTAATGAACCTAGGTTTACCGTTCTTTCTCCTAAAACAATATCAAAAACGTTTAAGCTTGGATCATGTCCGCCTGATGTCCCTTGATTGATGATGGCAATAGGGTTATATCTTTCCATTGCCACTGCTGTAACGGCAGCCGTATTTTCCATCCCTTTACCTGTTTTTGCAACGATTACAGGATAAGTGTCTAAAGTTCCTATGTAAAATACAAAATCCCCTGATTTTTCTTCTTTAACATTTTTTAACCTTTTAGCGAAATTTTCAGCTTCGATTGGCATTGGACCTTGAATCATGATAGGCCTTTGTGTCTTTTTCTCGACCGTTTCATTTTTGGAAGCAGAACTGCAAGCTGCAATCACCGATACGAAAAGTAAAGTAATGATTCCTAATAGAGTGAAAAAGGTCCAGAATGGCAGAATGAATGCTGCCTTCTAGACCGTCTAGTTCTTTAACTGGGAACCAGGTAGAAACGCTCAGACCATATTTCCGAGCATATACGAGTAATTACGATTATTACTTTGCTAATATAACAAACAAATGCGTGATAATCAATAAAAAGGTGAACATTAAAATAAAAATATAATATAATGTTCGTGTTTTGATGGGGAGTGGAAACGTTGATTTCCACTCCAGGCACTCGCTTTCCGCGGGCGGTCGTGGAGCCTCCTCGGCTTGCGCCTGCGGGGTCTCCCCTAGACGCGCTTTTCCCGCAGGAGTCTCGTACCTTCCGTTCCAATCAACTGGACGTATTTTAAATGAAAAAACTATGGGCAAACTACTTTTCTTCTAATTTGGCTATAGTCTGGAGGGGGCGGAATGGCTTTTTAATAGTTTTTTTATGGCTTCCTCAATGGATGGTAGAAATTTGCGACACTCCTGCCGAATAACTGGCTGGCCGAGACCCCACAGACGCTTGCGTCGAGGAGGCTTGGCAGACAGTCGGCGGAAAGGGAGCGGATTTCTGAAATCAACTGGAACGTTTTTCAAATAAAAACACTATGGGTTTTGTCAGGGTCGATCATCATCAACCAAAGTTATCACGACATTTCCTTTTTTATGTCCTAGCTCTACGTATCGATGAGCTTCGGGAATCTGTTCCAGCGCGTAGCGTTTATCAATGACCGATTTTAATTTTCCAGTTTCGATGAGCTCTTTGAGAAATAGTAAATCTTCCGTACGTTCCTTTGCTATGCCCTGTCCTTCAACTGAGACATATCGCCCGTTCAGGGTCAGTGCTTTTTTGCATGTGGCTTTCGAACTTTTCCCGACTGCATCAAAGATGATATCATATCGCTCTTGTCTTTCCGTAAAATCCTCTTCCGTATAATCAATTACTTTATCGGCTCCCAATGATTTCACCAATTCAAAATTAGCGGCACTGCATACTCCGGTAACTTCTGTTCCAAAGTATTTGGCCAGCTGTACCGCGGAAGTGCCCACCGAACCGGATGCGCCATAGATGAGGACTTTTTGTCCGTCCTGGATATTGGCTTTTCTGAAAAAATGCAGAGCTGTCGTTCCGCCAAAAGAAACGGAGGCAGCTTCTTCATAGGTCATATTGGCAGGCTTCATTGCGATTGGGCCGTCTTCAGGTAAGCATGTGTATTCGGCATGGGCCCCGAAATTCATTCCAGTCATGGCAAAAATCTGGTCGCCTTTTTTGAATTTTGTCACATTTCTCCCCGTGCCTTCTATCTCCCCGGACAACTCCACTCCGAGTATCGGTTTTCGCGGTTTTCTAAGGCCCAGGAAGATTCGCATCGGCAGCCATAATAAGAAAGGGCTATTGAAACTCCTGACTCTTACGTCCCCAGAAGCCACTGTTGCCGCGTGAACCTTTACCAGTATTTCGTTTTCCTTTGGGGTTGGCTTTACTACCTCTTTGAGTTCCAGTACATCGGGTGAACCGTATTCGTGCATACCATTGCTTTCATCGCAAGTCTCCTTAGTTTTTGATACAATCTTTTAATACTATGATAGAAGCTGTAAGATAAAACTAACGTAACTGAAGTAACTTCTGATGAAATGTTGAAAAGCAGTAAGCTTCATGGGGGATTCTCTGAGGCAATCAAGAGTACGTTCATTCGGATAATGCCGCGAAGCCTTTGGCTTTGCTGATACACGGCAAAAGGAGATTAAAGAATGACCATTAACGAAAGACCAAGAAGAATAATTTTAGATTTAGCAGTTACATTAGATGGATTTATTGAAGGGCCGAAAGGAGAAATCGACTGGTGCATTATGGACTCTGAAATGGGGTTCATTGATTTCTTGAATCAAATTGATACTATTTTTTATGGAAGAAAAAGCTATGATTTATGGGGGCAATATACGCCAGAAAATGAGGTATCCGATACTGAAAAAGAAATGTGGAATATTGTTCATGGCAAAGAAAAATTCATGTTTTCTAAAATGAAAAAAAGCACTGATAATAACGTAACGATCATAAATGATGATATTGTTGAAGAAGTAAATAAAATAAAGAATACGCCTGGTAAAGACATCTGGCTTTATGGAGGGTCAAGTCTTATTACATCTTTTATAAGATTGGGGCTGGTTGATGAATTCAGGTTATCTGTTCACCCGGTTATTTTAGGGGAAGGAAAACCTTTGTTTATAGACATAAAGGAAAGATTGAACCTAACACTGGTTAATACAAAAAGCTTTTCCTCTGGAGTTGTCCAACTTTGCTATCATCTTAATGAAGAGTAATGGTTAAGCAACCTCCAGTGATTTATTTAACCATAAACAAAAAAACGCTGTTCTTCCTTTTGGAAGTAGCAGCGTTTTTTTTGTTGCTTTAATGTCCAATTTACAAGCTGACTCCCTCATTCAGCATCTTCAATAATTCTTTTAAGGCGAAGGAATGGTAGGCATCTTTTTTGGTGATGACTCCGAGCTTCCAGTGGAGGTTGGAGTTTTTTAACGGGATGATTTTAACATTTTCGTTGGTTTGCTTTTGATAAATCGATCTGGGCAGGAGTGTGATGCCCAGTTTGGATGAAACGAGTTCGATGATCAAGTCCCATTGTGAGCTTTGGTATGAGATGTCAGGGGTGAATCCGTCTTTTTCACATGCCTGGATAATGTAATCATGTAAAGTGAAGTCTTCCGAAAAAAGGATGAATTTCTCGTCTTTCAATTCAGTTAAGGTGACGGCTGAATGGCGGGCAAGTCTGTGCTCTTCATGAAGAAATAAAACGAATTCGTCCTCGATGAAACTGTAAATATTGAAATTAGCTTCACTGGCAGGCAATACGACGATCCCGAGGTCGATTTCGCCTTCTTCGACAAGCTTGCCGATCAGCTTTGCGCCAAGCTCGACCAGCTCGAGGGAAACCTTCGGATAACGTTCTTGAAAGCTGCGGGCAATTTCTGGGAAAAACAGAGTGCCGATCAGCGGTGGGATGCCGATTTTCACAACGCCTGTTGTAACGTCCCTGAGGTCATCCAGGAGTACGTTCAATTCGGATAATGCCGCAAAGGCTTTTTGGCCTTGCTGATACACGATTTGTCCGGCATCGGTCAGGCGCAGGTGTCTCGTCGAGCGGTCGAAGAGTTCCACATTCAGCTCTTCTTCGAGTTTTTTGACGGCTTTACTTAAGGAAGGCTGTGTTAAATAAGAATTCGCGGCGGCATTCGTAAAGCTTTTATGGAGGGCCACTTCCATGAATGATTTTAAATCTCGTAATTCCATATCTGTCTCCTGTTTATTCGCGGTTTGAATAGAATGTATTCTTTTTATTCATTTTACTTATAAATAAAGTGGATGTAAACTATATGAGGATAAAAAATCAAGTATATATCACCCTATTTTTTTAAAATATTCTTTACTGCAGAAGTATAAGGAGAAAGGGCTTTAGTATGAGCTGTATTTATGATGTTTTATGTTAATGAATATATTTCCATCCTATCAATCAGCTTATTCACCCTTCTCGGAAATGCGGACAAGGTAGGTTTATGAAGTTATTTTAAGATAACAAAAAAGAGGGTATCTTTTAGGGTTGAAGCTGTAAGGCAAGGATTTTGGAGTCTGCAGCATAAGGGATTTACACATCAAGGGGGAAGCATGATGGAAAGCAAAACGATTTACATCACCTTGGAAAGAGGTGATTTCGAGTGTTAAGTATAATTGTAGGCTTAGTATTGCTGATGGCTTTAGCCTATTTGGGATGGTCCATCATTTGGGTGGCCCCGCTGGTGGCTGGAGTCGTAGCATTGATGAGCGGCTTGGATGTATTTGATACGTATACCGGAACGTATATGACCGGATTGGTCGGATTCGTTCAGAAGTGGTTCCCAATCTTCCTGCTGGGAGCGATTTTCGGAAAGCTGATGGAAGAAACGGGTGCAGCGAAATCCGTTGCCAAGAAAGTAACGCAAATCATTGGTAAAAAGAGGGCGATTCTTGGGGTACTGATCGCTTCCGCTTTATTGACATATGGCGGAGTCAGTTTATTTGTGGTCGTGTTTGCCGTTTATCCGATCGCGCTTGCGTTGTTTAAAGAAGCAAACGTAACGAGAAGGCTGCTTGTTCCGACTTTTGCACTTGGGGCATTCACCTTCACGATGACGGCCATACCGGGTACACCGCAAATCCAAAACCTGATACCGATGGAGTATTTCCATACAACGCCTACTTCAGGCATGATCATCGGAATCGTCACTTCATTGATAATGGCAGTTGGCGGGTATTTCTGGTTATCCTACAGAGAAAGATCTCTTTCTGCTAAAGGAGAAGGATTCATCGAGGCGGATGATTCAGTTACCGGTTCTGAGCAAGATGAAAAAGTACCGAATTGGTTATTGTCTTTAGTTCCGCTTCTTATTGTTGTGCTATTGCTTAACGTTGTGAAATTGGAACCCATTTATGCTTTATTATTAGGGGTTCTGAGCATTATGTTCATCAATATCAAGGATTACAAAAAGTTCATTTTCTCTGTTAATGAGGGAGCGAAAGGGTCAGTGATGGCCATCCTGAATACTAGTGCCGCTGTTGGATTCGGGGCTGTCATTGCGGTTATACCTGCATTCGATAACATCACTTCTTGGCTGCTTAATATTTCGAGCAATCCGCTCGTTGCTGAATCTCTTGCCGTACAAATCATGGCCATCATCACGGGTTCCGCTTCAGGCGGTATGGGTATTGCACTAAATGCACTTGGCGATACTTTTTACAGCTTGTCACAATCGACGGGAATCAGCCCGGATGTATTCCACAGAATGGCGGCAGTCGCTTCAGGTGCATCGATTTTCCCTAATAATGGTGCTCTATTGACCCTATTGGCGGTTACAGGATTGACTCATAAAGAAACATATAAAGATGTATTCGTGGTTGCGTTCATCATCCCGACCATTGCCATGATCGTCGGCATCATAATGGGTGCCATCGGTATCGTTTAATAAATATCGATACAATAATTAGTCTAACTCTAGGAGGAATTCATAATGGTTGAAAATAAAGTCGTTATTATTACAGGTTCTGCTCGCGGGATTGGATTTGAAATTGGTAAGCATTTCGCTGAAAGTGGAGCTAAAGTGGTTCTTTCCGACATTAATGAAGAATCGGTGAAAGATGCTGCGGAATCATTGAAAAAACTTGGTTTCGATTCAATTGGAATCAAAGCAGATGTTACAAAAGAAGAAGATATCGTAAATATGGTGAAGGAAGCTAAAGAAACATACGGTTCGGTTGACATCGTGATTAACAATGCCGGGCTGCAGCATGTATCGCCAATCGAAGATTTCCCGACAGCTAAATACGAATTGATGATAAAAATCATGCTGACAGCGCCGTTCATTCTAACGAAAGCCGTATTCCCGATCATGAAAGAACAAGGTTTCGGCCGCATCATTAACGTTTCTTCCATTAACGGTGTTATCGGATTCGCTGGTAAAGCGGCTTACAACAGTGCAAAACACGGAGTGATCGGTTTAACGAAAGTTGCTGCATTAGAAGGTGCAGAGCACGGCATTACGGTTAATGCTTTATGCCCTGGATATGTCGATACTCCGCTTGTTCGCGGACAAATGGCAGATCTGGCGAAAACACGTAATGTTCCGATTGAAGATGTATTGGCAGAAGTCCTTCTTCCATTAGTGCCTCAAAAACGTTTATTGGATGTTAGTGAAATCGCTGATTATGCATTGTTCCTGGCAAGCGATAAAGCGAAAAGTGTAACAGGTCAAGCTGTTGTCATTGACGGCGGCTATACAGCTCAATAATACCTATTTATAAGAAAAATAAAGGTGAACCTATCTGACAATTTTAATCTGGCAGAGAGGTTCACTTTTGGCGTATTTTTGACCGGTTTGGGGAAATTATTCAAACTTGGAATAAATGTTTAGGGGGGATCTTCATGGACTTAATGATAATATTGCTGGCGCTGGGGCTATTGATGTTTGCAGCCTACCGCGGTTATTCTGTCATTTTATTTGCACCTATCTTTGCACTTTTACCGGTTTTCTTCATTGACCCGGGTAATGTTTTGCCGTTCTATTCCGGCGTATTCATGGAAAAGATGGTCATTTTCATCAAAAACTATTTTCCCGTCTTTTTATTAGGGGCCATTTTCGGAAAAATCATTGAAATGTCGGGAATCGCCGAATCGATTGCCAAAACGATCGTCCGCTTGATCGGTGCCAAACAGGCGATGCTGACGATCGTCCTTTTGGGTGCGATATTAACCTATAGCGGCGTAAGTTTATTTGTTGCGGTTTTCGCCATTTATCCTTTTGCCGTTCAATTGTTCAAGCAAGCCGACATACCTAAAAGGCTTATGCCGGCCACCATCGCACTTGGGGCATTCACGTTCACGATGGATGCATTGCCGGGAACTCCGCAAATTCAAAATGTTATTCCAACGTCCTTCTTTGGTACAAATATTTATGCAGCTCCGATCCTTGGAATCATAGGGGCCATTTTTGTCTTATCGGTCGGATTGGCGTACTTGGAAAGCAGAAAGAGACGAGCCAAAAAAGCGGGAGAAGGATATTATGGGTTTGCAGAGGAAAATGCCGCTGGTCCTGAACAGGAAAAAGGGGAGCACGTCCCTGATTTACATTCAAACCAATCTGGATTACGGCAGATTTTAGCATTCGTTCCGCTTGGGTTGGTTGCCATCATGAATAATTATCTGTCTAAAGCCATACCGAAATGGTATCCGGATGGATTTGATTTTTCCGCAATGGGATTAGAAGATTATTCTGTTGATGTAGCGGCCAATGCGGCAATCTGGTCGGTGGAGATTGCACTGATCGTCGGGATCATCACAGCCCTTGCCTATGATTGGAAACGAGTGACGAAAAACATGAAAGAAGGACTGAACAACAGCATTGGCGGCTCACTGCTTGCTGTCATGAACACTGGTTCGGAATATGGATTCGGCGGAGTCATCGCAGCCCTTCCAGGTTTTGCGAAAATCAGTGATGGAATATCCGGTGTGTTCTCGAATCCGCTTGTAAACGGTGCTGTCACCACTAGTGCACTTGCAGGCATAACAGGGTCGGCCTCCGGGGGAATGGGAATTGCATTAAGCGCAATGGCTGATAAATACAATCAAGCAATCGCCGCGGCCAATATCTCACCTGAAGTGATGCACCGTGTAGTCGCGATGGCATCAGGCGGCATGGATACACTTCCGCATAACGGAGCTGTCATCACCCTGCTTGCCGTCACAGGGTTAACGCATAGGCAATCATATGGCAGCATATTCATGATCACCATCATAAAATCATTGGCTGTATTTGTCATCATTGCCCTCTATACCTGGTTTGGCATTATATAAAATGGTGAATTTACGATATCGACGAAAACAACAGGTTTAGCTCTGAAATGGAGATATACGACGAAAACTACAGATTTATCTAAGAAAATGGAGAAATATCGACGAAAACAACAGGTTTAGCTCTGAAATGGAGATATACGACGAAAACTACAGCTTTATCTAAGAAAATGGAGAAATATCGACGAAAACTACAGGTTTATCTCCGAAAATGGAGAAATATCGACGTTACTTGCAAGATTATCTCCGAATAAAGAGATATATCAACGAAATCTGCAGGTTTATCTCCGAATAAAGAGATATATCTCCGAAAATTGCAGGTTTATCTCCGAAAATGGAGAAATATCGACGTTACTTGCAAGATTATCTCCGAATAAAGAGATATATCAACGAAAACTGCAGGTTTATCTCCGAAAATGGAGAGATATCGACGTTACTTGCAAGATTATCTCCGAATAAAGAGATATATCAACGAAAACTGCCGATATATCTCCGAAAATGGAGATATACGAGTAAAACCCTAAATAAGGCTAGCGAGGTATCCCGACTCGATGTGTGGGTACCTTTTTTTATACATATTGCAATTTATAAATTATAAAATGTAATATATATGTTGCAAAAAGTAAAATGAATCATATAATAAGGGTAAGCGATGGAATTAAATGGAGGTCGATTAAAGATGAATCTATTTAAACGAACGAAAAAGATCACGGATGAGCGGATTGAGAATGTAAGAAATAAAATTTATAAAGAAATGTATTATGTCATCTTGGTCATTTGCCTGGCGAGTGCACTTTTCAAACTATATAAATATGGTGCAGGCAGCGGGGAGTTATATCTGGAGTTCGCGATCCTTGTTGGTGGGGGGCTGTATTACTTAGCTCGTTCCATTTTCTTAGGTGTATTCTGGGATGAGGTGGAGATGCATGACCGCAACAGCAAAACAACAATGAGCAAGAAGACGATTCTTGGGACGGTTGCTTTAGCACTTATCATCGCTATATTCATGGGCGTGAATAGTGCTGTATCCTATGCCGATAGCAGTTCCCAGGGCGTATGGTATTTTGTATTGGTATCGTTTGTATCCGTCATGATCTATTTGCCGATTTTACTTCTGTTTTTTGGCGGTATATACTTGCTGGCGAAGAAAATCGGAATGAAAAATAGCTAAGATAATAAGAAATAGTAGGTGCTGTCCCTTGAAGAATATAAAACTGAAGCTTGCGAGAGTAGAAAAGGACTTGTCACAAGAAGAACTGGCCAAGATTGTCGGCGTTTCCAGGCAAACGATAGGATTGATTGAATCCGGAAAGTATAATCCCTCATTAAGTTTATGTGTCGGGATTTGTAAAGCATTATCCCGTACATTGGATGATTTGTTTTGGGATGAAGACTAATTGGGTATCCATTGACTTGGATATCTTTTTTTTTAGGAATTTATCATCAAAAAATGGGGGAAGGTATAGCATGTAAGCAAAAATCTAACATTCGAGAGGGATGGTTTGATGGATCGTACGATTGGTTACTTACGTGAGATATTGTCTAACTATACGGACCAATATCCTGAAGCGCAGGAAATATATAATAAAATCAAAAGCGGACACTTTCATTCGGAAAAAGAACTCGTCAATAAGCTATCCGGTAAAGAGGCCAGTCTCCTTAACCATATTCTTCCTCAGGAAATCAAGCATGCAAAGGAAGCGAGTGATTCGGAACGGGTCACGCAATTATCAGAGGTATATGAACTGATTATTATATGATGAAACCTTGTCCATGATGATCATGGACAAGGTTTTGTTGGTTTTATTCCATTTCACTAAGTGAATCCATATGACTGGCTATCATGGCGATGATCGTGCTTGCTTCTTCCTTGCTGAAAATGAAATTCGTTTCATCTTTTATCAGGTCATCATCCGCTGTCCGAATCCGATTGATCCGTTTCAGCACACCATCACCCGTCTCCTGAACGATACCGAACTGATAGGTGACCTCCACTTCATTATCCTGGATATAGGCAGTCACTTCAGGCGTTTCCCAATCTACATCGATTTCGTATATATCGGAATTTTCTCCGTCAGGATCATACAAATCATCATTTTCATCATCCATATCCATTTCATATGCATAATCGTAATCATCATCATCCTCATCTTCTTCTAAATATTTATGGAAGCTCTCATGGACAGCATCGATGATATCTTCAATATCCGAAAGGATGACCTTGCTGATCTGCCCTAAATCCGGATCGAACGATTCCATATAAAATTCTTCATTATACGGATCAAAAAACAGCGAGGAAAAATAATCCCGCTCATCGTCTTCCAGCTCTGTATAAAACTCGATGCGTGGATGCTTAGACCCGCGCTCCACGATCATACTGCCATTGCGATCGTATTTCTCACAAATTGATTTAAGATGATCCTGCAATTCCCCGCTTACTCTGTCAAACCATTCTAATGACATCAACATCCACTTCCTTTCGAGATTATTATTTCCCAGAAAGGCCGAACATGACATGCCATTTAAAGGCAACTGCAATTTAACTTCGCAACAGGAATGTCCGTTATAAAAAAAGAATGTAAAGGGAAAATAAGATAAAGCAATAACGTTAGATTTCCCTATACCTTTCAATGATAAAGTCAATAAAATACCTGCTGGCTATTGGCAATACCCTTTTATCCTTATATGCCAAAGTAATGGTTCGGATAATTGAAGGAGAGATGCTTTTCGTTACAATATTATAGGGACATTTATGTAAGAGCAGTTTCGGTAAAATCGAAATGCCAAGCCCTTGTTCAATCATGGACATAATCGCATAAGGATCATATACCCGGAATTGTGTATCAGGTTCAAAATTGTATTGTTTAAAAATGATTAATGGTTCATGTATCACTCCCTCATCCAACAGAATATAAGGATCTTTTAGCAATTCCTTCAAGGAGACTACTGTGGATGATGCTAAAGGGTGATTTACTGGCATTACAGCCACCATTTCATCTTTTTGCAAGGGAATCGTAGTTAAATCCGAAACATTTGAATTCACAAAGCCAAAGTCTACGCTGCCTTCTTTAATCCAGTTTGAGATTTCCGTATAATTTCCTTGATGTAATTCGAAATGAACCGTTGGGTAAAGTTCCTTAAAATCCTTGATCAATCCCGGTAGCCAATGACATGTAACACTGGAAAAGGTGCCAATTCGAATAAGGCCGCTTTGCAGTCCCTCCATCTCTTTATGCTTTTCAGTCAGTTCCCTATGTGAATTGCAAATCTTCCTGATATATGGCAAAAATTCCTCGCCATCTGGTGTCAGTGTAATACCCTTTCGAGAACGTAATATAAGAGTGGTGGAAAGCTCTTCCTCTAATGAATGCACCATTTGGCTAATGGCGGACTGCGTATAGCCAAGTTCTTCTGCCGCTTTTGTAAAACTGCCTGTTTCTATGGTTTTGATAAAAGCATAATACGAATTCAACCGCACTAACCCCTTTGCATTAGTGATTCTAATAGATCTATTATAAAAATTGGTTTTACTAATGTAAATGGAAGAAATAAAATATAGTTAGGAAATATCAAGGAATCTAAAATTAATTCATGGAGTTGAAGCAGAAAAATAATGAAGATTAACGTAAAATACAGAAATATTATTTATGCATGTTTAATGGCTTTTTGTATGTCCTTTTTTATTTCATTCATATTAGTCTCAATAAATAGGGGGTATGATCATCTATTCTTATCTGCATGGTTAAAAACTTGGTCACAGGCTTTTATTTGTGCTTTCTTTGGAGCTTACTTTTTTCCGAGAGTCATACAACAAATAATGAGAAGAATTAA
Organism: Peribacillus sp. TE19612; assembly: GCF_056279465.1. Classification (NCBI taxonomy): domain Bacteria; kingdom Bacillati; phylum Bacillota; class Bacilli; order Caryophanales; family Bacillaceae; genus Peribacillus; species Peribacillus sp. TE19612. The sequence continues at coordinate 141,995 of NZ_JBWCCL010000009.1, read as the reverse complement.
TTTTGTAGAAAAACCGCTCATGATTGAGAAGGATTTATTAGTGAGAGAAGAAGACAAATGATGATGACAGTAGATAATTAAAAGGATCTCCTGATTTTAGAGCTGCCCAAATGATGGGGAGCTTTTTTGCTATTTCCCTGCAAAATTTCAAGATCATGCTACTTTCATCCTGTAAAAGTTTATATAGAGTGTGAAAGGGGGTGAGTGGCATGGCAAACCAGATTCCAGTTTCAAGTACGTTGCGGATCGATTTTGAGACGGGGTTAAATGAAAAAGGGGCTCTCGTTTTCAAGCGGAGGACCTTTTCGAACATCAAGGTCGAGGCGACGGCGGATCAGTTGTTTTCGACGGCTGTTGCAATCACAAGTGTGCAGAATTATCCAATGGGTGAAGTGACCCGGGTGGATATGTATTCATTGATTGGCTAAACGGTATTGGAAAGAGGCCGGAAGCGGGGGAGGTGATTTGAAATGGCTAAAGTACTGGAATTGATTTTCGTTACGGAGGAAGGAAAGTCATCGACGATTTCCGTTGATAATCCGAAGGAGCCGGTCGAAGTGAATACGGTTAAACTGGCAATGGAAAAAATCATTGCGGGGAACGTGTTCGTTACATCTTCAGGAGATTTCGTCGATTTGAAAGCGGCACGCCTTGTCGAGCGGAATGTCGAGGAAGTGGAACTCATCTAACGAACGGGTCTTGTTGGTCACCCTGAAAGAGAGGTGAAAAAAAGTGGATCAAATCCTGCCGTTTGTCAGTGATATTGGGTTCCCGATCATTGTTACCCTTTATTTGCTTCATAGGATTGAAACGAAATTGGATACTTTGAATGAAACCCTTGTGGAGTTGCCAGAACGCCTGCGAGAAGGGATTCCGAAGTCAGGTTAAGGATAAGCGGGGAGCCTCATGGGTGATAGCATCCATGAGGTTTTTCCTTTTAAATGGAAAAGTTTTAATAGATTCTAGTTTTATATCAAAACTATCGGGTATACATAAAACTGTAGCTAGTTCATCAAAAATCCAAATAATAAGGAGGAGTTTTAATGACTAACAACAATGAAAAAATGAGCAGGGAAGAAGCTGGCCGCAAAGGCGGGGAAGCTACAGCAAAAAATCATGATAAGGAATTTTTCCAAGAGATTGGTCAAAAAGGCGGAGAGGCCACTTCCGAAAATCATGATAAGGAATTCTATCAGGAAATCGGCAAAAAAGGCGGAGAGGCTAGAGCCGATCAACGTGATTCCGATGATTGAAAAATGAGCAGGAAAAAGCAGGACTTAATGGCGGGGAAAAAAGCCGCCGCTAAAAAAAACGATCTGAAGTTTTTAGCTGAATCTAGTTTTATGGCTGTTCAAGCGCGTACATGACATATGTAGCTAGTACATGGAAAATCCAAATAATAAGGAGGAATTTTTAATGGCTAACAACAATGAGAAAATGAGTCGCGAAGAAGCAGGACGTAAAGGTGGAGAAACAACAGCGAAAAATCATGATAAGGAATTCTATCAAGAGATTGGCCAAAAAGGCGGAGAGGCCACTTCCGAAAATCATGATAAGGAATTCTATCAAGAGATTGGCCAAAAAGGCGGAGAAGTGACATCTGAAAATCATGATAAGGAATTCTATCAAGAGATTGGCCAAAAAGGCGGAGAAGCGACATCCGAAAATCATGATAAGAAATTCTATCAAGAGATTGGTAAAAAAGGCGGAGAAGCGACATCCGACAGCCATGGCAAGGAATTCTATCAGGAAATCGGCGAAAAGGGCGGAGAGGCACGGGCCAATCAACGTGATGACTCCGATGATGGAAAAATGAGCCGTGAAGAAGCAGGACGCAAAGGCGGGGAAAAAAGCCGCCGTTAAAATATAAACCCAGTGAAACTTATACATGACCGAGGGAGTAAACATTCCCTCGGTTTTTTTATGCCAGCACAGCACATCGCAAAGTGTGCTCAGGGATTAAAGTGGGTAAAGAATAACACCTATAAAAGAAGAGGTGATGAAGAAGTTGATTGCCCATTATTCATTTCCCCGTTTAAAAGTAGGCGGAGTTACATTCACTGCACGGCATTCATTGCTTGCTCTTGGTCTTGCGGGAATCGCTTATCTGGTTTCCAATAAGAGGAAGCATCAAGCGGTATTCAAAACGGCTTCATTGATGTGCAAGATCGAACGGAAAGAAGATTCGATAAAGCTTATTTGGCCTGATGAAGGTGGTTACTATCGGGTATTCAGGGGGCGAGAGCTGATTTACAGCGGCTCGGAGCCAAAGATGGAGGATCGGGGCCTGGCTCCAGGAACCATTTATACGTACACGATAGATAGCTTGAATGAAAAAGAACAGGCAGTGAACAGGATGAAAATACAGACATCAACGACCGCCGAAAATAAAAAAGAGGATAATATCCTTTTGGATTTGGTATTCACCACAATTGTCGCAAAAGGCCAAGCCAGCCTGGAATGGGAGCCCATCAAGGGAATAAAAGAATATACGATTTATCGAAACGGCGTGGATATTGGGAAAGTGAGTGGATGTTCCTTCAATGATCGGAGTATTAGTGAAGATCAGGAATACACATATACCATTAAAGCGAAGCGGCCCCTACCGCGTTCAGAGCAGGAATCCTATGCCGTGAAATCCCTTGTAGCAAGTATTGTCGGAGCCGTAAAAAAAGGTTCATCCCAAGCAAAGGCGGCGATCGAGGAAATAACGAATACCAAAAAGATAGGACCTGTAAAACAGCTTTTGCAGTCAGTTGAAAACGATGTGGAAGGTAAAAGGAAAAGAAATTGGCAGCTGCGCTATTCCACTTTTTTACCGGAAGAGTGGCTGAAAAACCCCAATCTGGCCTCAAAGGTTCCCTATTTTAAAGGAGACAACCGCGGGTTTGATCCTGAATCATCCCGTTTCCGGACCAGGGTCGATGTGTACATTCACGAAAAGGAAAGGGAAGCCGAAATTGAATTTTCCAAAGCGGTCGGGAAAAGTGAGGCCTACAACCATGATGGGGATTTCCTTGAGGAGGGAGTGGCCTCGGATGAAGGTGTTATAGTGAAGCGCGTATTATCCAATCATGAGAAAACGACAATCCAGCTGACACACTCTGTAGGCAACCCAATCATCATTTCACCTGCCGTGGATTATAAAGTGATCGGGACCTTTTACCGAAATGGCGAAATCAATATCGCCGGCTATCATGATCAGGCCCCGCATCACGAAGTCTACCTAAAGGAGGCAGATGACCAAAACTGGAAACCACTGCACCTAGCGGAAAACAAAGGGCTCGAAATGATGGCGCACCCTACGGCCAATCATCTATGGAGATACTCCACATTCACGCAATGAAAAGGACGAAAAGCCAAAATCGCTGTTCGTCCTCTTTTTTGTTGAGGTCCAATTCCAATCCAACCACTACATTTTCTTATAAAAACCGCTTTCGAACACTTGGCGACGGCAGCATACAGCTTTCTTCTTTCTTTCCGAACCATTTGTAACGGTTCCTGGCAATGAAATCATAAACGAAGTTCCGGATGAAGCTTGGGACGATGATGAAACCGTAAAGCAATTTCCATGCCCCTTGTAAGCGGCGGCAAATCCTCAAGGCTGCAGACGATTTATAGTAGGCCTTATCCTTTTCGATCAGCACCATACTATCTATATCTGCAGGAACATCATACTTCTTCAGCATTTCTTGTCCTGCCTCACTTTGAAGCGAAGCGTAATGAAAAAGCCCCTGCGGATCCCGCTTGATAATGAACTGGACACTCGAATCGCAAAAGTTGCATTCACCATCAAACAAAATGACCGGATTCATGAACATTCCTCCTATAGAGAGACGTTATCATACTCGTGCTTATATAATACACTACCCGTTTTGAAAAGGCGAAAACGTCTGGAACTGCCTGGAGTTTTGATGATGGAAGGGATTGTCGTTCCGGCAAGTCACTAACAGGTACGTAAGCGCCGTAAGCCAATTGGCGGGTGGACCCATGATATAGGCAGTTTTTTGACTGTTATCAAACTGTTATTTTCCATTAACTAAACTGTAAACAAGCTGTGATATGGTAGATACTCCAATGAAGTTCCAAGCCGGCAATCCTATAGTAGAGGAACGCCGGCTTTTTCATTCAAACCATAAATGAGGATTAGAAAATATAATTGGCAGTTTCTTTATAGGGGGTAAGATTTCATGAAACGTGATCCATATTTTGATAATGCGAAAGCTGTCTTAATCGTACTAGTTGTTTTGGGGCACACATTAGCTAGAATGGTGGAAGAAAACCAATGGATTTTAACTATTTATCTGTTCATTTTTTCATTCCATATGCCAGCTTTTATTTTAGTATCCGGTTATTTTTCCAGAAAGATAAAAAGTAAAAAGGACTTCTGGGGGCTCATTAAGAAAATATTAATTCCCTATGTAATATTCCAGGTGATATATACCTTCTATTATCAGAAGGTATTTGATGAACCAATAGACTTCACAATATTGACTCCAAGATGGGCTTTATGGTTCTTAATAAGCTTATTCTGCTGGAATATATTATTGTTTATATTTTCCTCCAGGAAATATGGAATCGCCCTTTCAATCATTGTCTCTCTAATTATCGGTTACTTTGGTGAAGTGAATGAATGGTTAAGCTTGTCGAGAACCTTCTTTTTCTTTCCTTTCTTTTTAATTGGACATTTTTTAGAAAAAAACCATTTTGAATGGGTTAAAAAGAAAAGTAATGCCCTTATCGGCTGGGCTGTACTAGGGTTAATCTTTATCGGTATTTATTTCTATGGGGAAATGACTTGGAGGGAATGGTTTTATGGCCGCTTAGGTTATCAGGAATTAATGGAAGGCTCCGTTGCCCTCGGCTTTATATATAAGTTACTCGTATATTTAATTATGGGAGCAGCAACTTACTGTTTTTTATGTATAGTTCCTAAAAAACAAACGTTTTTTACTGAAATAGGATCCATTACATTAGGTATTTATCTTTTTCATATGTTTTTCCTGGAATATGTTTACAACTCATTTATTTATGATTGGATCAAAGAAAGTGGCCAATACTATGTTTTATTAGTCATACCTGTAACCATAATATTTATATTATCAAGAAAACCGATAGTAAAAGTGGAATGTGCGTTAATAGGAATGAAAATGAAAACATAACAGAATTTTAACACCTTTAAAGTAACTAGCCCATTTGTTTGAAGGGCTCAGGCTGTAGACAAACTCGATGAAGAACAAGTTAGTCTCAATTTTCATTTAGGTTTATTAAACATGGAACGTCGATTGGAACGTAGGGTACTCGCTTTCCGCGGGCGGTCCGGGAGCCTCCTCGGCGCTTTTGCGCCTGCGGGGTCTCCTCTCGACGCGCTTTTCCCGCAGGAGTCTCGCACCTTCCGTTCCAATCAACTTTGTTTTATTTAGATAGAACCCTATTGTCTACAAACTAGATAATATTTGTTTGCCAACATTTTTTTGTGGGTTTGTAAAATGGGAACGTTGATTTCCACTCCAGGCACTCGCTTTCCGCGGGCGGGCGGGAGCCTCCTCGGCGCGCCTGCGGGGTCTCCCATGCCACGCTTTTCCCGCAGGAGTCTCGTACCTTACGTTCCAATCAACATTGTTTTTAAAAGAAAAAACTGCAGGCCGGTCTCATCTCGAACCATGTTTAAGACTAGTTTATCCTTCATGTTTTTTCCTGTACTCCTTAAATGGATGGAAGAAATTTGCGACACTCCTGCCGAATAACTGGCTAGCCGAGACCCCACAGACGCTTGCGTCGAGGAGGCTTGGCAGACAGTCGGCGGAAAGGGAGCGGATTTCTGAAATCAACTGGAATTTTTAAAAGAAAAAACTGCAGGCCGGTCTCATCTCGAACCATGTTTAAGACTAGTTTATCCTTCATGTTTTTTTCCTGTACTCCTTAATGGATGGAAGAAATTTGCGAGACTCCTGCCGAATTATTGGCTAGCCGAGACACCGCAGCCGCTTGCTTTGATGCGGCTTGGCAGACAGTCGACGGAAAGGGAGCGGATTTCTGAAATCATCTGGAACGTTTTTTAAAAGAAAAAACTGCAGTCAAACTCGCTTTTCTTAGAGTTTATCTACAGCCAGATCCCTTCCGTTTGAAGGGTTTTTTTCTTGAAATTTAATTGCCAGATATTTAGTGAGCTACAAAAAAATCTATTTAATGGAGATTAAATGGAGGCTCCACTAAAAGGGTTACAAGCCTTTTAAAGTTATTTCAGGAAAGAAAATGAAGGTGATTACCCGAAATGTTTCCAAAATTATTAAGGGGTAATTACTTTTGTATTTCACTTTCAATAAAACAACTTTAAACATTCAGATTTATTTTATTATGACTATATAAGATTTAACTATCATCAAAGGAGCGGCATATGAAAAAGTTTTTCATCATCTTCATTTTAGCTTTAATCCCTTTCGCCTCTACGAAGGTAAGTGCAGAATCTGACTTACCTCTCAATAGTGAAGCCGGGATCATTATTGACGCGAAAAGTGGAAAAGTATTATACGGAAAAAACATGGATAAACGTATGTATCCAGCCAGTCTAACGAAAGTTGCCACGGCGATATATGCTATAGAACACGGGGATAAGAACGAACTAGTGACTGTTAGCAAGAAAGCAGCGAAAGCAGACGGGTCTTCGGTATTTATTGAACCTGGTGAGGAAATAGAGCTTTCCGAATTAATTGCAGGCATGCTGATCAACTCCGGAAATGATGCAGCCATCGCAATTGCCGAGCATATGTCCGGCAGTGAAGAATTGTTCATGGAAGATTTGAATGAGTTTTTAAGAAAAGAAGTAAACATCACCGATACTCATTTTACGAACCCCCATGGATTGTTTGACAAAGACCATGTAACTACAGCCAGTGACCTTGCGAAAATTACCCAATATGCAATGAAAAATGAAACGTTCCGTGAGTATTTTGGGAAGAAGGAGTTACCATGGGAAGTGGAAACCTGGGACACAACTCTGATTACCCATCATAAAATGTTAAAAGGCGAACTGCCCTATAAGGGAATAACCGGCGGGAAAACCGGTTTCGTCAGTCAATCCGGCTACACCCTGATTTCTACTGCCACTAGAGGAGAACAGGACTTGATTGCTGTCACTCTAAAAGCTCCTTCAGACAAAGTTGCCTACTCTGATACCAAGCTTTTATTCAACTATGGCTTTGAAAACTTTAAATCAGGCAAAATTGATAAAAAAAGCAAACTTTATTCAGCGGACTATTCTAATTCCTACACGCTGAACGAAGACTTATACTATACTCATTTAATCAGTGATCAACCTAATCTTAAAACGAGTAATGATGGAATTCTCTCAATCATGAACCAAGAAGGGGAAGCAATAAAATCCTTTGACCTTAACACGGTCGCCGATGTTAGGAATACAGTATTGCCTGCCCCGATTAAACAAGAAACAATCAATGATAACCTAATAAAATTTTCTGTCCCATCTCTAGGATTGGGAGGCTTTTAGAACCTATTACTATACATATCCAGCTTAAAAATAATAAAAACAATAAAAGAGTTCCCTTATCATCCAGGACTGATAGGGGTATTCTTTTATTATTAGGTCTTGATCATCCAGGACAGGAAACAAGATCATGAATTCGGTATAATTCCCTGCCTACAATAGCCAACTGAATTGGAAATGGAGTATATGACCATAATAGTTTTAAAAAAACTATTAGGGATGATTTCATGATTTATATCTATAATGATTATGGGGGTACACATACCACGTCTTTGGCTGCCGCCTATCATTTAAAACAATTACCTCAATCGGAAGGAAAACTAACTTCGGAAGAAATATTAAATGTAAAATATTTTAATAAATTAACGAAAAAGGAATTTGGAAAGCTGATTTTTCGCGGGGTCGATGAAGATGGCAATTCCGTTTATACAATGGGACATAAAAGAGAGAAACTTGTTGTTCCGGCATTAAAAGAATTGACTTTACTACTGGAAGAGAAATTTCACTTTAACGAAAAAATAGTATTCTCCAATACATCCCCTACTGTCCCTATTGCCATGTCTATAGGGGGATATTTATCAAGAGCATTAAAAATTGATTTCATAGGTGTGCCATTATTAATTATAGGCACCAAACAATGCTGCGATAATATTTTTCGCTTGGTTGAAAACACGAAACAAATAGGAAAAGCAGCGAATGGGGAAAAAGTGATTATAATAGAAAATGAAATATATAAGTAATATTATAAAAACTTACTTAGCCCATCAAAATTCGTTTTTGAAAGTGCAGGCTGACAACTGTATTAGGGATTCAAGTCAACAATTGATGTTGGCTTTTTTTTGTTACGCTTCTGGATGGATACATGTTATACAAGAGCTGGTGCTTGCACTTAATCGAACAATAAACCACCACCCGGAAGTGGAGGTTTATTAATGAATCGAGGAAATTACTGTTCTTGCAGGCTGGTTACAGAAACACTTTGTTTTTTATTTGGATCATCAAGGGGATGGATTGTAGCTGTTCCATTTTGTTCATCCACGTGCTCAATGTAGATACTTTCCTCATTATAGGTTACAGTAACCATATTTGGTGAAGAAGCAATTTCTTCTGCTCGTTTTGCGTTCATTTTAGCCACCTCCTTTGAATTTGCAACATGTTTAATATTTGTTCCGAATTACTTAGATATACTAGTTGTAATTAAAATTCTTCCAAGAATCCCTTACTTAACGAACTGGTGGGTGAGTTATTTGTATGGCAGTTTTTAAATATTTCAATAACGCAGGATAGTTCAAGATAAAATCAGTTGATATAATTACAGAAAATTAAGAAAGTATAGGGGGGTGTAAAATGAATAGGAAAGGATTTTCGATTTCTGCAAATAAAAAGTATTTAGATGTAGATGTAATACATGATTTTTTGAATCAAGAAGCTTACTGGTCAAAGGGGATACCAAAGGAAACAGTAATAAAGTCAATTGAAAATACGACCTTATGTTTTGGGGTTTATAAGGGTGAAATAGGAAATGAAGGTTGTGATCAAGTTGGGTTTGCAAGGGTAATAACCGATTTAGCAACCCATGCGTATCTTTGCGATGTGTTTATATTACCTGACTATCGTAAATTAGGATTATCAAAATGGTTAATGGATGTTATCACCGACCATTCCGAACTAAAAAAGGTTCGCAGGTTTATGTTAGCAACGAATGATGCACATTCATTATATGAAAAATTTGGTTTTAATCCGATTGATAAACCAGAGCTATTTATGCAAAAAGTCGGTAAAACCCCATTTCAACAATAAGTACTTTTAACACAAAGGGATTAGACCCTGCATAATCGTGCACAGAATGTCGGATGTTTCATTTCAACTCCTGCTATTCTGTTGATATAAGGGAGGTCATTGAATGGATTCGCTCAAAAATATGAATGGTGCCATTAAATTCATTGAAGAAAATCTTACGAACGAAATTGACTTTAAAGAAGTTGCAAGGCTCGCTTATTGCTCGGAATATCATTTTAAAAGGATGTTTTCCTTCCTTGCCGGTATTTCACTATCCGAGTATATCCGCCGAAGACGACTTACACTTGCAGCGTTTGAGCTTAAAAATAGCAACATAAAGGTCATTGATATTGCGATAAAGTACGGGTACAGTTCACCAGACTCGTTTGCAAGGGCGTTTCAGCATTTGCATGGCATCACGCCATCAGAAGCGAGAAGTAATGGCCATTCACTTAAAGCCTATCCACCGATGTCCTTCCAATTATCCATTAAAGGAGGCAGTGAAATGAACTATCGAATTGAAGAAAAAGAGGCATTTCACATAATTGGAATTAAAAAAAGGGTTCCAATCATTTTTAACGGGGTCAATCCAGAGATTGCATCTATGTGGAAAAGTTTAGACGAGAAAACGATAAATGAACTTAAAAACCTATCGAATGTCGAGCCATTAGGGCTGCTTAGTGCATCCGCGAACTTTTCCGAAGGCCGGTTGGAGGAAAAAGGGGAGCTTGATCATTATATCGGCGCAGCTACAACGAGGGAATGTCCAGATAACTTAAAACAGCTGAATGTTGATGCGTCTACATGGGCGGTATTTGAAGCAGTCGGCCCCTTTCCTGAAACACTGCAAAATGTTTGGGGACGCATTTATTCCGAATGGTTTCCATCCTCTAACTATGAACAAAGAGAAGGGCCGGAAATCCTTTGGAACGAAAATAAAGACATAACCTCACCAACATTTAGAAGTGAAATATGGATTCCCGTTATGAAAAAGTAAGTTTACCAGGCGAAGAATTTATCGGAAGAGCTGTCTTATGGCAGCTTTTTCTTATGGAGCAAACAGGAAAGGATAAGGGAATGAGAGCTAGGTATAATTTGCTTTAACGAGCTATAATGGTGGATAGAAAGTGCTTATATAAGGAGATTGAAAAATGCCTGTTATAGAGTATCAACAATTTATTAAAGCCCCAGTTGAATTATGTTTTAACCTAGCGAGGAGTGTGGATATCCATACGAAAACGACAGCGAACACAAAGGAGATGGCTGTTGATGGTGTGACAGAAGGGCTATTAGAGGAGGGAGATACTGTTACTTGGGAAGCCATTCACTTTGGTATTAAACAAAGGCTGAAAGCCAAAGTGACACTAATGGAAAAACCAAATAAGTTTGTAGATATTATGGTGAAGGGTGCTTTCCATTCCTTCGTACACACACATCAGTTTATAGAAGAATCAGGCGGAACTATAATGATGGATACATTTCAATATAAGTCACCGTTCGGTCCAATTGGAGTATTAGCTGATAAGTTGTTCTTAGAGAAATATATGAGAGCATTTATCGTTTCTCGTGCAAAGGCACTGAAAAAGATTGCCGAGAATAGGTAATAACCTTGTTTAAGACTATACTCTGCTATCATGGGTTGCTGCGGCAGCCTTTTTATGTTCCCCTAGTACTAGGAGGAACTAATTCACTGATTAAGAAGGAAGGAGATGATGGATAATGAAATTAATCCCTAAAAAGTTCCCTAACGATGAAGATGGGCAAGTATTAAAAATGCTATATAAACAAGGTGTTGATTTTAATGAGCCACAAGATGTAGAATTTTTTATTGCGGTTCCAGACAAACAGAGTGGTGAAGCTGTATTAAAATCATTCAAAGATGACGGGCTTATTTGTGAATTAGAACAAGATGATGAAACAGAAGAGTGGACTTGTTATTGTTTAATGAAAATGCTTTTAAATTACGAAGAAATTATTGATATACAAAAACGACTTGATGGACTAAGTATACCTTATGGTGGGCAAACAGATGGATGGGGAGTAATGATTGATTAATAGCTGTACTTGTTAAAAAACTATCAGTTCATATAGAACTAATGGGTGCTTAGCTGAAGTTCGGAGCTGTCTTTATAACAGGCACCCTAAAGATTAGCAAATGGCTCGGCTCAGCGGTACAACCGTGTTAGGCCCGCGGATACAACCGACCTTTAATTATGATTACGGATCAAATCGTTTGCAGCGATTAGATCTTTTCTTTTGTTTTTATAAGAATAACACAAGTAGAACAAATGTTCCAGTGTAAATGTGTAAAATTATTACTTTTTTTCAAAAACTATTCTTGTAAAGGGTATAGTTGAAGAAGCAGGTAGAGCGGAATTAGACTGACGATGGGTATGTATTTTCAGAAAATGTGATAAAAGAAGAGAACAGAATGAGTACGCGATACATGTAAGGTTGACATGACTCATCTTGTTGGAACTAAAAAAAGTACTTTGATAATTACAGTATCAAAGTACTTTCCATTTAACAAACTACCAATTCCATGACAAATTACAGCCAAAGTCAACATGTTTATTCTTACAACAATCATGATGTTCATTATCGCAGCGTTTTTTCTTCTTACAACAATCGTGATGTTCATTATCGCAGCGTTTTTTCTTCTTGCAACAATCATGATGTTCATTATCGCAGTGTTTTTTCTTCTTGCAACAATCATGATGTTCATTATCGCAGCGTTTTTTCTTCTTGCAACAATCATGATGTTCATTATCGCAGTGTTTTTTCTTCTTGCAACAATCATGATGTTCATTATCACAGTGTTTTTTCTTCTTGCAACAATCATGATGTTCATTATCGCAGCGTTTTTTCTTCTTACAGCAATCGTGATGTTCATTATCGCAGCGTTTTTTCTTCTTACAGCAATCGTGATGTTCATTATCGCAGCGTTTTTTCTTCTTACAATCGCAATGCTCATTATCGCAGCGTTTTTTCTTCTTACAATCGCAATGCTCATTATCGCAGCGTTTTTTCTTTTTACAACAATCGTGATGTTCATTATCGCAGCTTTTCTTCTTGCAACAATCGTGGTGATGGTCCTCATCGCAGCTTTTCTTCTTCCAGCAATCGTGGTGATGGTCCTCATCACAGCATTTTTTCTTCCAGCAATCGTGGTGATGGTCCTCATCACAGCAATCATTCTTCCACCAATCGTGGTGATGTTCATTATCGCAGTGATTTTTCTTACAACAATCCTCGTGATAAGACATAGAAATGTCACTCCTTTCTATCCTATAAATAAAGGCAAAGCCTTCTCGATTTAGAGAGGGCTTTGCTAGTCAAGATTAAAAACTACTCAACACCGTCATTTACGGAGCAGGAAGAGTATTAGTTGTTGGAGTAGTTGTAGTTTCACAACGACGTTCATTTACGTCGCAAATACCACCGTGTTTATCTACAATAACTGGTCGAACAACTGTAATTGTAGTACGTAGTACAATCTTGACTAAAATGGCATTGGTAGTAACAAGTCCCGTTGTGCCGATGACTGGAACGCCTGGTTGAGCAAAGATCCCTTCTAATACTAATGGGGGTTCTATTACTGTATCCTCAGGGCAAGCACCTGGAAAATCTGTGTGCTCCTGGAATGGTAAACTCGTTGTAAGTGTGGCTGTTGCAGGAGTTGTTGATCCTGGTGCCAAAAATGTTACCGTAATCGTTACAGGAATAAGCCCGATGTTAACGACTTTGTCCCTTATGATTGTCGTGTTACGTGTAACACCAGCTAGATTCGGTACTACAGATACCGAAACAATAGTGGAACCAGCTGGAATTGCTGGAGTAAACGCGGTAAAAGGAAATGTTGCTTCTGCAACCTTTTGTACCGCTTTTGAGCCAACAACGGAATTGACTAGGACACAGTCGCTGTTTAATGGTGCAGCGAGTTGGCGAGCCGGAGCTTTAAAATTGCAATCGCAAACTGAATCGTCGTGAGACTTACAAACCTTACATGGTTTTTTAAATTTTGAATGACGATCAAATCTAGAATCATCACCGAATCTTGAATCACTCCCAAAACCCCAGTCGCTGTCGGAACATGCAGAACCCCAGTTGCTGTGCATTGGATTATTTTTACCGAAATTTCCCATGAAATCTCAATCCTTTCTTGTAACTATTTTTTTTCGAAAATGAAATGGAGTGCAGTATCGAACCGTACTAACCACTGCCAAAGTTATTTTCGAGTAGTTACAAAATATAGTATTAATAAAATAAGCTAATTGCTTGGACAGGTTACTTATTTTTCCGGACAAACTGTAAATATTTATAGGTTTATAATTTAGCATTAGCGGATGTATGGAACGCGGTAAAGAAATGGATGAATCCAAAAGGGAGGCAAAAAGTTAAACATTGAAAAGCAGTGCCTGAGAAAATACTGATAAACCCAAAAAGGGCTTCTATGCTCGGTTTTTACAAAAAGTGAACAAAGAAGTCCTAGGCTCTTTTTAAGGCATCCCAACGAAGTTTCGTTTCCATTACCGAAGTTTAGATCTATGAGGTTTATAGAGGGAAATTCAACTGTTAACTCTTTAATAATGTTCTGACGTGTTTTTATCGTTTTTCTAATTTGACTGGGGTTGGTAAAGGGGGTATGCAGGTTAGCAGACAAGTAAGAGATTTATGCTATTATTATCCAATAAAGGAGCAATCTTATGACGGCGTTAATTTATCAATATATATAACTATTACACTTGTATCACTCTTTATTTTCGCTGGACCTTATTCTCCATTAGTGGGACTTGCAGTCGGTATCCCTATACATATCCTAATAGTACTTACACAAATATATAAAGAAATAAAAGTGATATCTAAAAAACTATAATAATAGTTTTTGTCGACTCTATGTCCTGACCAGTAGATATAAGTTATAGTTAATCCGAAAAAGGAAAGGAGTGGGTTCTTTGGATTTCAATATCGGTGATTTAGTATATCAACTTATTATGTTTATTTTGTTGCTTGGTATGATCTTTGCGGTTTACTTTTTTGTACGTTCTCTTCTTGCAAGGTCAAACAAATCTAATAGAATGGAACAAAAACTTGATAGAGTAATTGAGCTGCTTGAAAAGGATAAAAGAGAGTAATTTCTTTTATCCTTTTCATTTTTTTGTTTCCTGGTTAGGTCCATAAGAAGTCGAATATAACTTAGTGATTTCATCTAGTGCAAAAAAGATTATGGAGCATATAACCGCTAAGATAAAGAAACCTCCCGGGTCAATAAAGTATGTAGCCAATCCGAAACCAATATGTATGAATCCAGATAACCAGAAACGTATATTGGAAAACTTCATTGAGATGAATTCAGAAATTAGTGATACTGGTAAACCATAAAAGAAATTTCCAATCAAACTATAAAAAAGCACAACCATAATGATCAGGAAATCTCCATCCAATTTAAAGGATGGTTCTTCAAAAAACGAGACTAGAAATAAACCAATTGTAAAGGTCACTGATGAGTAGAAGGCCACTTTAATTTTTCTGAATTTGTCTTTAAACAGAAATTTCCTAATGACAGGAAATACGAACGCAATCGTTATAAAAGCGAGTAACGTTTTAATTATTATTGGAGTAGTTGAAACAAGTATGATTGTAAACAGAACAGCCATGGAAAAAACAAGAATATAAGAATTTCCTTTTATCATAAATACCTCGGACCTTTTTACCTTCATTGTACAATAAGCTTGAATTAGTGGGAATTGGATGTCGCAAACAATCATTAATTTCAATAAGTAAATAAGGTGTCAGGCGGAGCTGTATGAAATCTCCAAACAGTAAAAATAGGCGCTGATAAACTGTTAATTTTAGGTCGTGCGGGTGGTTGAAAAAAGTTTTTGGTGATTTTTGTGTCATTATCCTATTTAGAACATAAGTTGAATTAACCCATTTAATTTTTTCCTCCTAAAACAAATAAGGAGATGTTTCTATTGTCAAATTGTGGTCATGATTCAAATTGCGGTTGCGGTAACGATGTTGGTGGATTTGGTGGCGGTTTCGCTTTTATAGTCGTATTGTTTATCCTCTTAATCATCGTTGGAGCTGCTTGTTTCGGCGATAGAGGTAACGATTGCTGTTATCCCGTTCAAGGATATGGCGGTTTCTGCTAACAAATGAATAAAGAAAAGCCGACCTTTATTGGTCGGCTTCCTTTATGCTGATTTATTGGCTTATTACTTTATTATGAAGTAAGCTTTATGACTGAACCGATAATATTATCCCAGTCTTCACTATGAATTTCATGCCCTGATCCATCAAGTGTCACTAATTCAGCTTGAGGGATGGCTTTCGCAAGAGCAAGTCCGTGCTCGTATGGCAAGGCTGGATCTTCTGTGCCGTGAATGATGAGGACAGGTACGGAAATCTCACCCATTCGATCGAAATATTCGTCTCCTCCAGCAAGCATGGCATGATTGAATCTGCTCGGTATCTGCTTGGCACGGTCTGCCTCTCTTTTTGCCAGTTTATACATTCTTTCCTGCTCATAAGGTTTGGTACCGGCTAAAGTTTTCCATCCATCCGCAAGATAAGCGATGACCGTCTCCCGATTTGACCAATCAATGGAAGCACTTTTTGCATGATGATCCAATATGCTCTGATCCATTGGAGGCAGTTTTTCCATTACAGTCCCGAACACGCTTGATGCAATTAGCGTAAGCGTATTTACGCGTTCCGGATATCTTAAAGCAAGAATCTGTCCGATCATACCGCCTAGGGACATCCCAACGATAGAAGCACGTTCTATGGAATAAGCGTCCAGGACACCCGCGGCATCGTCAGCCAAATCCGTTATTGTATAGTTGGAGGTACCGGGTTCATAAACGGTAGACCGTCCCAGATCCCGATGGTCGTAGCGAATCACAAATCTCCCCGAATCGGCAAGGCGGAGACAGAAATCATCATCCCACCAATCTAATGAAGACATCGCTCCCATGATCAAAAGCACGGCAGGGTCCTCAGGGTTCCCAAAACTTTCAGTACATATATCGACTTTATTAATTTTCAGTATCTGTTCACTCATGTTTTTTACCTCCGTATTAAATATTATCCAATAGCCGTTACCATGGCGCAGATCAATATATACTTTCCGGAGCATGATGATTGGCCTGCGCTTTTCATTATCGCAGTCTAACCCACTTAATAATCATGACGCGGCCTCCTTTTAATAGTTGTGAAATGGGAGGTTTCCCTCTATTACTTTAACATGGGGGATATCTTTACGCCACCAAATTTTCCCATATTCCCCATGCAGAAAACCCCGAATACAGAGCACCTTTTTTGGTGCCATTTATTCGGGGTTTTTAACATGCATTTTATTGAGCAGTATATCCGCCATCTAATACAACTGCCTGGCCTGTGATGCCCCGTGCTTTGTCGCTTGCGAGGAAAATGGCGTAGTCGGCAATTTCACTTACATCGAGTAAGCGGTTTTGTGGGACAAGTGGATAGATGACCTCTTCCAAAACGCTTTCTAACGGTACTTGTCTTGTTTTTGCCAGGTCCTCCAATTGACCGCGGACGAGAGGCGTGTCTACGTATCCTGGGCAAAGGGCATTGACGGTTATGCCAAAAGAGGCGCTTTCCAGGGCGGCGACTTTCGTCAAGCCGATTACACCGTGTTTGGCACTATTGTATGCTGCTTTGTTGGCGAATCCAATCAGGCCGTTAATGGAAGAGATGTTGATGATTCTGCCGAAGCCTTGTTCTTTCATGATTGGCAAAACGTTCTTAATTGAAATGAATGGCGCGGTCAGCATGATTTTGATCATCAGTTCGAATTTTTCAGTTGGAAACTCTTCAATTGGTGCAACATGCTGAAGGCCGGCGTTATTGATGAAAATATCGATTCGTCCATATTTGTCTTTAGCTTGTTTGATTAGTTGGATAATATCCTCTTCACTTGTTACGTCAGCTTTTAAGCCGATAACCTCCAAGCCGTTGTTCCTTAGGTCTAGAGCAGCTTTTTCAACCGTGTCTTGATCAAGGTCGGACAAAACGACCTTTGCTCCATTTTCAGCAAATATCTTTCCGATCTCAAAGCCGATTCCTCTAGCAGATCCGGTAATTATCGCCACTTTATCTTTAACCATATTACATTCCTCCAATAAAAAATGTAATGGTCCAAGTCTGTCATTTTATGTCGTGAACAGGGAAGTATTCCGTAGAGTAAATATAAAAAGGGAAGGTTATAAAAATATGGTTTAGGTTAATGAGTAAGAGTCTATCATGATTTTCAAGATAAAAAAAGAATTTTATTTCCCCTTATCGTTGGCATGGATATTGCATATATAAAAAGGTGAGTAAATAAAGGTAATTGAAACGGAAAGGGGAAGCTGGATGATTAAAAAAATAGCCATTATCGGTTCAGGTGTAATGGGTAGTGGGATCGCTCAGTCTTTTGCAGTTAGCGGGTATTTCGTCACCATTAACGATATAAAGGAAGAGCTGCTATACCATGCCCAAAATCGAATTTCTGAGAATCTATCACTGCTAATGGAAGAAGGGGCTTTGACTGATCGGGAAAAGCAAGGTGCATTAGCGAATATTACATACAGCGTGGACTTGAAAGGGGCAGTAAGGGATGCTGATTTTATCATTGAGGCGATTCCGGAAGTCATCGAGCTGAAATTAAATCTATATCAGCAACTGGAGGAAATAATCAAACCGGATGCAATTATTGCTTCAAATACATCGACCTTTCCGATTTCCCAATTGATGGAGAAGGCTTCGTTTGCGGAGCGAATGGTCATCACGCATTTCTTTAATCCTGGCCATTTGGTTCCATTGGTTGAAATTGTTCAGCATGACGAAACGAAGCCGGAAATCGTCAAGACAACCATGGATTTAATGCGTAAAATCGGCAAGTCTCCGATTCTCTTGAAAAAAGAAATAGCAGGGTTCATTGCCAATCGTCTCCAGACTGCCTTGATGCGTGAAGCCTTTTATCTATTAAAAGAGGGCGTTGCCGATGCCGAGGATATCGATACGGCGATAACGGCTGGACCAGGTTTTCGCTGGGCATTTACCGGGCCGATCGAGATTGCCGATTTTGGCGGACTTGATACATGGCAGCGTGTTTTCGATAATGTTTCACCGGTATTGGACCAGAGTAAGGAAGCGCCTGATTTGATTCGTGATTTGGTGGCTGAGGGAAAGCTTGGGACGAAGTCGGGAGAGGGCATTTTTACGTATGAAGAATCTACCGTTTCTCAAAAAATCAATGAGAGGGACCGTAATTTTATTAAACTGGGAAAATTAAAAATGGAGAAGGAGGAAGTATTATGAGAGAAGTAGTGATTGTAGGGGCAGCAAGAACACCGGTTGGTGCGTTTGGAGGCAGTCTTGCCAATGTTTCGGCGGTTGACTTGGGAGTTGTGGCAGCTAAGGAAGCGATTAAGCGGGCAAATATTTCGGCTGACATGATTGATGAGGTATTGGTTGGGAATATTCTATCTGCTGGATTAGGGCAAAATGTGGCACGTCAGGTTGCGATTCATGCAGGGATTCCGGAAACAACGCCGGCCATGGCCATTAATAAACTTTGCGGATCTGGCCTCCGTACGGTCATAATGGGAGCGCAATTCATTGCCCTCGGTGATGCTGATGTGATTCTTGCCGGGGGTATCGAAAGCATGAGCAATGCTCCGTATTTACTTCCAAATTATCGTTTTGGGCAGAAAATGGGTAATGCCGAAGCGGTCGATTCAATGACTTATGACGCCTTAACGGATGTATTTAATCAATATCATATGGGCGTGACTGCAGAGAATATTGCCGAGCAGTGGGAAATCAGCCGTGAAAAGCAGGATGAATTTGCTTTAGATAGTCAAATGAAGGCTGAAAAGGCGCAGCTTGAAGGACGATTTGCAGAGGAAATCGCACCTGTTGAATATAAACGCAGAGGAAAGACGATCTGGGTGGACCAAGATGAACACCCGCGTCATGGGCTGACGATAGACCAGCTAACGAAGCTGCGTCCTGCATTTAAGGAAAATGGAACGGTTACGGCAGGTAATGCCTCCGGAATCAATGATGGGGGTGCGATGTTAGTCCTGATGTCTAAAGAAAAAGCGGACGAGCTGGGCCTGGAAGCATTAGCGACAATCAAGTCATATGCAAACGCCGCGCTTGATCCGAAAATCATGGGATACGGTCCAGTTCCTGCGACAAGGAAAGCTTTGGCAAAAGCGGGATTGACAATAGATGATATTGAATTGATGGAAGTGAATGAAGCCTTTGCGGCACAGTCACTCGCCGTGCTTAAGGATCTTGAGTTGAAGCCGGAGAAAGTGAATGTGAATGGCGGGGCGATTGCCCTGGGTCATCCGGTAGGCGCTTCCGGTGCCCGCATCTTAGTGACGTTATTGTATGAAATGAAGCGCCGGGATGCAAAAACCGGCCTTGCCACCTTATGTATCGGCGGCGGACAGGGAACTGCGCTGATTGTGGAACGGTAATGACTTGGCCTCATTTTCCTATGATATAATGGAGGAAACTTCAGACGGGTTAAGGAGAAGAGGAATGGCCAGCGATAATGAAACTATTCAATTGGAATTAGTGAAAGCGATATTGGAAGAATTGCCTTTTGGTGTTTTGGTAACGAAAAACGAAAAAGAAATCGTTCTATGCAATCGCGTATTATCCGAGGCTTTTGCTGAGAATCAATTTGATCAGCAAATACATTTGATTTTAGAAAAAAACCTTGTACCAGCTGTAAATACTCCGATCCGTTTGAATGAGAATAATGGGATTGTCAGAAAAGCCATCATTCAAATGGGTGAAGAGGAGTATCAGATTTACCTCCTATTATTTACAAATAATAAAAGTGATTTTCTTAATATCGATAATCATGAAGAACTTCTGTTTAAGGATATTATCGAGTTTGCCTATGACGGCTTGGTGATGGTCGATACTGAAGGGTATGTCCAAATGCTGAGCCATGCTTATGCGGATTTTCTTGGGGTCGATCAGGAAAGCTCCATAGGGAAACATGTAACGGAGGTCATTGAAAACACCCGTATGCATGTGGTCGCCAAAACTGGCAAGCAAGAGGTCGCTGAATTACAAAAAATTAAAGATAATTATATAATTGCGACCCGTTCCCCGATAAGGAAACAAGGCAAGTTAATAGGTGCGGTCGGGAAGATTCTTTTTAAGAATGTCGGGCAATTCACCGCTCTTTCCAAGCGGATAAATTCACTTGAAGTAGAGCTGAAAAAGTACAAAGGCGATTTTCGCGAGAGAAATAAGGCCTCATATACGTTTGATCATTTGATGGGAAGAAGTCCCGCTTTCATGGAAGTGAAAGGTCAGGCCAAAATTGCCGCTAAAAGCGACTCGAATGTTTTGATTTTGGGTGAAAGCGGAACAGGTAAGGAGCTGTTTGCCCATTCCATTCATAATGACAGCAGACGGGCCATGGGTGTGTTTGTCAAAGTGAACTGTGCAGCCATCCCGGCGGAGCTGCTGGAGTCAGAGCTATTTGGCTATGAAGAGGGATCCTTCACTGGTGCAAAAAAAGGCGGAAAAGCAGGTAAGTTCGAAGCGGCTGAAGGCGGTACGATTTTTCTGGATGAAATCGGTGAGCTGCCACTGCATATGCAGGTGAAGCTGCTCCGTGTTTTACAAGAGAAAGAGATTGAGAGGGTCGGTTCGACGGGAAGTATTCCGATTGATGTACGGGTAATCGCTGCAACGAACCGTAATCTGGAGGAAATGGTCTCGAAAGGGGAGTTCCGGCTTGATATGTATTACCGATTGAAGGTCCTGCAAATCCATGTTCCTTCCTTAAGGGAGCGACCGGAGGACATTGAAATACTGGTAAATCATCTTGTTGAAAAGTACCAGAATCTCATGAAGAAACGCGTAAAAGGGATGAGCGATCAAGCATTGCGTCTGCTTCGTCTTTATAAATGGCCGGGGAATATTCGTGAGTTGGAGAATATCATTGAACGCGCAATGAATATAGTTGAAGAAGGGGAAATGATACGTTCCAAGCATCTCCCTAAAGAAATAACGGGTCATAAAGAAGCCGTCTCGATCCGCACCTTGGCTGAAGTAATGGATGAAACCGAACGGGCTGCGATCGTTTCCTGTTTGGAAATGACTTCAGGCAATAAATCAGAAACGGCAAAGAGACTCGGAGTGAGCCGAACAACACTGTATGAAAAAATGAATAAATATGGTTTATGATTGAAGAAATGACCCTTTTGCCAAAGGGTTCAGACTGCAGGCAAATTCGAAGAAAATCGAGTTTTCCTGCAGTTTTTTCATTTTAAAAACGTGCAAGGTGCTTTCAGAATTCCGCTCCCTTTCCGCCGAATGTAAGCGAATGCCTGAATCCCCCTCTCCATGCTTTTACTAGCAAATATTCGAGTGTGTTAGGAAATCCGTACATAAAACGAGAGCGAATGTAAATGTTGTAAGAAAAGGCTTACACTTTTTTGGGGTTTATCCTTGTGTGTACAGAAACCTTGACAGTTTTAAGGGATTTTAGGGAAGGAAATGTTTGAAAAAGCTTTAAAAGATGAGATTTTTCCTTGTATTTAAGTTGGCACAATAATTGCATAATTACTTTAGTGAATGGCCCATCTGTCATTTTATATTGGGTTTCCACGTAAAATGAAAAGGGATTATTGAAAGCGTTCTCAATATTTAGGGGAATCATTCAGCTTGACTTGGGGAAGGCAGGCTTGGATGGTAAAAGCGCAAAAATTAAAAATATGGAATTTAGGAGATTACTAGTTCTATTTAACGGCTTCCGAATTATTTTGGGGCAAGGGAGAAAAGGGGGAAATGAATTGGTGATTCAAATTTTAGCCATTGTGGTGGCGCTGGGACTTTTAATCTTTTTAGCCTACCGGGGCTATCCGGTCATTATCATAGCGCCGATTGTTACTTTATTGGCGGTGATTTTATCCGGCGGACATTTGCTGCCAAGTTATACAGAGACATATATGACGTTTGCGGCTAACTATATAAAAGCGTTTTTTCCGATATTTTTATTAGGGGCCGTATTCGGAAAGGTCATGGAGATGAGCGGTGCAGCTGCCTCCATTGCCAAGACCATCGTAAAATCACTAGGCTCGAAGCAGGCTATTCTTGCTGTAGTGCTTGCGTGCTCGGCGCTGACATATGGCGGAGTTTCATTGTTTGTTGTGGCATTCGCCGTTTATCCATTTGCAGCGGCAATTTTTAAAGAAGCAGACATTCCAAAAAGACTATTGCCGGGAACGATAGCATTGGGCGCCTTCACATATACGATGGATGCCCTTCCTGGAACACCTCAGATTCAAAATATCATTCCAACGAATTATTTCGGAACAGATACTTATGCAGCTCCAATCATGGGGATTATTGGCGCAATCATGGTATTCACTGGAGGAATGATCTGGTTAGAGCGTCGCCGTAAACAAGCGGTGGCAAATGGTGAAGGCTACGGGGAAGGACATATCAATGAACCAGAAAGTGCAGAACAGCAAAACCTGCCTAACTTTTGGCTGTCCATCGTACCGCTCATCCTTGTCGTAGCGTTTAATTTTGCTTTCAGCCGCAGTGCCATTTCGGTTAAGCACTGGTATGATGCTTCGATGCTGAAGGAAACTTTCAACATTGCCGATGTAAGCACAGTCACTTCATCCTGGTCTTTGATTGTTGCATTGGCCATCGGTATTATTGCAGCGATGCTTCTGAATGTTGGACGCATCAAGGTCAAATTGGCAAGTGGATTAACAGCTGCGGCAATGGGATCATTGCTTGCCATATTCAATACTGCATCTGAAGTTGGTTTTGGGAATGTGGTGAAAACACTTCCTGGATTCTCGGTCATTCAAAACTGGGTGTTCAATGCAAGCGGAAATCCGCTCGTATCCGAAGCTATTGCCGTCAATGTGCTGGCAGGGATTACCGGATCCGCATCAGGTGGACTTTCGATTGCATTAGAAGTGATGGGAAGTCACTATTTGCAGGTGGCCCAAAGTGTCGGAATCACCCCGGAAATGCTTCATCGAATAGCATCCATGGCATCTGGCGGAATGGATACGCTGCCGCATAATGGTGCCGTCATTACCTTGCTTGCCATTACTGGACTGACACATCGCCAATCTTACAAGGATATTTTTGCGATTACGATTTTGAAAACAGTGACCGTGTTCATCATAGCTTTTGCAACATCACTGTTTATTTAATAGAATAGTATTAAGAATGGAGATGATGGAAAATGAGTAAATTATTAACATCTTTTGATAGCGCTATTCAACAAATCGAGGATGGAGCAACCATTATCGTAGGCGGGTTCGGATTAAGCGGAATACCAGAAAAACTAATCATTGCTTTGCGTAACAAAGGTGTAAAGGATTTGACGATTGTCAGCAACAATTGCGGTGTCGATGACTGGGGTCTCGGTCTATTGCTGGAAAATAAACAAATCAAAAAAATGATCGCTTCTTATGTTGGGGAAAATAAGTTATTTGAACAGCAATTTTTAAGTGGCGAGCTGGAGGTCGAACTAGTTCCCCAAGGAACGCTGGCCGAGCGTTTAAGAGCGGGCGGAGCGGGAATTCCTGCCTTTTATACAGCTACAGGAGTAGGGACGGAAGTCGCAAAAGGTAAAGAACATAAAGAGTTTGATGGCCGCACATACATTATGGAAAAAGGAATAGTCGGAGATTTTGCCTTTGTAAAAGCCTGGAAAGCAGATCATTTCGGTAATCTTGTATATCGGAAAACGGCAAGGAATTTTAACCCTGTCGTTGCCACCGCAGGGAAAGTCACGCTTGTCGAAGTGGAGGAGCTTGTGGGCACAGGGGAGCTCGATCCAGATGAAATTCATACTTCAGGGGTTTATGTACAAAAAGTGCTTGTAGGAAATGACTATGAAAAACGAATTGAAAGACTTACAACTGCTAACGCATAAAAAGGAGGAGTATCGAATGACTAGACAACTAATTTTAGAACGGGCCGTTAAAGAAATCAAAGATGGGATGTGTGTGAATTTAGGGATTGGAATGCCGACCTTGATTGCCAACATGATTCCAAATGACTTTAATGTCATGCTTCAATCGGAAAATGGCTTACTCGGAATCGGGCCTTATCCCCAAAAGGATCAAGTTGATCCGGATTTGATCAATGCAGGAAAAGAAACGGTAACGGCAAAAGCGGGGGCATCATTTTTTGATAGCGCTGAATCATTCGCAATGATTCGCGGCGGCCACATCGATCTAGCCATTTTAGGCGGGATGGAAGTTTCCGAGAATGGTGACTTGGCAAACTGGATGATTCCAGGGAAGATGGTAAAAGGGATGGGAGGAGCGATGGACCTCGTCCAAGGTGCAAAACGAATTGTTGTCATCATGGACCATGTGAACAAGCACGGGGAATCCAAAGTGAAAAAAAGCTGTACATTGCCATTGACGGGAGAAAAAGTCGTCCATTGCCTGATTACCGAACTGGCCGTTTTTCAATTTACAGACGCTGGCATGGAATTGATTGAATTGCAAAATGGCGTAACACTTGATGAAGTGAAAAGTAAAACAGAGGCTGACTTTACAATAAGCCCCTCTATTGAAATCAAAGCGTAAGGTTAAGAGATTAATAAAATAATACATGATTAGACGGCTTTCATTCGCAAACGGGCGAACGGAAGCCGTCTAATTTTTTTGGGGAAATTCCATTTCTATTAATGAAGGAACGACAGGCCTTTTCACCTCAGTTATCAATACTTGGCAGGCAGTCGGCGGAAAGGGAGCGGATTTCTGAAATCAGCAGGAACGTTTATTAAGAAAAAACTGTAGGCTACTCTGAACTGCCCCGTAAATGTTAGACACCAAACTAACATTTACGGGGTTTTTTTATGGCTAATTTTTCTGCCGAAAAACTGGCTAGCCGAGACCCTACAGACGCTTGCATCGAGGAGGCTTGGCAGACAGTCGGCGGAAAAAGGAGCGGATAAATAACATATCACTTCTATTCTCTAATAAATGAGAACGAACAAACTTTTCCAATTCTGCTACTTTTCCGTTAAAAAGTCTTATATAAACTTTGATGGGAACTTAAAAGGAGGGATGACAGTGAAAGTAGCATTACGGACATTATTGGAGCGATCAGTGAAAAAGATGGGCAAAGGGATGAATCCTGTTGTGAAGGCAGCAGCATTGGAAATGGTGGAACGTGCTTATAATGAAGGAATCACTGTACAGATAAGTGCAGGTTACCGCTCTTTGGAAGAACAAGCCAACCTTTTTGGTCAAGGACGAGTTTACAGCTACAAAGGAAAAAACTATAGTAATCTAGCTAAACCGATTGTGACGAACGCTAAGCCAGGGCAATCCTATCATAATTATGGACTGGCTATTGACTTCTTCATTGTGAGTGATGATGGCAGGAGAGCGATATGGACAGTTAATTCAAAATGGCAGCGAGTGGCTGCCATAGGTAAGGGTTTAGGATTTAAATGGGGCGGGGATTGGAGTTCATTCAAGGATTACCCCCACTTGGAGATGACAGGCGGGTTATCTCATACACAGTTACAAGCAGGAAAAGAACCCCGCCTTACCTTCAAATTAGAAAAAAGGGAAATGCAGAAAACGGGCAAAGGAGATAATCATATCATTTCGATTCAAAAAACGTTAAATGGCCGATATGAAGCGAATATTGAGTGTGATGGGTTTTATGGTCCCAAAACTCGAACGGCCCTTATAATAGGTTTACAAACGGAATTGAATAAGCAATTCAATAAAAAGCTTGTTGTCGATGGAAAATGGGGGCCTAAAACGAAGAATGCCACCGTCACAATAAAAAAAGGAGCTAGCTGCAATATCACATGGATCCTACAAGCAGCGTTATATATGGAAGGTTTTAACCCCGGTACTCTTGACGGAGAATTCGGGGGAAAAACCGAGGCGGCATTATTCAAATACCAGAAAGCAAGTAAGATTTCCGCTGATAAGCTTGCAGGCAAAGTAACATGGAATGAATTGTTTGCTTGATGGAAAATCCATACCGTTAGCAGAAAGTAAAGCTGTGCAGGAGCGCATCAACTACCTTTTCCTCATTACTTATACTTCCACTCAAATAGTAATGATGGATTGCAAAGTTCTTAATATTCCTTTGGAGTACGTACCTGTCGCTATTTTAGTATGAGCTTCCTTTGCTTCTTGGGTTGCATTCCCTACAAGGTAACCATGTTTAACACTTTTTAACATGAGCAGATCATTGCCGCTATCCCCGAAAGCAAAGGCATGCTCCCGATTCAGCCCGAATTTGTCTAGCATAAAACGGACAATCTCATTTTTTCCAGTGCCTAATGGAATGAAGTCTATATCATAACTATCTTCAGGATCGCCGGCAAGGGGATTGCAACGATTGATATTTACCCCTATCCCGTACTCTTTGGCCACCCTCTGGATGGTAGCTAAATTCTTCTTGTCGACGGATTCATGTTGTATTTGATAATAATAATTTCTTTTGTAGCGTGAACTTCCCATTTGAGTCTGAGGAATCAAGGGTATATTGCCGTTAAGTAGAACATTATAAATTTCATCGACTTTCCCCTTATTAAATTCTTCGATATTAATCTGCGAATGCCAATCAGGATCACTTTCCAAAAAGTTATTTTCCGAGAAATAGGTGATTTCGGTGCCTAAGTCGCTGGCAATAAAATGTGGGAAAAACCTGAATCCACCTTTTTCCATTTTATGTAATATTGATTCGATACTACTCCCAGTGACCCAGCCAAAGATAAGTTCTTCATCCATGCTTTTTGCTTCTAAGTAATTTTCAAGCTCATATACATCTTCCTGTCTCTCGTGACTCATGGAATGAGGATAATAGGTCTCATCGAAATCACAGAATACAATGTATTTTGGGTCTTCAACCTTTGGCAATGACTGAAACCCGCCCTTTTTTTTCAAAAACATAGCAATCCCTCCATTCGCTAAAATATAACTTTTTAAAAATACAACTCAGAAAAATTTTGATAATATATTAGGAACGGTTTAATCATAACTTCTGAAATCGATAACATGTCAACCACTTATTACAAGGATGGGATTAAATGACGAGAATTAGCGAGATAGCCAAGATATGTAATGTCTCAAAAACAACGGTATCCAGAGTCTTAAATAATCATCCATATGTATCGAAAGAAAAAAGGGAACAAATCTTAAAGGTCATGGAAGAGCTTGATTATGCACCAAGTTCACTAGCCCGGAATTTTAGGACAAATAAAACCCAAACCATTGCAATATCAGTCCCAAGTTTCGATCATCCATTCTTTGCCCAATTGGTTAAAGGAGTATCTCTAGCAGCATTGGAAAATGATTATAAGGTTCTTATTTTTCAAACCTTTTATGATTCGAAAAATGAATTGGATGTTATGGGGAAATTAAAGAATAGAGAAGTAGATGGGGTTATTTTAGGAGCGTTAGAAAATGAATGGAATGTAATCAAGCCTTATTTGAAATACGGCCCAATTTTACTGTGTAATGAATACCATCATTCCGCTTCTATACCGATTATTGGATATGACGAATTCGAAGCGACATACAAAGCTGTTAATCATTTAATAGAAAAAGGCCATAGGAAAATAGGTTTTTGCTACGATACTTCTTATAGTCAGGCCCAGGGTCAAAGAAAAGAGGGGTTTTTAAAAGCTTTAGCGGATAATGATTTACTGCATAATGACGATTGGATATTTGGGCATGGATTTAGTATTAAAGATGGATTCCGTATTTGTGATGAAATAGTAAAATTAAAAGAAAAACCTACTGCCTTATTTACTGGAAATGACCAGGTAGCAGCAGGAATTATTAAAAAGGCAACTGCGTTGGGCTACAAAATACCGGAATGCCTAGCCATAGTTGGTTATGATAATCAATCTATTTGCCAAGTCACAACCCCTACCATAACCACAATCGATATACCGATTATGGAACTAGGACAACGCACTGTAATAGAATTGATAAAATATTTAAATGAAGATTTGAAATTAAAGCGCGACATTATTAAATTGCCTACAGAACTTAAAATCAGAGAATCGACCTAACCTTCATAAAGATATAAAAGCTCCTTATTCAGTTCATTATCCTTTCAGACAGACACTAAAGAAATTCTAAGGGGAATAATTCTTCCTACCCCGGGAATAATCTGACCAACCCCCAGAATGATTCGACTTTCCCGGGAAATAATTCACCTAAACTCAACATAATTCGACTTACCACGGTATGATCCTTTCTGTACAAAAATCCGCTATTCATCTAAAGTATTCATTCTAGTTCTAGGCACCAATCATTGCATTTCATAAAGCTCCCTGGCGGGTATTCGAATTCACATTCGGAGATGAGATTGAAGCCGAGCTTGCGGCAAATTGCGTTAGATGCAGGATTAGTGATCGAAGGGAATGCGTGAATGTATTGGTAATTTCGTTCGGCTTTGATTTTCTCTATCAGTACCTTCACGGCATGAGATGCGATTCCTTTTCCTTGAAAGGAAGGGAGGACGCTCCAACCGATTTCGTAAACGAATTCATCGTTCCACACTTTTTGCCAGTAGCCAACGGAACCGGCTGCCTTTGCCTCTGGAAACGGGATGATGCTAAACATGCATCCCTTATCCCCAATCTGTAGATACCGCTGATGACGCTTCAGGATTTGTTCATTACTTTCTGGTCCGCCAAGATGTTCCATCATTTCTGGGGCATTTAGTTGAAATAGTAATTGAAGGTCTTTATCTTCCCACGGTTTAATTTCCAATCTAGTTTCCGAAATCCGACTCACCCCTGAATTTTATATTTTCTCTTATAATCTTCTTGGCTTAATGCGAGATTCCTTTATTTGACCTTATTATTCTATTACCTTTGTACTGAAGTTTGAATTAAATAAGAATAAAGAGATGAATGTTTCCCATTAAATGCTATAATTTACAGGTGATTCTATCAAATGACAGAGAACGGAGATGAAGAAATGAAATCTTCAGTAAATCAGTTTTCCACTCAATTTGAATGGATATTGAATGTGATCAATGTGGGTGTCCATATTGTGAATAAAGATGGGGATACGGTTTTTTACAATGAAATGATGGCGCATATCGACGGGCTGGATCGGGAGCAGGTGCTGGGGGAGAATATTTTTCAGCTTTATCCTTCATTGACTGATGAATCCAGTACGCTGCATGTGGCCTTGGAAAAAGGCAATGAAACGATTGAGTCCATTCAAACATATGTCAATTTAAAGGAGAAAAAAATAACGTCGATCAATAGTACGTATCCTTTGTATGAGGATGGTGAAATTATTGGGGCAGTGGAAATCGCAAAGGATATTACAAAGGTCATGAATATGTATGACCAAATTGTCGATTTGCGTTCCCAGCTGGCAGAGACGCATAGGAAAAATAAGTTTTCTGAAGGGACGGCGACCTATCATTTTAGTGATTTGATCGGCAATAGTCCTGCTTTTAAGCAAGCGATTTCCTTGGCGAAAAAAGCGGCCCGTACACATTCCCCAGTCATGATTTATGGACCAACAGGGACAGGGAAGGAACTGGTCGCGCAAAGTATACATAATGTAAGTGCTCAGCGAAATCAGCCTTTCATCGCGCAAAACTGTGCGGCCGTTCCAAAGGAATTGATGGAGGGGCTGCTGTTCGGCACGACGAAAGGGGCTTTTACCGGAGCGATGGATCGCATGGGCATTTTTGAACAGGCAAATGGCGGTACTCTTTTCCTTGATGAGCTGAATAGCCTCGACCTCGGTCTGCAGGCAAAATTGCTTAGGGTGCTTCAGGAAGGTGAAGTGCGCCGTGTTGGAGGTTCGAAGGAGCAAAAGATTAATGTGAAAATCATTGCCGCGATGAACATTTCTCCGGAAGAGGCGTTGGAGCGGGGAATCATTCGTTCGGATTTGTTTTTTCGCCTCAATGTCGTAACGATCCAGATGCCTTCTCTTTCCGAGCGTAAAACGGATATTCCGGAAATCGTCAATCACTTTATTCAAAAATTCAACAAATCATTTTTTACGGAAGTGCGCGGGATCAGTCAAAGGGCGATGCAGCGGCTTCTTCAATATCCATGGCCCGGGAACATTCGTGAACTGGGACATGCCATCGAGTTAACCTTTAACGTCATGGACGCTGGGGAAGATTTGATTGATGAACATCATCTTCCTGCTTATCTTTTCCCTTCAGGAAATTATGCTGCAGCAAATGCGCAGAGCCAGCCTTCCCCATTGAAAAACAGGATTGATTTACCTGTCGTTCTTGAAGAAATGGAAAGGGAAATGATCATCAATATGTTCGAGAAATATAACGGGAATATCAGCAAAACGGCAGAAGCCCTCAATATTAAAAGGCAGGGATTGCAATATAAGTTAAACAAGTACGGCATTGAAAAAGTTTATACGGCAGGGTCGAAGGAATCCAAGTGAATTCAGGTTTTTTGGAAACGCTGTCACTGTCATATCATGATGTAATCTAAAGAGACTTTCAGAATGTAGACAAGCTCGATGAAAATCGAGTTCGTCTACATTTTTTTTGCTTGTACAAATTTGGACGTTGATTGGAACGTAGGGTACTCGCTTTCCGCGGGCGGTCCGCCCTCGGCGCACTTACCTTGGACCCGCTATTCCCGCAGGAGTCTCGAACACCCGCTCCAATCAACTATGTTTAAAAATTTGGATAGAACTCCTTTTGTCTACAAACTGGAGGGCTCTTGTGTAAAGAGAGCCTCTTTTTTTTATTGCTTGGCGCAAAGAATTCGGCTGCAAAAAATTATGCATAATGAAAAATATCTTGCGATTTTAAGCTCGGTTTACCCCCATTTGCTTATGATTTCCTTGTTATCAATGTTGGCATCATTCTTGCGAGAGTATATAGATAAGTTCTTATAAAAAGGGGGCATTATTAATGAATTTGATGGGAATGGATGTAAAACATAAAGAATACCTAGGTGGACGCAGGCATTATAATGATATCGAATTGTGGAAGGATGTAACGGAAGAGCAGTGGAATGATTGGATCTGGCAATTGACCAATACGATTAAATCACTGGATGATCTGAAAAAAGTCGTCAACCTGACACCTGAAGAAGAGGAAGGAGTCCGGATTTCGACTCAAACGATTCCGTTGAACATTACGCCTTATTATGCTTCTTTGATGAATCCCGATGACCCTCGCTGTCCGATTCGTTTACAGTCTGTACCGCTTTCGGCAGAAATGAACAAGACTAGATATGATTTGGAGGATCCGCTCCATGAGGATGAGGATTCCCCTGTTCCAGGATTGACGCATCGTTATCCGGATCGCGTTCTATTCCTTGTAACGAACCAATGCTCCATGTACTGCAGATATTGTACGCGACGCCGTTTTTCAGGTCAGGTTGGCATGGGTGTTCCCAAGAAACAGCTTGACGGGGCGATTGAATATATCCGGAACACTCCGGAAGTGAGGGACGTCCTGATCTCTGGCGGTGACGGCCTGTTGATCAATGATAAGATCCTTGAATACGTATTGAGTAACCTACGCGCCATCCCGCATGTGGAAATCATCCGGATCGGCACACGTGCACCGGTCGTTTTCCCGCAGAGGATTACAGAAAATTTATGTAATATTCTGAAAAAATACCATCCGGTTTGGTTGAATACGCATTTCAATCATTCACTTGAACTGACGGATGAAGCGAAAAAGGCATGTGATATGCTCTCGATGGCAGGGGTGCCGCTTGGTAATCAGGCAGTCATCCTCGCTGGTATCAACGATAGTGTCCATATCATGAAAAAGCTTATGCATGACTGTGTTAAAGCAAGGGTAAGACCTTATTACATTTATCAATGTGATCTATCTGAAGGGATTGGCCATTTCCGGGCGCCGGTTTCAAAAGGACTGGAAATCATTGAAGCACTGCGCGGCCATACATCAGGATATGCAGTGCCAACCTTTGTGGTGGATGCTCCTGGCGGTGGCGGAAAGATTGCCTTGACCCCGAATTACCTTCTTTCGCAAAGTCCGGATAAAGTCGTTTTACGGAACTTTGAAGGAGTAATCACAAGCTATCCGGAGCCGAAGAACTATGTTGCCGGCAGTGCGGATGCTTACTTCGATGAAGTGTATGGTACTGCGGATAGGAAAGAAGCCGTCGGGATTTCCGCGCTCATGACGGATGAGAAATTCAACTTGGTGCCAGAGGGCCTTCGTCGTCTTGACAAGAGAAAAGCGTATGAAAGCACTGATGAACATGCTTCCTTGAAGGATCGCCGTGATAAACGGGATGAAATGAAGGAAAAATTAAGGTTGGCCCAAGAAAAAAAGAATGCCTTGGCCGCTAGTGGCTCGGTGAAATCTGATGGCAAGGAGGAATGAAGATGGACTGCTTATGGTGCAATACCCCAAACGTAGAAGAAAGCGAAAAGAAGGATTGCTACTGGATCATGCCTGACGGGAAACGTTCAATAAAAGTCCTTCAAGTTCCGGCCATAAACTGTCCTGAATGCGGAATCTATGTGTCTGATTCGATGAATCAAAAGGTTGATGAAGCCTTATCCATATATGATGTGACTGAATATCCTGATGAGTTTACGTATGAACAGCTTCTTCAGGCACCTGTCAAAAAATTATTCAATTGGAAATAGAATGCCGGGAGAAGCGGATGATAGGCATCTCTTCTCCCGAATTCTTTAAATAAGGGGGATACATGATGCCTGTTCAAAAGCTGCCTTTTTTCACCCAAATGGAGACCGGGGATTGTTATACGATGGAGCTCTATCATGATCATGCCAATCAGCGCTTGCGCATGGATGATTATCGGGGAAATATCAAAAAAGCGATCGATCGGGCCCTTGCCATCGCAAAGGAGCAGGGCTTTACAAAATTGATACTTAAAGCAAGGAATGAAGATTTATCAGCGGCGTTGGGTCAAGGATTCATGCTGGAAGGAATATTGAGCAAGTATTTCAAAGGGAATGATGCCTATTGCATGGCCTTCTATTTAACGGATGAAAGGCGGACTAGCGACTTTTGGGTCAAGGAAGATATGGTCATCCAAGATGTTACCACAGTTCCTAGACCGATTGCATCCCAGCAAATACCTGACGGTTATATCCTCCGGTCTGCTACGGAGAAAGATGCACAAGAGCTGGCGAAGCTATATGGTGCCATTTTTGAAACCTACCCTACACCGATGAATGATGAACGATATATCAAGAAAGTGATGGAGGAAGGGACGATCTTTAGTGTTATCGAATATGAAGGAACCATCGTGAGTGCTGCATCCGCTGAAGTGAATGAGATGTATCATAATGCTGAAATTACGGACTGTGCAACAATTCCCCAGCATCGAAAGCATGGTTTCATGAAGGTGCTCATTTCCGCATTGGAACAAGAATTGTACAGGAAAAACATTTATTGCTCTTATTCATTGGCCCGTTCATTGTCAATGGGCATGAACGCCGTCTTTCATCAGCTGGGATATGAATATGGCGGCAGATTAACGAAGAATTGCAATATTTGGGATAAGTATGAGGACATGAATATTTGGGGTAAAGATTTATCCCTCAAGTAGGAGGATTTTCTATGGCTAAATACACATGGGTTGATAAAGAAACGTGCATTGCGTGCGGGGCGTGCGGTTCAACAGGTCCTGAGATTTATGACTATGACGATCAAGGGATCGCTTTCGTCATCCTGGACGATAATCAGGGAATTGCCGAAGTTCCTGAAATCCTGCATGATGACATGCAAGATGCCATGGAAGGCTGCCCTACGGAATCCATCCTGATTCAGGATGAGCCTTTTAGTCTTTTAAGAACGTAATAGATTAATAGATAATGTGTACGAATGTTAAAAGGAGAGATGAAATGGAACGAAATCATTTGATTAAGCCTACTTTAGATCTGGACTATCCCACTATCTCTCATGGGAATGGAATTTATCTTTATGATACAGATGGAAAACAGTATATAGACGGCTCATCAGGAGCGGTCACGGCAAGTATTGGACATGGTGTATTGGATATTGTCGAGGCCATGACGGAGCAGGCCCGCAAGGTTTCTTTTGCATATAGGTCTCATTTTACGAGCGGAGCCGCAGAGGCATTGGCCAAAAAGCTAAGTGAGCTGGCTCCAGGGGATCTGAATTGGTCATTTTTTGTGAACAGTGGATCGGAAGCGACCGAAACGGCAATGAAGATCGCGATTCAACATTGGCAAGAAAAAGGGTTTGAGCGAAAAAATCGCATAATCTCCAGGTGGACCAGTTATCACGGGATCACGATGGGCGCTTTATCGATGTCAGGCCATGTACCAAGAAGAAAACGTTTTGTGCCGCTATTGGAGGATTTTCCTAGCATATCTGCTCCTTATTGCTATCGCTGTCCTCATAATAATGAACCTTCAGGATGCAAGCTTAAGTGTGCAGACGAACTGGAGACAGCCATTCAAAGGGTCGGCTCCGAGAATATCGCAGCCTTCATCGCAGAACCGATAATCGGGGCATCCGCTGGTGCTGTAACACCGCCGGATGGCTACTATCAAAGGATTAAGGAAATCTGCGAAACCTATGACATTCTTTTTATCGCCGATGAGGTAATGACGGGAATCGGCCGTACAGGAAAAATGTTCGCAATGGAACACTGGGGAGTCACCCCGGATATCATCGCATTGGGTAAAGGAATGAGCGCCGGGTATACTCCAATCGCAGCCACGATGATTACTGACCGTGTCATGGAGCCGATTTTAAAAGGCTCGAAATCAATCATGGCCGGACACACATATAGTGCAAACCCTTTATCGGCAGCCGTTTCATTGGAAGTGCTTTCCTACATTGAGCGCAATGACCTGGTTCGGGCAGCGGAAGAGAAAGGTCAATATCTGTTTAAGAAGCTGCAAAACTTGGCTGAGAAATTCGACATCATCGGTGATGTTAGAGGGAAAGGGCTTCTCCTTGGTCTTGAGTTTGTCTCAGATCGGGTGTCAAAAACGCCATTCGACTTGCAAATCGGCCTGACTCCTAGGCTTGTCAACAAGGCTTTTGCGAAGGGGTTGATAATCTATCCTGCTGCAGGTGCGATTGAAGGAATCGCTGGTGATGCGGTTATCATATCTCCGCCATTAATCATTACGAATGAAGAAATCGATCGCCTCGTCAAGATACTGGAAGCTTCCCTCGAAGAGTTGCAGCAAGAATTGCACGCGGAAGGTTTGATTGAAGACATGCAGGCTATTTAGGAGGAACGGTATGAAGCAGGTCATTACGAAGAAAAGCAAAATTGTGACCATGGAAGAAGCGCTGGAGCATATTTCCGATGGATGCACACTCATGTATGGCGGATTTGGCGGAGTGGGGACTCCTCCGACGCTTGTACAGGGTATCCTTGACAAGGGCGTTAAGGAATTGACCTTGATTGGCAATGATACTGGATTCCCTGATATCGGCATTGGCCGGCTTGTGACAGCTGAAAGGGCAAAGAAAGTGATCGCCTCGCATATCGGATCCAATCCTAATGCCGGCAAGCTCATGACTGAAGGAAAGCTGCAAGTCGAATTTTCACCGCAGGGTACATTAGCCGAACGGATTCGTGCCGGCGGTGTAGGCTTAGGCGGGATTTTTGTCGATGTCGGGATTGGTACGATAGCCGAAGAAGGCAAGGACAAGATTGTGATAGAAGGAAAAGAATATTTGGTGGAAACCGCTTTGACGGCAGAGGTCAGCATCGTCCATGCTAAAAAGGCCGATTCACTTGGGAATTTAGTGTACGACAAGACTGCATGTAATTTCAATCCACTGGTAGCGATGGCAGGGGCCTTCACGATTGCGGAAGTGGAGGAAATCGTTCCTGCAGGCGAATTGGATCCGGAATGTATTGCCACACCAGGCATTTATGTAGATATGGTGATTCCGACAAAAGGGGTGAATTGGAAATGGGCATGGCAGTAGATTTACGAAATCGCATCGCGAAACGTGCCGCCAAGGAAATCCATGACGGATTGATCGTAAATTTAGGCATCGGCATCCCTACCTTGGTGGCAGATCATATTCCTCAAGATATCCATGTGCTGTTCCATGCAGAAAATGGAGTTCTCGGTACGGGTCCAAGTCCTGATCCCGGAAAAGAAGATCCTGCCCTCTGTAATGCGGGAGGTTTCCCGATCACCACTGTAATGGGAGCTTCTTACTTTGACAGTGCAACGGCATTTGGGATGATCAGGAAAGGATACATCGACATCACCATCCTTGGGGCCCTGGAAGTCAGTGAAAAAGGGGATTTGGCGAATTGGATCGTCCCAGGAAAGCGGGTGCCGGGTATGGGCGGGGCAATGGAGCTTGCCCAGAAAGCCAAAAAGGTGATCGTCCTGATGAATCATGTGAATAAGCAGGGTGAATCTAAGATCTTGAAGACATGTACGCTGCCATTGACGGCAAGAAAGAGTGTGGATTTAATCATTACGGATATGGCTGTCATGGAAGTTACAGAAGAGGGATTGGTGCTTAAGGAAGTTATGGCGCCATATACCGTGGATGATGTGATAAGGAATACAGAGGCATCATTGAAAATCCATGCTGCCGTCAACACCATTGAATAGGTAAGAGGAGGAAAAAAGCTTGAATGAGGTTGTCATCGTTGCTGGGGCGCGAACTGCAGTTGGATCCTTTGGAAAATCACTCAGGAATGTTAAAGCTACCGAATTGGGCCGACAAGTATTGGAAGGTTTAATGGAGAATTCCGGTTTGGGTAAAGAAAAAGTCAATGAAGTGATTTTCGGACACGGCTATGTCCACGGAGGCGGACTTAACTCGGCACGAATTTCGTCGCAGCTGGCATGTTTCCCACACAGTGTCCCAGGACACGTTGTAATCAAAGCATGTGGATCAGGTTTAAAGGCCATTACCAACGCCGCTTTAACTATCGCTGCTGGTCAAGAAGACGTCATTATTGCCGGCGGAGTGGAGAGCATGAGCAATGTGCCTTATATCGTGAAAAATAGATGGGGCGGTAAATTTGGAAACTTAACGATGGAGGATGCCCTGCTGGCAGATGGATTAATATGTTCCTTGGAAAATGATCATATGGGAATCACTGCCGAGCGCTTGGCTGAAAAATATGGTATCCGTCGTGAAGAACAGGATCAATTTGCTTATCAAAGCCACAAGAAGGCTTGGAAAGCTATAGAAGAGGGTCGCTTTAATAGAGAAATTATTTCGCTTAAAATCAAGGGTCGAAAAGGGTTTCAAATCTTCAACCATGACGAAGGGGTACGCGAGGACATTCATCTAGATCAACTAGCCAATCTTCAGGCAGTATTCAAAAATGAAGGAACCATTACGGCAGGAAATGCCTGTCCTATGAATGATGGGGCTGCAGCTGTACTTTTAATGTCCAAGCAGCAAGCAGAAGAAAAGGGATTAAAACCGCTCTTGAAAATAAAGGCTTTTGCCAGTGCAGGAGTTGAACCTGGAGTTATGGGGATTGGACCAGTACCCGCTACTCGAAAGGCATTGGAAAAAGCAGGTCTATCGTTAGGGGATATCGGACTGATTGAACTTAATGAAGCATTTGCTGCCCAAGCACTTGCAGTGATCAAGGAATTAGATTTGAATCCGGATATTGTCAATGTCAATGGGGGGGCAATTGCACTTGGTCACCCTGTAGGAGCAACAGGTGCAAAATTGACAGTCACACTGATGCATGAAATGTTGCGTTCACAAGTTAAGTACGGAATGGTAACGTTGTGTATGGCAGGCGGAATGGGACTTTCAGTAATCTATGAGAATATGTGTAATTAAGGAGGATAATCGTGCCGGATATACAAAAACGGATAAACCAATGGATCAAGGATCATCGGGAAGAAGGAACGAACCTATTGCAAAAAATGGTACAAGCCCCGAGTACACAAGGAAATGAAGCGGGGGCACAGGCCATCGTCGCCCAAAAGCTGCAGGAAATGGGTTTGCAGATCGATAGTTGGGAACCAAACGGCAGCGAGCTGAAAAAGCATTCTTATTTCTATTCTCCGCGCAGTGAATTTTCCAACAGCCCCAATGTGGTGGGTATCATGAAAGGGACTGGAGGCGGACGTTCCATCATCTTGAACGGACACATCGATGTCGTTCCGGACGGAGACCGAGATCAGTGG
This sequence comes from Peribacillus sp. TE19612, assembly GCF_056279465.1. NCBI lineage: Bacteria > Bacillati > Bacillota > Bacilli > Caryophanales > Bacillaceae > Peribacillus > Peribacillus sp. TE19612. Next base: position 103,553 of record NZ_JBWCCL010000009.1, on the reverse strand, counting down.
GACGACGACCCATATAGCGGAGCGATTAAGAATGGAAGAATGTTTGGACGCGGCGTAACCGATATGAAGGGTGGAAATGTATCGCTGATCCTGGCGATGCAGGCTTTGAAGGAAAATGGCATCCAATTAAAAGGAGATGTTATTTTTCAAAGTGTAATTGAAGAAGAAAGCGGCGGTGCCGGAACATTAGCGGCTGTCCTTAGAGGGTATAAAGCCGATGCCGCCCTGATTCCTGAACCGACGAATATGAGGATCTTCCCGAAACAGCAGGGTTCGATGTGGTTCCGAATCCATGTTAAAGGCCGGTCAGCACATGGCGGAACAAGGTATGAAGGCGTTAGTGCGATTGAAAAAAGCATGACTGTCATCAATCATATTCGTGCCTTGGAAGACAAGCGAAATGCACGTATCAGTGATCCGCTTTATCAGAACACGCCTATTCCGATTCCGATCAATCTAGGTGTCATTGAAGGCGGTAATTGGCCGTCATCCGTTCCCGACCTTGTGAAAGTCGAAGGAAGGATGGGTGTTGCGCCGGAGGAAACGATGGAGCAGGCGAAAGACGAAATGGCTGCCTGGTTATTGCAGCTCGGGGAAGCGGACCAATGGTTCAAGGAAAACCCGCCCGTATTGGAATGGTTCGGGGCACGCTGGGTTCCAGGGTCAATTGATGTCGAGCACGAACTGATGAATGCACTTGTTCATCAATATCGGCAAGTTGCCGGACAGGACCCGGTCATTGAAGCCTCCCCATGGGGAACGGATGGGGGATTGCTGACACATGTCGGTGAAACGCCAGCTATCGTGTTCGGACCAGGAGTAACCGAGGTTGCCCACTATCCAAATGAATACATCCTGCTCGACAACGTGTTCTCCACAGCCGAAATCATTGCGCTTACTCTAATTCAATGGTGTGGAATGGAGACTGAGCAGGATGGGGTCACCCAATCCGGGACTAGGGAGACGATACCGGGAAATGGCAATTAAACTGGATGTCATCCCAGCAAGTGAAGCGAACGATTAAGTCTTTCACAAAGCGGTTGTTAAAAAACTCTTTTATTCTTGAACTTTTAACTTTAAAAGAAAATGAGGTAGGAACCTTATGGATATGAATCTCATTGATAATGAAGAACCGACAGTTAAAAGGAATCCCATTGATAATCAAGAACCGACAGTTAAAAGGCAACTGAAAGCAAGACATATGACCATGATTGCCATTGGCGGTTCAATAGGAACCGGATTATTCCTGGCGAGCGGGGCAACCATCCAGAGCGCAGGGCCCGGCGGTGCCCTCGCTGCCTATGCCTGCATTGGGATCATGGTTTATTTCCTGATGACGAGCTTAGGGGAAATGGCGACATATATGCCTGTGTCGGGATCCTTTTCCACCTATGCCACACGCTTTGTTGATCCCGCATTCGGCTTTGCACTTGGCTGGAATTATTGGTTTAACTGGGCAGTCACCCTTGCCGTGGAAATAGCTGCAGCAGCCATCATCATGAAATTCTGGCTACCTGATGTACCCAGCCTGATATGGAGTGCCTTATTTCTTGGAATCGTCTTCACCCTCAACGCCCTATCCATTAAAAGCTATGGTGAATCTGAATATTGGTTTGCACTAATAAAAGTCATTGCCATCATTTGCTTCATCATTATTGGTTTATTGACCATATTGGGGATTTTTGGCGGAAAGGTGATCGGATTTGAAAACTTCACCATGGATGAGGCACCATTCAAGGGAGGATTTTTATCGATCATCTCAATCTTTCTAATCGCGGGATTTTCTTTTCAAGGCACAGAACTGGTGGGTATTGCTGCCGGGGAAAGTGAAGAACCCGAAAAAAACGTTCCGAATGCAATCCGCCAAGTATTTTGGCGCATCCTATTATTTTACATCGGGGCCATCCTGATACTTGGTCTCTTAATACCGTATACGAGTCCAAGCTTGTTGAACGGAGATGTCGAAAACATTTCTGTAAGCCCTTTCACACTTGTCTTTGAACGGGCAGGGCTGGCATTCGCTGCATCCGTCATGAATGCAGTTGTGTTAACTTCCTTACTGTCCGCCGGAAACTCAGGGCTATATGCATCAACGCGGATGTTATGGTCGATGGCAAAAGATCATCAAGCTCCCAAATTCCTGGCCAAAGTCAACCGCAGGGGGATCCCGATGAATGCCTTGATCATGACATCCTTAATTGGAGGATTCGCCTTCTTGACCTCCATTTTCGGGGACCATGTATTTACATGGCTATTGAACGCATCTGGGCTGACTGGCTTCATCGCCTGGATTGGAATCGCCATAAGCCATTATCGCTTTAGACGTGCCTATGTTGCACAGGGTGGTGACCTAAACGAACTGAAATATAAAGCAAAATGGTTTCCATTCGGTCCGATTCTTTCATTCACCCTGTGCATGCTCGTCATAGCAGGACAGAACTATGGAGCATTCCTAAGCGGCAGCATCGACTGGTATGGCGTCGCCGTCTCCTATATCGGATTACCGATATTCCTGGCAGTCTGGCTAGGATACAAGATTTATCACAAGACCAAATTAATAGCATTGAAAGATTGTCAATTCGATAAATCAGATGTGGCTTGATACCAATGGAAAAAACCTGAGCTCCCCTTTGGGGACTCAGGTTTTTTTATGAAGATTTGTAACGAAATCCGGTTATATCTGCGAAAATCGGAATATATCTACGGAAAACCAATTATATCTCCGAAAATCGGAATATATATCTGCGAAATCCAGTTATATCTGCGAAAATCGAATTATATCTCCGAAACGGCAATTATCTCATCTTAAATCATTTTTTAAAGCTGAATAATTGGGTAAGTGGTGCAATATTATTCTATGTACGATTATACTGTGTACGAAAGGAAACTGATGATGAAAGAGGCGTTTCGCGGTTCTGGAATTGGAGTCATTTTCATGGCGGTCTTCGGAACACTGTGGGCGGGTACCGGTGTAATGGGATTGCAGGGGTGGGGGTTTCCCTACGTGGAACTCGCAGCCATATTCGTGGGAATCATCATGGTTATCGTTGGCATTTCATTAATACATGCATCACAAAAAATGTCCAATCAAGTTTCAGATGATGGGGCAAGACGTCTTAAGCGTATCGGATTTTTGTTTAATATGGTCTTCATTGCCGAAGGTTTGCTGATTGGGATTGCCATTGCCATCTGTAACTTGATCAATCAGACCGATCTTATACCGGGAGTCATCGCCATTATTGTAGGGATTCATTTTTTACCATTGGCGTCACTTTTCCAAATCAAGGTTTATTATGCAACAGGTGTGCTTCTCTGTTTATTGGTGCTTATTACATGGCTGATTGTGCCAGACACCGTCATGGTTGGGAAGCATCAAATCCTTGCACCGTTATCATTGCTCGGCTTTGGATGCGCGCTAATACTCTGGACCACTGGACTTACGCTATGGCTTGGAATAAAGAATTCAAGCCGAACGATAGCCGATGAAGAATGAATCAATGAAAAAACCCGTCATGGCGAACGGGTTTTTTCATTTAATTTTTCATCCAGGTCAAGAGCCTGACAATTTGAAATGGTTCATTCCAAACGAGAATGAAACTTAAAAGAAAGAATGCAGCCACAGCCAGAAATTTCGACAGTCCTCTTTCATTTTATACATGGCCCCTAAGCTGCATAACATACCAATTAGCAACGCACCGAATCCTGAAATCATAAGCAGCTCGGAGGATTTTGAAAAAGCAAGGGAACAGCAAAATGATAGGATACCAATCACTGCAAATACGATTGACCAATTGCTTAAACGTTTCATAGAGACTCCTTTTTTACTAATTATACCAATTTGGTATTATTAATGGTATGAAAAAAATTGAGGTTGTCACTTATGGGAATATATTGTAATATATATAACAATATAAAATTTTAGAAGCATTGATAAGGACATGAATCATTTTTACGGTCTGCAGAGAGGGAAGGGCAGCTGCGAACTTCCTGGCTTAGGAAACTGATTTACCGCCTTTGAGCTATATCGGTGAACAAGAGTAACTGATATCGTCTAAGCTGCGTTACAGCTCCAGAGCCATGAGTATTTTTTGCTTATGGGAAATTGGGTGGAATCACGGGTAAACGCACTCGTCCCTTACATAGGGATGGGTGCGTTTTTTATTATTATAATTATTGCCATGATAAGGACATGAATCATTTTTACGGTCTGCAGAGAGGGAAGGGCAGCTGCGAACTTCCTGGCTTAGGAAATTGATTTACCGCCTTTGAGCTATATCGGTGAACAAAAGTAACTGATATCGTCTAAGCTGCGTTACAAGCTCCAGAGCCATGAGTGTTTTTTGCTTATGGGAAATTGGGTGGAACCACGGGTAAGCGCACTCGTCCCTTGCATAGGGATGTGTGCGTTTTTTTCTATATAAAAATATGGCGATGATAAGGACATGAATCATTTTTACGGTCTGCAGAGAGGGAAGGGCAGCTGCGAACTTCCTGGCTTAGGAAACTGATTTACCGCCTTTGAGCTATATCGGTGAACAAAAAGTAACTGATATCGTCTAAGCTGCGTTACAAACTCCAGAGCCATGAGTGTTTTTTGCTTATGGGAAATTGGGTGGAACCACGGGTAAACGCACTCGTCCCTTGCATAGGGATGTGTGCGTTTTTTTATTATTAAAAAGGGGTGTTTATGTGATGGGTGAAAAAATGATTAAAGTACAATTCCCGGATGGGCAGCAAAAGGAGTATCCGCAAGGGATCACAGTGGAAAGTGTGGCAAGCTCAATCAGCTCAAGTTTAAGGAAAAAGGCAGTAGCTGGAAAACTGGATAAGCAACTGGTTGATCTAAGTCACAAGCTTAATAAGGATGGAGAACTGTCGATCTTGACTCTCGATTCGGATGAAGGATTACAAGTATTACGGCATACAGCGGCGCATGTTTTGGCACAGGCTGTAAAAAGATTATACAAAAATGTGGAATTAGGGATAGGACCAGTCGTGGAAGACGGTTTTTACTATGATTTTAAGTTAGACCATCCTTTGAGCTCAGAAGATCTGCAAGCCATTGAAAAAGAGATGGAACATATCATAAGTGAAAATCTGGAAATTAAAAGGATCGAAGTGACATATGAAGAAGCTGTGAAGTTATTCGAGGGCAGAGGGGAGTCATTCAAGTTGGATATAGCCAAGAACATCCCCAATGGTGAAAAATTAACGCTCTATCAACAGGGGGGATTCATCGATCTTTGCAGAGGGCCGCACCTTCCATCCACATCATTTGTAAAATCATTCAGATTGACTCGTGTATCTGGTGCCTATTGGCGGGGAGACAATCAAAATGAAGTTCTCCAAAGGGTGTATGGCGTGGCTTTTCGAAAGAACAAGGATTTACAGGATCATTTTAAATTCCTGGAAGAAGCGGCCAAACGCGACCACCGTAAATTAGGGAAGCAGTTGGAGTTATTCATGTTTTCGGAGGAAGCCCCTGGAATGCCATTTTATTTACCGAAAGGACAAATCGTTAGAAATGAATTGGAGAAGTTCTCGCGGGAGCTTCAGACTGAAGCTGATTACGACGAAGTTCGGACTCCTTTCATGATGAACCAGCGGTTATGGGAACAATCGGGCCACTGGGATCATTATCACGAGAATATGTACTTCACTGAGGTGGATCAAACAAAATTCGCGATGAAGCCAATGAACTGTCCGGGTCATATGCTTATATTCAAAAACAGTCTGTATTCTTACAGGGATTTACCCATCCGGATGGCCGAATTCGGTCAAGTCCACCGGCATGAATATAGCGGTGCATTGAACGGGATGCTGCGTGTCCGTACATTTTGTCAGGATGATGCCCACATCTATGTACGGCAGGATCAAATCGAAAGTGAAATTAAACAAGTGTTTCATCTGATAGATAAGGTGTATCGCACTTTTGGATTCGAGTATTCCGTGGAGCTCTCGACTCGTCCGGAGGATTCAATGGGCGATGAATCCCTTTGGGAAGCTTCTGAAACAGCTCTGAAAAATGTTCTGGAAAGCATCGGGATACAATATCAAGTAAATGAAGGGGACGGGGCATTTTATGGACCGAAAATTGATTTTCATATTAAAGATGCATTAAAACGAAGCCACCAATGTGCAACAATCCAACTTGATTTTCAAATGCCCGACAAATTTGATCTGACTTACATCGATGAAAATAATGAAAAAGTCCGTCCGGTCGTCATTCATCGTGCCATCTTTGGATCGATCGATCGATTTTTTGGAATCCTCATAGAACATTTTGCCGGTGCTTTTCCAGTATGGCTCGCCCCGGTGCAAGTACAGATCATCCCTGTCTCACAAGTTCATCTGGATTATTGTTTACAGGTTCAAAAAGCACTGAAGAATCAAGGCATAAGAGTGAAAATCGATGATCGGAATGAAAAGCTGGGGTATAAAGTCAGGGAAGCACAAATGGGGAAAATTCCATATATGCTGGTCCTTGGAGATAATGAAGAAAAAGAAAATGAAGTAAATGTCCGGAAATACGGGGAACAAAAATTTGAAAATGTCACAATAGAAACGTTCATCAAGAAAATGGTCCAGCAAATAAAAGCACGCAGCATCTAACAAGAAAGCAGCTTAAATTGGAATTCACGAGTAAAAGGCCGGAATTCACGAGTAAAAGCGAGAAACTCACGAGTAAAGCGCAATTCACGAGAAAAGCGAGAAACTCACGAGTAAAAGCGAGAAATTCACGAGTAAATGGAATAAAAAAAGACAGCCGAATAAATCGGCTGTTTCTTTTTATCTACAAATCCATACCCAGCCAACACCCGGAATGAACTGCTGAAAACAGTTACCCCCCCGGGCCGCCTTGTCCGCCGCCACCGACAGGGCAGGTTAATCCTAGGTATTGTAATCCAACTATATCTGTATGATGTACCTCATTTGGTATGCCACCTTCGAGTATCTGTACGATTCCAGTAGTATTATTTATCCCCATTAAAATAAAGGTGTGCTGGGTGTTACCCCAAAAAACTCTGAAGCAATGACCTTGCCGGCCTGCGTTTAAATGGCTCTGAATAGTGGCCACTGGAACCAGTGTTTGTACTGGCAGTCTGTCATCATAATAAGGCAAATTAGCATAAGAATCATCGAAAATATGGAGCAGTATAATATGGAACATTATAAGAGTAATAGCCGTAATTATACATTCAAGAAATCCTCCCTTTGTGTTTACCCTTTCAGGCTATGAACAATGAGGGATAATAAAATAGGCGGCCTATTTTATAAAAGAAATTTATTCGAATTCACGAGTTAATGCTCAACTTCTTATGTAAATAAAACCTTGGCTGCCTGGATGGCAAAGTATAGGCCGATTCCTATAAGGGATATCCCCGAAATGATCGAGATGCCCATTAGAATGGGTTTGGATAAAAAGCGTCTGAAGGTGCTGGCGATGATGGCCATTACGAAATCCCAGGTTAAGAGGCCGACAAGGATTCCTGAGCTGTATAAAAGTAAATCATCCATATCATATTTGGAAGCGGAGTTTGCGAGAATGGATCCGTAAATCCCCAGCCAAAACAATATGGATAAGGGATTCGAAAGGGACATGATGAATCCTGTCAGGAATGAAGAAAAAAGGGAATCTTTCGCTTTTCGTGCATTCACTTCAATCTTGCCTGCACTTAGCAGACTTTCGATTCCGGTATAGGTCAGGACGAAAAATCCAAAAAGCCATAAAAATGTCTTCATGAAGGAGTTGTCCAAAAAGTGGACGACACCGAAAAAGACGAGGGCTATAAAAACAAAATCCGCTAAAATGGCACCCCAGCCAAATACCCAGGCATGCCAAAAACCCTTCTTGATTCCTTTGTCCAATTGAGCAGCGTTTATGGGACCGATAGGAGCCGCCAGTGATAAACCTAATAATACAAAGCTGAAAAAAACACCCAATTCATCACCTCATCGTTTATACATCTTCGCTTATTTGAATGTATTCAAACATTTGGACTTGTACCACCTTTTTAGTCCTATTTTTTGAGTTTAGTCCGCCTTGTCTGACCTGGTATTTTTGTAACAACACAGAAAATTCCTTCATAATGTAATTTAGTCAAATGGAAAGACGCCAATTTTAGTGCATGCGCTATTCAAAGCGGAATTGGAGGAGAATTATGCCTGAATTATCGATGCCGAATAAATATAAAACAATTCTTGATATCATGCATACTGATATTGCAATAAATGAAATGAAGGATCATTTTGAAGAAGGACTTTCAAATGTTTTAAACCTTATTAAAGTATCAGCCCCTTTTGTTTTACATGAAGGTAATGGTATCAATGACAATTTAAATGGTGTGGAGCGGATTCTTACCTTTGATGCTCTGGATATTAAGAATAAACATATAGAAGTGGTTCAATCTTTGGCAAAGTGGAAAAGAATCACTCTTTCAAGGTATGGTTTGGCTTGTGATAAAGGCATTTACACAAATATGAATGCAATAAGACGTGATGAAAAACTGGATCATTTACACTCGTTATTTGTGGATCAATGGGACTGGGAGAAAGTCATAACGAAAGAACAACGTAACGTGGATACATTAATATCTGAAGTGAAAAAAATATATAGTGCCATTAAATCGACCGAACGTTATATGTTTGAATTCCATCATCTGCTTAAGCCTGTGTTACCTGAGGTCATTCACTTCATTACGACCCAGGAGTTGGAGGATTTATACCCGGATCTTACTCCGAAGGAAAGAGAGAACGAGGCAGCGAAGAAATATGGTGCAATTTTCATTGTGAAAATTGGCTGAGCGTTACAATCAGGGGAAAAGCATGATGGACGTTCACCGGATTATGATGATTGGGATCTAAATGGAGATATCGTTTTATGGAACCCACTCTTGGAATGTGCTTTTGAGGTTTCTTCAATGGGCATTCGAGTAGATGAAAAGTCATTGTTAAAACAATTAAGATTATCCAAAAACGAAAATCGTAAGGTACTCGATTATCATAAGGCCGTATTGGAAGGAAAGCTTCCGTATTCAATAGGCGGGGGAATAGGGCAATCCAGATTATGCATGTTTTTGTTGAAGAAAGCACATATTGGCGAGGTTCAAGTTTCGGTATGGAATGACCAAATAATAGAGGAATGTGAAAAAAGGAATATTATTCTTTTATAAAGACGAAAGCGGGAAACCCATTTTTAAACAGAATGGTTAGACTGTAGGCAAAAGGAGTTCTATTCAAATTTTTAAACATAGTTGATTGGAGCGGGTGTGCGAGACTCCTGCGGGAATAGCGAGTCCAAGGGAAACACCACAGTTGCAAGTGCGCCGAGGGAGGACCGCCCGCGGAAAGCGAGTGCCCTACGTTCCAATCAACGTCCAAATTTGTACAAGCAAAAAAAGATAGACCATTCTTAAAAAGTATGGTTTTTTTGTTTTAAAAGGAATAGGGGTAATTTTGGGAGAAGCGCAACTGAATAAATGTTTCTGCACTATAACATAATAATTTAAGACATCTAATATATGATGCAAAACAAATTGGTTTCACAAATGGTTACCTTTTATGCAATAAGTTGCTTTTATAATGGATGAGGAGTGTAAGTATGGAAGGTCATGAGAAGCAAAATAAAGATGTAAGCGTGTGGTGCTTGATCAGTATGGCATCGATTCCATTGGTTATGACACTTGGAAATTCAATGCTTATCCCGGTTTTGCCCATTTTCGAGGAAAAGGTGGGGATATCTTCATTTCAATCAAGTATGGTGATAACAAGCTATTCCGTTGCATCCATCTTTTTAATTCCCATAGCTGGTTATTTATCAGATCGATTCGGACGGAAAAGGGTCATTCTGCCAAGCTTGATCCTAGCCCTTATTGGTGGCTTGATAGCTGGTTATGCATCATGGAAAATGGAAAATCCCTATACATGGATCATCATTGGGAGGGTATTGCAAGGGATTGGGGCGTCTGGGGCCTCGCCCATCATTTTGCCTCTCGTGGGGGATTTATACAAAGATGATGATGAAAAAACGAGTTCTTGTTTGGGTATCATAGAAACCTCGAATACATTTGGGAAAGTGCTTAGTCCAATATTAGGTTCCCTGTTTGCTGCATTTATCTGGTTTTTACCATTCTTCTCGATTTCATTCTTCAGTTTAATATCTATTGTTTTGGTCTTTTTCTTTATAAAGGTACCAAAGGAGAAGGATGAGCCGAAGAAATTCAAAGAATTCTGGCATGATACGAAAAAAATATTCAAGCAGGAAGGAAAATGGTTATATACGGTTTTCCTGATTGGTGTCTTTGTCATGTTGGTTTTGTTCGGTGTTCTTTTCTTTTTGTCTGATAATCTGGAAAAAATCCATGATTTGCATGGAATCAAAAAAGGTTTAGTGATAGCGATCCCGCTATTTTTTCTTTGCGTATCTTCTTATGTTGCAGGGAAAAAAATCAAGGGGGAATTACCAATCATGAAAAAGATCATCATGATCAGTTTAGCTGTCCTTTCAATCAGCCTTGTATTTGTCGGTTTTACTAAAAATAGGGTCGTCCTTCTATTGGTTATAACAAGCTTGGTGGGCATAGCAATTGGTGCGTTATTGCCGACACTCGACGCAATCATCACTCAAAATATAAAAAAGGAACAGCGGGGGACGATAACCTCCTTCTACATGTCATCAAGGTTCATCGGCGTTGCGGCAGGCCCTCCGGTCATGTCCCTTGTCATGAAAAATCATATCAATTTGACCTATATCATTTCAGGGATCATTGGTATAGGCATCGTATTGGTTGTTATGAAATTCATTAGTTCAGACAAAAAAGAAGCTGCTGCCTAATCGGCTTCAATACATCTCCAAAAAGCCTGGCTTTCCCACGGCTTTTTTTGTGAATCGGGAAATTTTTTTGACATGTGGTTATAGGCAGAGGGGTGTCACATAAAATGTACAAGTCATGAACTAGCTCGAAGGAGTGATGCTTTTTGAGTGTACATTTACTGCTAAGTTACTTTTTCTTAGGACTTACCCTTGCAGCACCGATCGGTCCGGTGAACTCCGCTCGTATCGATAAAGGAATCAAGAACGGGTTTTGGCATGCCTGGATCGTTGGGGCAGGGTCGATGATTGCGGATGCCTTGTTCATGATTTTAGTATATATAGGAATGGTAAGGTTTTTAGAAATCCCGATCGTCCAGATATTTCTTTGGCTTTTTGGCGGATTTGTGCTTATTTATTCCGGGGTCGAAAGTGTATTACGGGTTAATACTATACTATTAAATGAATACAGGAATAGAGATTCTTTAATTTCCTGTTTTTTGACTGGGTTCATCATGTCCGTGACCAGTCCATTATCCATTTTATTTTGGTTGGGAATATATGGATCAGTTTTAGCTAAAACGGCTTCAAGTTATGGGACATCCCAACTTTTCATTTATAGCGGGATGATCTTTCTTGGTCTTACCTGCTGGGATTTTTTTGTAGCGGCATTAACGAATGGATTTCGCAGGTTCTTAAATGAAAAAAGCTTAATGGCCATTTCGATCATCTCTGGATTATCATTGGTCGGTTTTGGGGTTTATTTTGCTTACCAAGGCATTGATGCCATCCTATCATAAAGCAGAATGTATCAGATTATTACATAGGGTATTTGAAAACTTCTTCCTTGCATAATTCATTGTGGCATCATCAACACTATGAATGATGGAAGGGGGTAATGTTATGACAACAAAAGCCAATTGCAGTTCAGCGAAAGGAAAGGCTGTCCAAGATTCCAATGCATCGGGTGAACAACAGGGCGACATGAAATGGTGGCAGCTATCATTGGTCGGCGTAGGCTGTACGATCGGGACAGGGTATTTCCTCGGATCGACCATAGGGATTAAAACGACTGGGCCATCCATTGTATTTTCATTTGTATTGGCTGCACTGGGTACCTATATCGTTTATAATCTGCTTGCCAAGATGACGGCTGCCGATCCTCAAGAAGGCTCTTTTTGTTATTATGCCAATAAAGCATTTGGAAGATGGGCGGGCTTTAGTTGTGGCTGGAATTATTGGTCCTCCAATATATTGATCATGGGAAGCCAGCTTACTGCGCTTTCGCTATTATCTCAATTTTGGTTCCCGAAAGTGCCGCTTTGGCTATTTGCATCCGGTTTTGCCATTGTTTCAATCGTGGTGGTATTGCTCGGAACAAAAGGGTTCGACAGGGTGGAAAACATCCTTGCTGTAATTAAGACAGCAGCTATCGTAATGTTTATCATCATTGCAATATGTGCCGTTTGCGGCTGGTTCGGTCTTGCTGGAGCGAAACCGCCATCATTTCCGAATACGTACAATGAATTATTCTCCAAAGGGCTAAAGGGGTTTTGGACATCCCTTATCTATGCCTTTTATGCGTTTGGCGGCATTGAGGTCATTGGATTGATGGCGATGCAGCTTAAAAAGAAAGAAGATGCACCAAAGGCAGGGACGATCATGCTCTTGGTCCTTACCATCATATATGTGGTTTCATTGGGGTTAGCCGTAACCATGATTTCGTTAGGGGCATTCAGTGAAAAAGAAAGCCCATTCGTTTCGGCATTGGACAGTTATCACCTGACATTTTTCCCGCACGTTTTTAATGGTGCGATCATCATTGCCGGTTTCTCGACGATGACCGCTTCACTATTCGGTGTAACCAATCTATTGGTAACGCTATCCAATGATGGGAATGCACCCGCATTATTCATGCAAAAGATCAAGAAATTCAAAGACCTTCCGCTGCCTTCACTGGGTCTTGGAGCCTTAGGACTTTTAGGATCAATCATCACTGCCTTGCTCCTGCCAGGCAAGATTTATGAATACATTACAACATCTGCTGGTATATTGCTTTTGTATAACTGGGCATTCATCATTCTTTCTTCATTCAAAATCTTGGAAAATAAGATGTGGAGTAAGATTACGGCCGTTTTCGGACTTCTTTTAATTTTAGCGGCCGTAAGTGGCACACTGCTTGAAAAAGAGATACGTCCAGGATTTTTCATCAGCCTTTTATTCATTGTGATCATCGGTCTTGCAGCCGTTTTCATGAAGTTCAAGGTATGGAATAAGAACAAGGCAATGGCCGCAAAAGCGAGTAAATCAGGACTTGATTGAAAAAAGGAACTCGACTATACAAAGTTGAGTTCCTTTCGAGTTGGCGCTAAATTTCAATGATTATTGGAAGGATCATTGGTTTTTTCTTCGTTTGATTAAAGAGATATTGCCCCAGTTCCTTCTTAATGGTTTGTTTAATGATGTTCCACCGGTATATTTTTTCACTTTGTAAGTCGTTGACCGTTTTCGTGACAATACGATTCACATTCTTAAGGAGGTCCTCGGAATTTTGAACATATACAAATCCACGGGAAATGGTATCGGGTCCTGATACTATTTTTCTTTCCGTCTTGCTTAGTGTAATGACGATCACGAGCATTCCATCTTCGGAAAGCTGCTTACGGTCCCGCAGAACGATTTCTCCAACATCCCCAACGCCAACACCGTCGACAAAGGTATTGCCGGCAGCCACCTTTCTTGTTTGACGGGCAACGGAGTTTTCAATATCCACCACATCGCCATTATTGATGATGAAAGTATGGTCCTTCTCCACCCCTACAGACTCAGCTAACAATCGATGCTGGTGCAGCATCCGATACTCACCGTGAATCGGGATGAAATACTTAGGTTTCATCAGGGTAAGCATGAGCTTTAACTCTTCCTGATATGCATGTCCGGATACATGCATGCCCGTTACAGTCCCAGAACCGTAAATGACTTTGGCACCCAGTTGAACCAGGTTGTCGATGATACGTGAAACATCCCGTTCATTTCCTGGTATTGGTGTGGAGGCAAGAATCACTGTGTCATCAGGCAATATGCTCATATCCCGATAATTCGAACTGGAAAGGCGGGAAAGGGCGGCAAACGGCTCTCCTTGACTTCCTGTACATAATACCGCGACCCTTTCCGGAGCATAACTATCGACTTCTTGTGGTTGGATAAGCATCCCATCAGGAACCTCGAGATAGCCGCGTTCAATGGCAACGGTTACGACGTTCACCATGCTTCGTCCAATCAGGGCTAGTTTCCGGTTTGTCTTCTGTGCAGCGTTCACAACTTGTTGAACACGATTGACATTTGAAGCGAATGTCGAAAGGATGACTTTCTGTTTTGCCTGCATGAAGGCCTCTTCAATATGGCTGCCAACCAGATGCTCCGAGGGACTGGAGCCGGGACGCTCTGCGTTCGTGCTTTCCGATAGTAAAACGAGGACACCTTCACTCCCGATTTTGGCCATTTTATGAATATCGGGATACTGATCATTCATCGGAGTCAAGTCAAACTTGAAGTCCCCTGTATGAACGACCGTGCCTTCCGGCGTATGCATGGTGACTCCGAGGCAATCGGGAATACTATGATTCGTTTTGAAAAAGTCCAGAACCATTTCCCCGAATTCCAGCTTTGAATCCGAATTGATCTGGATTAATTCCGTATCACCCAAAAGGTTATGTTCTTTTAACTTCAATTCAATCAAACCAAGTGTTAAACGTGTGGCATAAATGGGTACATTCAATTTTTTCAAGAAATAGGGGATACCGCCGATATGATCTTCATGCCCATGAGTCACAATCAAAGCGCGGATCTTCTCCTTATTCTCCTGAAGAAAGGAAATATCAGGAATGATCAAATCGACTCCTAATAAACTTTCATCAGGAAACTTTGCACCACAATCAATAATGACGATATCGTTAGAATATTGAATCACATACATGTTTTTACCGATTTCATTCACTCCGCCCAGAGCCAATATGGACAAAGCATTCTCTTTCACACTCAAGTAGATAGACCTCCCTTTATTATGATAAGGATAGTGTTTCCTTAGGTCGCTTTTATAAAACTAACTCTTTTGTAAAATCAGGGCAATTCAAAAAGCCATAAAAAAAAACACCTGCCGCTTTCGGTAGGTGCGTATCTTCAATCTTATCGGCTCAAGCAAGAATGGATGCTTTCTTCAAAAGTCTCCATGTATGCTTGGATCTGTGAAGCATATCCAGTTTTCAAAGTGGCCAGCAGACTTTCTATCAAGAATTCTCGCGGTTTGTCTGACTGCATCAGCTCATCTTGGATGAAGTCGACCAATTCAATGGCTCTCCTTCGATCTTCATCGCAAGGAATAGCTTTGTTTATCGCTTTTTTCAATTCCGTGGTGGAATGAAGCAAATCATTATGGCAAGCATCAAGCTGGTTTGTGAATTTTGGAAACCACGTATCCATTAATTCCGGATCAATGATCTGTTCCCCGCTTTCAGCCACTTCATTGACTAAATTGACAATGCGATTCATGCAATAGCGGATAATTTGTATGTCCGGTGTACCGGCGGGATTAGCACGGTAACTAAAATGGCTCATGTGGGTCATCATCGAATGAAAGATAATGACGCTATCTAAAAGATAGGGTTTTTTACTTTCACCGAAGATATCGATAAAACGGTTATACATCCAGCGTAAGCTCAACAATAGCGTCTTATTGATGAATTGTTTTAATTCTTCATCATTGGAAACACGGACTTCTTCGATCAGGATAAGCAATTTGCTTTGCTTGTTCACCATCAATTGCAGTTCGAGCTGCCGGATGAAAATTTCAATATCGGCGGAATCTTGACCAATCAACAGTTTTTCCCGTTCATGGCGAATCTTTGTATAAAAGGAGCGGAAAATGGCTATAAATAATTCACCCTTCGAAGGGAAATAATTATAAAATGTACCTTTTGATATACCGCTGCCGTCTAAAATGTCCTGAATGGACGTAGCTTGGTAGCCTTTGTCAATAAACAGCTTATGAGCCGTATCGATGACATTCTGCCTTCGGTTGTTCATCATATCACCTGATTTTCATTATACTGCTTGTATAAATTTAATCGTACTCTATTTTTTATCACAGCACAAACCCTTATTTAAACCAGTAAATTTTTATTGCAAAAAATGAACTAGGGGTATATTATTGATTTTGTGAGATTGGAATATACCGCTCGTATAATTAAATGAACCAATAGTTTGAATGGAGGAATAGATAAAAAGTGAGTACTGCACAAATAAATGAGAAAAAGGGTTCGTATGGCATTTTGGCCATACTGATGGTCGGTGCGTTCATATCGATACTGAATTCAACCCTTTTAAATATTGCACTGCCATCAATCCAAATAGATCTGGGAATCGAGACTGCCACAGTCCAATGGCTGACAACGGGCTACATGCTCGTGAACGGAATCATGATTCCGACAACTGCCTTCTTAATAAGAAAATATTCGGTACGTAATCTGTTCCTGACAGCCATGCTCCTATTCTCAATCGGGACGATCGTTGCAGGTGTAGCGCATGTATTCCCGCTATTATTAAGCGCACGTATGGTTCAGGCTGCCGGTTCGGCAATCATGATGCCATTATTAATGAACGTACTTTTAACTTCTTTCCCTGTTGAAAAACGGGGCTCTGCAATGGGACTATTCGGTTTGGTCATGATGTTTGCCCCTGCAATCGGGCCGACGCTTTCAGGCTGGATCATCGAACATTATGATTGGAGAATGCTATTCCATTTCATTACTCCGCTTGCTTTACTAGTGCTTATTTTCGGCTTCTTTAAACTTAAAGACCACAAGGAAAAAGTCGATATCTCAATTGATAAAATATCGGTCATCCTTTCAAGCTTAGGCTTCGGCGGTTTGCTTTACGGATTCAGTTCGGCAGGCAGCAAGGGTTGGGATAGCCTTGAGGTATACGGAACACTGATTGTCGGTGCCATCTCCCTGATCCTTTTCATAACACGCCAGCTTAAAATGGAAACACCAATGCTTGAGTTCAAGATTTTCAAGCACCCGATGTTCGCTTTATCCGCAACGATCTCAATCGTACTGAACATGGCGATGTTCTCAGGGATGATCTTAATTCCGATGTACACACAAACAGTACGTGGCATTTCACCATTCGATTCTGGATTACTGATGCTTCCAGGTGCTTTATTAATGGCCCTCATGTCACCGGTTACCGGTAAGCTTTTCGATAAGTTCGGTGCCCGCATCCTTGCTTCAATCGGTTTGCTTATCACCGTGGTAACTACGTATTTGCTAAGTAAATTATCAATGGAAACTACGTATACAGAAATTATAATCCTGTTTTCCGTTCGCTCCTTCGGGATGTCAATGTCCATGATGCCGATCATGACAAATGGTTTGAACTCGCTGCCAGCCCGCATGAACCCGCACGGTACAGCCATGAATAACACACTGAACCAAATTTCCGGTGCGATCGGTACGGCATTGCTCGTTACGGTCATGTCTAACCGTGCAGCTTCTACTGCCGAAGATTTAATGACGAAAGCGATGAGCAAATTAACAAGCCAGCCCACCGCTGAGATGATGGGCCAAATGAAAGCCCAAATCGGGATGCAGGCAATGCTGGATGGAATTAACTTCTCCTTCTTTGTATCTACCTTCATTGCCGGTGTGGCGCTGATTCTGGCATTATTTATTAAGCGTGCTTGGCCGGCTGAAGAAAAACCAGCTGTGAAAAAAGATCAAACCGCTTAAATGAAACAATAAAAGGCCCTATGCCACCTGAATCGTTCAGGCAGCATAGGGCTTTTTCTATGATTTAAGGCCCGTAACGGAATGTAATTCAGGCTGCTGCGGAATGAAGCCAAAGGATGAATAAATGGATGAAGGCATAAAACGTATAATTTACTTATAGTCAACATAGTATTTTAGAGGTTTTTTTAAAATAGATCGGGGTTCAAAATGACGAATCCGATCCTGGGAGTGAACGGAGATGGAAATTCGGGTTAATCAAATTGAGTTGAATGGACTCACGTTTCAATATCGGGAGTGCGGGGATGTTTCTGCACCACCGCTTGTTGTTCTTCATGCGCTGGGAAAAAGTTCGGAATCATGGGACCAAGCGGCTGCCGCATTAGGAGAAAGTTATCGTGTTTTAGCTTTAGATCAACGGGGCCACGGTGGGAGTGCGAGAACGAATACATATACTTTTGAATCGATGCGTGATGATTTGCTTCATTTTGCGGATGCGCTTGATTTGGGAAGGTTTTCGCTAATGGGGCATTCCATGGGGGGGACGGTTTCCTATCTTTTCTCGCAAACTTTTCCTTCGAGGATAGAAAGGTTGATTGTCGAAGACACACCGCCTCCTTTCTCGGATAAACCAATGGAGGTTCCTTCCAGGCCTTCTGTTCCACTGCCGTTTGATTGGCAGGTAGTGCCTTCGATTCTACAGCAGCTTAATGAACCCGATCCCGAATGGTGGGCACGCCTCACCGATATTATGATGCCGACGCTTGTTATCGGGGGCGGGGTCAGCCATATTCCCCAAAATAAATTGCAGGAGGTTTCCGAGCTTATCCCCAATTGCGAATTGGTGACGATAGAGGATGCCGGACACTTTGTCCATGAAGATGATTTACCTGCTTTCTTGTCTGTCGTAAAAAGGTTTCTTTCCAAAGGGCAGGCGCTTTAAGGCGATAGGAGGGTTGCTGGTGCAGCCCTCTTATTTCTGCTTAAAATGGTTTATTTTAAAGACGGCATTTACCGATTTATTATTAAGGATTTCCAGCAGCTGTTCAGCCATATAGTCAGCGCTATATTTAAAGCCAGTGTTGACCCATTCGATGATCATGCCCAATATCGCATATGCTTGGTAACTGGAGGCAAGTTCTTTATTGATCTTAGGGTTCGGCCGGTAATCTTCCAGGTCCTCCACTGGAAGTTTCTTCAACTCATTACAAATCCGTTCCAGTAATGTAGGCCATGCATTCGACTTTAGGATGAGGGTATAAATGTTTGCATGGTTAGCTACATGTTCAAATATTTTGATGACCGAAGCCGTTAGTTCATTGATGGTGAAAGTTTCGGCGTTCTTATAAGGTTCCCGGTAAGATATGATCAAATCGGCAATCACATCCTCCATGACCTCTTCAAGCAGTTCCTCTTTGTACTGATAGTGTTTATAAAATGTACCCCGATTAAGGTCGGCGAGTTCTACAATATCAGTAATCGATATCTCCCTGAAATCCTTACTTTGCATTAAAGAAATGAGGGATTCTTTCAAAGCCATTTTGGATTTCCTGATCCTTCTATCAATCCCAGTATTATTATCAGTCATTTTGTTCATCCTTTGTTCGTTATTGTGCTTTTAATAAACATAATGATCACTTTCTGTTCATTATTCAACATTGAGGACAGCATTTGCTGATTGTATAAGCCTACTGAAACTAATTATACTATAAAGGAAGGTAGATAATGAACATCTGTACAATAAGTAACGCTTCACTAGAATGAATGGGGGAGTTCAAATGAAATTACAAGACAAAGTTGCCGTTGTGACAGGAGCAGCATCAGGCATGGGGAAACAAATTGCCATAGATTATGCTCGAGAAGGAGCTAAAGTCGTCGTATCGGATTTAAATCTTGATGGTGCGAACGATACGGTGGAAGAAATAAAAGCGAATGGCGGAGTGGCCTTTGCCATTAAAACGAACGTAGCGGTGGAGGAAGATATTCAACATTTAATCGATACCACGGTCAGTGCGTATGGAACGGTGGATATTTTGGTGAATAACGCGGGTATCATGGATGGCATGGAACCTGCTGGAGACATTGAAGATTCTAAATGGGATCGGATTTTTGCCATTAACACGACAAGCGTCATGCGTTCGACTAGAAAGGTGATGCCGATCTTTTTAGAAAAACAAAAAGGGGTCATCATCAATATTGCTTCTGCAGGCGGTTTGTACGGTGCCCGGGCTGGTGCGGCTTACACTGCCTCTAAACATGCAGTCGTTGGTTTCACGAAAAACACGGGCTACATGTATGCCAATAAAGGGATTCGCTGCAATGCTATAGCACCAGGCGGAGTAGAAACCAATATTGGTTCCAGCATGACGAATATCAATGAGTTTGGCTTCTCTCGCCAACAACTGGGTATGGCTATCAATCCACGAAACGGCAAACCTGAAGAAATCGCTAAAGTGGCATTATTCCTTGCTTCAGACGATTCCAGTTTTGTTAATGGTACTGTCATTACGGCAGATGCTGGTTGGAGTGCATATTAAGCCATGAATTAACAAGATAATGGTCAAATACTTGGTGATTGATGATCCATGCATTCCTGCCAGTAAGCAGGGATGTATGTTTTTTTGAGTGGAGCCTTGGCAGGATATTTGGAGGGGGATTGTGGTTAGCCAGCAATTTCCATAAGGAAGGTTTTGACTTCATCGGGTGATTTCAATCGAAAGTGGATTAGTGGGGGCTGGATAGTTCCGCTACTATCCAGTTTTTCTCAAAAAGAATTATGCTATCAATTGGATTTAAAAGATAAGTTGAACTCTGAAATCTCGGAAGCAAAATAGGTTCCCTGAAAAAATCCACTTTCCTTATGAAATAGAATCATTTAGTGATCCATTAGTTTGCTGCGGTACCTCGCAAACAATATATTAATGTTCGTGAGAATATTGAAGGACTTTCTGACGGACGTAATCAAGGTGCTTGTACATTTGGCTGAATGCTTCATGTGGATCATGTGCTGCAAGTGCAGCATAGATGGCTTTATGATACTTCACAGTCAGTTCCCGTTCTCTGAATTGAATCAAGCTATTTATTTTATTATGAGTGATCAATAAGGAATCGATCATGCCTTCAATGATGGGATTGTTTGCACTTAAAGCGATGATCTTATGGAATTCTTTATCGGCCTCTCCATAATCGTTGTCTTCACTATTGGCAATCGTGTCAATCGTAACTTGCAGTTTCTCCAGTTGCTCGTCTGTGATCTTCTCGGCAGCCATTGTTACCAATCCCAACTCCAAAGCCATTCGCGCTTCGATGATCGCTGGTAAATTATCCGTAGCCAGCGCAAGCATCACAGAGAATGGATGTGTACCGATTTTATCGTTAAAAAAGGTTCCTTCACGCGTTTTCCGTGTAATGACCCCTAGTGTATCAAGGGCACTGAGCGCCTCACGTAAAACAGGCCGGCTTACTTCAAGTTCTTTCATAAGCTCCATTTCAGGAGGCAGTTTGTCGCCCGCTTTCATTTGGCCAGTAACGAGCAGATGCACGATTTGATCCACGACTTGTTGTGAAAGAGTGTTTCGATGTACCGATTGTACGCCTAATTTCTTTGACGATTCTTCCATTGTGTAACCCCTTTTCTGTGACTTCCTATATGTATTCCTACTGTAAGACTAATTATATAATATAATACACTTATTTGCATGTAGACCTATGTCCAAAAAAAGTAAAATGCGCCGCTCTAAAGAGAGAGACGCACGCATTGTTAGTATAAAATCATCTGACAAGGCAAGGTGATTTTGGATTGAACTTCCATCCGGAAACCAAGTATTGCATAGCCATCGAATCATCACGGGCACCAAGTCCTTTTTGTTTATAAAGCTGATTTGCCTTCTCGATTTGTTCCATATCCACTTCAATTCCAAGTCCGGGTTTGGAAGGGACATCGACCATTCCGCCGACAATTTTAAAAGGTTCTTTCGTTAAACGCTGCCCATCCTGCCAAATCCAGTGGGTATCGATCGCAGTGATTTTTCCAGGTGCGGCTGCAGCAACGTGTGTAAACATGGCAAGTGAAATATCAAAGTGATTATTCGAGTGTGATCCCCAAGTCAAGCCCCAGTCGTTACACATTTGAGCGACACGGACGGAGCCTTGCATCGTCCAAAAATGCGGATCGGCAAGAGGAATGTCCACGGATTGAAGTTGAATGGAGTGCCCCATTTGCCTCCAGTCCGTTGCAATCATATTCGTAGCGGTTGGAAGGCCCGTTGCTCGCCTGAATTCCGTCATGATTTCCCGGGCGGAAAAACCATTTTCCGCTCCGCATGGATCTTCCGCATAAGCCAAAACATGATGTTGATCCCGGCAAAGTTTAATCGCATCCTCAAGCAGCCAGCCGCCATTTGGGTCAAGGGTGATCCTGGCTTCAGGGAAGCGTTCCGCAAGTGCAGTCACCGCTTCGATTTCTTCTTCCCCGCGCAAAACCCCGCCTTTCAATTTAAAATCATTGAAACCATAACGAGAGTGGGCGGCTTCTGCCAAGCGTACAATCGATTCGGGTGTCAGCGCTTCCTCATGACGGAGGCGAATCCAGTCATCTTCCGCTTCCGGTTCGCTTAAATAACCAAGATCTGTTTTATTGCGGTCACCTACATAAAATAAGTAGCCCAGCATTTCCACTTTATCACGCTGCTGTCCTTCGCCGAGAAGGGCTGCGACTGGAACACCTAAATGTTGGCCAACTAAATCAAGAAGTGCCGCTTCCAATGCTGTTACGGCATGAATGGCAATACGAAGATCGAACGTCTGAAGGCCGCGCCCTCCAGCATCTCGGTCCGCAAACTGCTTGCGGATGGTATTTAGAATGTTGTTGTATGTCCCGATGGACTGGCCGACAACCAATTCTTTAGCATCTTCGAGTGTCTGGCGGATTTTTTCGCCTCCAGGAACTTCACCGACACCCGTATTACCCGCATTGTCTTTTAGAATGACGATGTTCCGGGTGAAATAAGGAGCATGGGCACCACTCAAGTTCAAAAGCATGCCGTCATGGCCCGCAACTGGAATGACGCTCATTTCTGAAATTACCGGTGTGCCGATTTTTACATTATCCTTTAGCAATTGATTGTTCATGATTTTTTCCCCCTGCCAGAATATTTAGTTTACTATGACTTTAACTCTACACGTTTAATTTCACCAACTAGGAATAAATAACTTAAAATCGCGACAAGAGCATTAGCACAAACGAAGACTAGCGCACCATTGAACGACCCTGTCGTGGCAATGATATATCCGATGATAATCGGTGTTGTAATGCCGGCAATGTTACCGAATGTGTTGAAAAGCCCGCCGCTGACACCTGACATTTCCTTTGGTGAGGTATCGGCCACTACCGCCCAGCCGAGTGCCCCGAATCCTTTACCGAAAAACGCAAGGGCCATAACGAAAATGACAACCCATTCCGTCTCTACATAATTTGCTGACACCAAGCTCATCGATAGAATCATCCCAACAACAATTGGCAACTTTCGGGCGACAGTCAATGAGAATCCCTTCCGTAACAAGAAATCCGAGAATGTCCCTCCGAGAATGCCGCCAAAAAACCCACAAATGGCCGGAAGGGAAGCGACGAATCCAACTTCAAGAATGGTCATGCCCCTTTCTTGTACTAGGTACACAGGAAACCATGTCAGGAAAAAGTACGTTAACGTCGTAATGCAATATTGTCCGAGATAAACACCTAACAGCATGCGATTTGATAATAGCTGCTTTATATGATTCCAGTTGACGCCTTTCTTTTCCTCCTTATTAGTACTGGTTTGATCCATATTGATCAAAGCGCCGCCCGCTTCGATATATTCAAGCTCAGCTTTGTTGATGCGTGGATGTTCCTTTGGGCCATAAATCGTTTTCAGCCAGATGAAAGCAACGATGATTCCTAAAGCCCCCATAAAGAAGAAGACGTATTCCCAACCGAATTTATACGTAATGTAACCCATGATCGGTGCAAAGAGAACGGTTGCAAAATATTGGGCCGAATTGAAAGTGGCAGCCGCTGTTCCGCGTTCATGGCTTGGGAACCAGGTGGCAACGATGCGGCTGTTGGCCGGAAAGGAAGGGGCTTCTGCCAATCCAACTAAGAAGCGCAGTCCGAACAATACCATGACAGCCGTTCCCGCAGAACCGAAAAAACCGAGAAACCCTTGTAAAAGCGTAAAGGTAGACCATAACGTGATACTCCAAAAGTAAACTTTTTTCGAGCCAAAACGGTCTAAAAGCCATCCGCCTGGAATTTGTCCAGCTACATAAGACCAAGCGAAAGCGGAGAAAACATAGCCCATCATGACTGAATCGAGACCAAGCTGACCAGACATGTCCGTACCCGCAATGGATAGCGTCGCACGATCCGCATAATTCAGGGCTGTAACCAAAAAGAGCATAAAGACAATGAACCATCGTGTGCGTGTTTTTTTCTGGGCACTTGGCAGTTTAGGAGATGGTTGAAAAACTTTTTCTTCAGCGTTCATATACTCACTTCCTTAATCGTATTTAATTATATTTTTTAATTGATACCGCTTACAATGTTAACTGTTTCCTCCTTCGCGAAAATTCTTAATATTTAGTTTTGTCCAATGGTAAGACAAATAAAATTGTTTGTCAATGGCTTTTTTTCTTAAAAGTTTTTTCATTTTAGCTCCTTCATTATCGTGTTTTTTTGTATATATTAGAAGCGAAATTATCGAGGGATGAAGTAGCGCCTCATTTTTCAGAAAATAAAAAAAATACGATTGACCAGATGGTGTATTTGTCTTACAATAAAACAATAATACACAAGGGGGAATAAAAAATGAATAAGATTCGCAAGGCACCTAAAGGAATTCTCGGATTTCCCGTGGCACCATTCACAACGAGTAATAAGCTTGATGAACAAGCACTCGCCCAAAATATCCAATTTTTATTAGATGAGGGACTAGAAGCTATTTTCGTGGCATGTGCAGCAGCGGAATATCCATCATTAAGTAAAGAGGAATATGAAGCGATGGTTGAGGTAGCCGTATCCGTCACCGCTGGAAAAGTACCTGTATACACAGGGGTAGGCGGGAATATCCAAACTTCCCTCGAACTTGCCAGAATATCTGCGGATAAAGGGGCAGATGGTTATTTAATATTACCTCCATATCTCGTTACTGGAGAACAGGCAGGTCTGTCGGCTTATTTCAAAGCCATCGCAGAGAGTACAGACTTGAATTCCATCGTATATCAGCGTGATAATGTGGCATTTTCACTTTCAACTTTGGAAGCGCTTGCTGAGGTTCCGCAGGTGGTCGGCGTCAAAGACGGTCTGGGCAATATGGAGTTGAATGGACTCCTTACACAAACCTTCGGAAAACGTTTCGGCTGGCTGAACGGAATGCCGCTTGCGGAAGTTACCATGTCGGCTTACGTTCCACTTGGCTTTGATTCCTATTCATCGGCGATATCCAATTACATCCCGCATATCTCAAGAAAGTTCTATAATGGCATCTTGAGCGGAGATCAAGAAACGGTCAATGAAATTTACCAGCAGGTCATCATGCCAATCAACAACATTCGCCGTCAGCGAAAAGGATATGCCGTTTCTCTCATTAAAGCAGGTATGGAGATTATGGGAATGCCGGTTGGGCAAACAGTCAGATTACCGATTCTTCCGGTGGAAAAAGAACATTATGCAGAAATGCAAACGATATTAGAGAATGCTTTAGATCGTTTTCCAAAAGAAACACCAATTCAATCAATCTAATAAGGGTGGGGATTATATATGATAACTACAGTTCAAACAAAAACGTATCTTAACTATATTAATGGTGAATGGGTTGCTTCCATTTCAAATGAAGTTGAAAAAAGTTTAAACCCGGCAGATAAACAGGCAATTGTCGGTTATGTACAAAAATCCACTAAGGATGACTTGAACCTGGCAGTGGAATCAGCGAAAAAGGCGAAAGAAAAATGGCGCAAACTAGCTGGTTCAGAGCGCGGGGAGTATCTGTATAAAGCAGCGCAGATTCTTGAAAAGCGGATTGATGAAATCGCAGAATGTGCAACACGGGAAATGGGCAAGACATTTGCTGAAACAAAAGGGGAAACGGCACGCGGTATTGCGATCCTGAAATACTATGCAGGAGAAGGGATGCGTAAGGTGGGGGATGTCATTCCATCCACCGACAGTTCAGCACTTATGTTCACGACGCGGGTTCCGCTTGGTGTAGTCGGCGTCATTACACCTTGGAATTTCCCGATCGCCATCCCAATCTGGAAGATGGCTCCTGCCCTCGTATATGGGAATACGATTGTGGTGAAGCCAGCCACCGAGACGGCGATCACCTGTGCGAAAATCATGGAGTGTTTTGAAGAAGCCGGTTTCCCGGCGGGTGTTGTCAATATGGTTACAGGGCCGGGCAGTGTCATAGGGCAGGGCATCGCCGATCACGAAGATATAAACGGGATTACCTTTACCGGCTCAAACGGAGTCGGAAAAAGGATTGGACAAGCGGCGTTAGCACGCGGAGCGAAATACCAGCTTGAAATGGGCGGGAAAAACCCGGTAATCGTTGCAGCGGATGCGGATCTTAACCTGGCTGTAGAAGCAGTCATTACAGGTGCGTTCCGTTCAACGGGGCAAAAATGTACCGCGACAAGCCGTGTCATCGTTGCAGCTGAAGTTTATGAAGAGTTCAAGCAGCTGCTGGTGAAAGAAACAAAAGGCATTTCCATCGGGGATGGATTGGACAGCGGGACATGGATGGGACCATGTGCTAGCGAAAGTCAATTGAATACGGTTCTTTCCTATATCGAAAAAGGAGTGGAAGAAGGTGCTGCACTTCTAATTGGCGGGAAGCGTGCTGAAGAAGGCCCTCAGGCGAATGGCTTTTATGTAGAACCGACGATTTTTGATAATTGTACGTCAGATATGACAATTGTAAAGGAAGAGATTTTTGGTCCGGTGATTGCCTTATTGAAAGCTGATTCAGTTGAAGAAGCCCTGCAACTTGCGAACAGCGTGGAATATGGCCTTAGTGCTTCGATTTTCACAGCCAATATCAAACATTTACTTTCATTTGTTAATGATATGGAAGCGGGATTGATCAGGGTCAACGCCGAGAGCGCAGGCGTTGAATTACAGGCGCCATTTGGCGGCATGAAAAACTCCAGCTCCCACTCCAGGGAACAAGGAGAAGCAGCAAAAGAGTTTTTTACTTCCATTAAAACAGTGTTTGTCAAATAAGGGAAAAAAACAGTATTTTAGCTGAAAATTACCGGCTCGTGTATGTTTAGTGATGTCTGTTTGCTTTTTTAGAATGAAGGAGTGGTAAAGTGGATACGAAAACGCAACTGACGGAGGTACCGCTTTATATTAAGGTGAATGGGATCGACAATGTCGCCATCGTGGTTAATACGGGAGGCTTGGATCAAGGAACCGTATTTCCTTGTGGGCTTGAATTGAAAGAAAGAGTGCCACAAGGCCACAAAGTGGCTTTAATGGACATAGTCGAAAATGAAGCCATCATACGCTATGGGGAAGTTATCGGTTATGCGGCTAAATCAATCAGTAAGGGCTGTTGGATTGACGAATCACTGGTGATACTTCCGTCTTCTCCGGATTTAAAGGAATTGCCGGTAGCAAATGATATTCCGAAAACTTTACCCCCGCTTGAAGGGTATACATTCCAAGGATTCCGCAATGAAGATGGCAGTGTCGGGACCAAGAATATATTGGGCATTACAACAAGCGTCCAATGTGTAGTGGGCGTGCTGGATTTTGTCGTGAACCGGATAAAAAAAGAGCTGCTCCCGAAGTATCCCAATGTTGATGATGTTTTCGCCATAAATCACAACTATGGGTGCGGAGTCGCTATCAATGCACCGGAAGCGGTCATTCCCATTCGAACGATACAGAACCTTGCGAAACACCCGAATTTCGGCGGGGAAGCCTTGGTAGTTGGACTGGGGTGTGAAAAACTATCTCCAATTAGAATAAACCCAAGCGGGGACGATTCAGATATCATATCGCTTCAGGACCAGCAGGGATTTGCGGGAATGGTCCAATCCATTATGGAAATGGCCGAGGAGCGTTTAATCAAGTTGAACCGCCGGCAGCGGGAGACATTTCCGGTTTCCGAATTAGTCATCGGCACACAGTGCGGTGGAAGTGATGCATTCTCTGGTGTCACAGCTAATCCTGCCGTAGGATATGCTACTGATCTGTTAGTCAGGGCAGGGGCAACCGTTCTATTCTCTGAAGTAACAGAAGTACGGGATGCGATTCATCTATTAACGCCTCGTGCAGTGAATGAAGAAGTGGGGAGAGCTTTAATAAAGGAAATGGATTGGTATGATAACTATCTTGCTTTGGGTGATGCCGATCGAAGTGCCAATCCGTCGCCTGGAAACAAAAAGGGCGGATTGGCCAATGTAGTGGAAAAATCATTAGGCTCCATTGCCAAATCCGGAGGCAGCCCCATTTCAGGCGTTTTGGCTCCAGGTGAAAAAGCCACGGAAAAAGGGCTGATTTTTGCCGCTACACCAGCTAGTGACTTTGTTTGCGGAACACTGCAGCTTGCTTCCGGCATGCACCTTCAAGTTTTTTCAACTGGAAGAGGCACACCTTATAATCTCGCAATGGCTTCCGTCATCAAAGTATCTACACGAAATACATTGACCGAGCAATGGAAAGATCTGATCGATATAAATGCTGGAACAATCGCTACTGGTGAAGCAACCATAGAGGAAGTTGGCTGGGAAATATTTCACCTTATTCTGGAAGTGGCCAGCGGTAAAAAGAAAACCTGGGCAGAGCATTGGGGCCTGCATAATGATTTGGCACTTTTCAATCCTGCACCAATTACCTAATAATGAATGAATTGAAGGACTTCCTTTTAGAGGGGGTCCTTTTCTTGTAGATCCAATTTTTACAGCTGCGATTATTTTTCCTCCAGAAAAAAGGACCGCCGGACTATTGGCAGAAGTTATCAATGAAGGAATGATTTACATCAGGGTGATACTGAAGTACATATGAGGAGGGATCGCATGGTCACATTCAGGAATGCGAAAGCAGAAGACTTAAGTGAAATCGTAAGGATGCTTGCGGATGATGCATTGGGGAGGGAGAGGGAGCGATATGAAAATCCACTTCCCGACAGCTATCTAAAAGCATTTGAATCCATTGATGCAGATGAAAATAATGAATTGATCGTTGCATGTCTTGGTGAGGAAATCATTGGGGTACAGCAAATCACGTTCACGCCTTATATTACCCATCAAGGCGGCTGGAGAGCTACGATCGAAGGAGTTCGGACGGCATCTGCAGAACGGGGGAAAGGCATTGGCAGCAAGTTGATTCAATATGCGATTGACCGTGCAAGGAAGCGGGGCTGCCATATCATTCAGCTCACGACCGATAAAAAGCGGGAAGAAGCGC
Source organism: Peribacillus sp. TE19612 (assembly GCF_056279465.1). Classification (NCBI taxonomy): domain Bacteria; kingdom Bacillati; phylum Bacillota; class Bacilli; order Caryophanales; family Bacillaceae; genus Peribacillus; species Peribacillus sp. TE19612. The sequence continues at coordinate 74,506 of NZ_JBWCCL010000009.1, read as the reverse complement.
TGCGATTTTATGAACGGTTAGGATTCAAAGCCACTCATGAAGGCATGAAAATGAAGCTTTAATTCACGGTCTTTTGTCCCCTTTTTTTGTGCACGACAATTCGTCTGGCATTATATGTTAAAATTATTTGTGAGATAGTAATAGATATATATAGGAGTTAAAAACTGATGAAAGGGTGAACTCGATGGAAAACGAAGCATGTATTCAGAAGAGGTACGGTGTAATTAGTTTTACTTCATTCATCATTGGAATCATTTGCTTTTTTACTGTTTTTATTACACCTATCAGAATGACAAATATCGGGGGCATGACTGGTGGTTATATCACATTTTTCCTTACGATTGCCGGCATCGTCCTCTCTGTCATAGGAATTTTGAAGAAAACGGAGAAAAAAATGATTTCCATCATATCATTGGTTTTCTCTTCATCATTCTTTATATTTTGGGTAATCATCATCACTTTGTTGTTAACTGGTGAAATAGAATGGCCACGTAGAATAATAAGATAAAGGGATTGAATCAGGATGGTGGATATAGTTCTGACTAAAAGGGGATTAATCAATGATAAGAGGTTTATATGAAGCACATTTACCGGTTAGTAATTTGAATCATTCCATTGAATTCTATGTAGGGCTTGGTTTGCAGTTGGATCATAAGGTTGAAGACAACCTGGCTTTTCTATGGATTGAGAAGGATAAAAGTTGGTTGGGGCTTTGGGAAACGGAAAATGTGGAGGTTGAGTATCATCCCTCCCTACGGCATATCGCTTTTCAAGTATCATTGGAAGATCTAAAGAGCTCAGTCGCATGGCTTAAAGGTAGGGGCTATACGCCTAGAGAAGCTTTTGGATTTCTACCAGTTGAACCTTTCGTGATGCCTCACGGGGAATATGCCCACGCAAAAATTCACTTCAATGATCCAGACGGAAACAGTTTGGAGTTTATTAGTAAACTGGAGAATTCAAAAAAAATCAAGAATCGTATGTATTTAAGTGAATGGGAGCAGATAAATGAATGCAGAAGTGAAAATAGCAAATGACAGATGAACGGAAATTTTAAGAATAATAATCATTCAAATATGCTTTATGTCAGAACAGAATGGGAGAATCATAGAATGAATGTCAAAGCGGAATTATATTGGAATGAATATTGGCAAGGGAAAGAAGATAAACCCCAGTCAGTCAGTGCATGGCAATTCGGGGCCGATCCCGATGATTTGGCTCAGTTAGTGATGGATGGGATAAAAACGGCTACATGCTCTGGGCATGTTTTTTACGGAGAGGAAAATGAAGCATTACCATCCGTGGGTGATTACAGCATTATCTTAAGCAGTGAGGATTTGCCCTTAGCCATCATACAAACAGTGGAAGTCGAAGTATTGCCCATGAATGAAGTGAGTGAAGAGTTTGCGATTGCGGAAGGGGAAGGAGATCGGACCTATACATACTGGTGGGATGCCCATGAGAAATTTTTTAAAGAAGAACTGGACAAAATCGGCCACACCTTTAAAGAAGATATGCTGCTGGTGTGTGAGCGTTTTGAGTTGATGCATGTAAGGTGAGTGCAGACGGTTCGGTCTGAGAGAGCAATAAGTGTTTTTGTTCAGTGATTTGCTATAATAGGTCATTGAATTAAAAAACTTATAGAAAGATAGGTATTTGCATGAAAAAGAAACTGATATTCATTGGATTGGGAATCCTGGTTGTTTTCTTGCTGTTGCTTGGTACGTATAAATTAATGAATTCGAGAACCTATCAGGTGTTCGGTGGATTAACGGATAATGTCGAGACGAATGAAAAAGTGGTCGCTTTGACTTTTGATGATGGCCCATCGAAGAATGTAAATGAGATCCTGCCGTTGTTGGATAAATATGATGTGAAAGCTACGTTCTTCCTGATCGGAAATGAAATCGAAAAGTACCCGGAGGAAGCTGGGAAAATAGCGGAAGCGGGACATCAGATTGGGAATCATACGTATTCCCACAGGCGGATGGTGTTTAAATCGCCTTCTTATATCAAGGCGGAAATCGAGAAAACGGATAAATTGATTCAGAACGCTGGATATAAGGGTGAAATTGATGTCCGGCCTCCAAACGGGAAAAAAATCATAGGTTTGCCTTATTATTTAAATAAAAATGATAGAGAGACCATTACCTGGGATCTGGAACCAGATAGCTATTACACTACCGCTTCTGACAAAGTGAAGTATGTGAAGGAAAATATAAAACCAGGTTCGATCATCCTTATGCATCCGATGTATGATGATACGGGTAAAGAGCTTCAAGCGATTGAAGGGATCTTACGAGAGTTAACGAACGAAGGGTATACGTTTGTGACGGTCAATGAACTTCAGGAAATGTAGTTTTTGGTCCAGACGATTTTCGAAGAATCGGGTTGCTGCGGCAGCCCTTTTTTATTTGATATAAAGAATAGTACAAAACATGGGCTGCATATTGTTTCTTAACGGAAGGTTGTTGTCAGGGCTTGGATTCGCATGAATTTTTCCTTAGTGGAAATAAAGCTATTAAAATGGGGCTGGTTACTTGTATCGGAATAAAAACACCGCTCTGATCATGATTTTGTGTTTCCTGTTATTCCTATTTCTTGTGGTGCTCATTTTTCGCCACATCACAGTATACTTCGTGTATAGCTCGGGCATCGGCCCGTTATTACTTATTGGGGTAATGGTTTTGGCTATCGTTATGCTTTTTATCAGAGGGCATAAATAATCGAGTCTGTTTCTTTGAGGCTGCTGCGCAGCCTTTTTTTGTTTCTTTGATTCGAGAGACATAAAAAAATATAAAAATCAATAAAAAATTAACACTCCAACATTAGTAATATATGGTAATATTTTAAATGGAATTATTTTCTTATAAATTTTATTCAGGGGTGATTGGTGCGTGGAGTTTTTTACTAAGTGGTCGTTCAAGAACAAGGCTGCCGTTTCATTGGTAACCATATTTATTTTGATGATAGGAGTTGTCAGTTATTTTAAACTGCCGATGGAATTTTTACCATCTGCTGATAATCCACAAGTTACGATTATCACAATGGGGCAGGGCACCGATTCGAAAACGATGGAAGCACAAGTTACAGATCCGATTGAAAGGGCAGTTACGGGAGTTAAAGGAAAGAGTTCCATATACTCCACCACTGGAGATGGTTTTTCAAAAGTAGATCTATTCTTTGAAGCCGGATCGGATATGAAACAAGCGAAACTGGATGTTCAGGAAGCTTTAGGCAGTGTGGCATTGCCGCAAAGCATGGCAAAGCCTACTGTTACACAGTTAAATACGTCAATGATTCCCATTTCATTTGTATCAGTTACTTTTAAGGATGGGTTAACAGCTGAAAATATAGACTTTGCCAAGAAAGAATTAGAGCCTATGTATAAAGATATTAAAGGCGTTTCGGATGTACAGACATTTGGGGTTTCACAATCCATTCTTTCAGTCAAAGTGGATAATGAAGAATTGGCTAAAAAGAAAGTCTCCATTCAAGATGTCATGAGCGTCCTTAACGGTCAGAATGCAGCTCTGGCCGTAGGCGAAAAAGTGATTGATGGGAAGGCAAGTAACATCAAGGTGATTGGTGATTTAACAAGTATTGAAAAATTAGAAGCGCTGAAGGTCACTCCGAATGTCGCACTTGGAGAGATAGCAAAAGTTGAAGAAGCGAATGATGGCAACCTCATCAGTCGTTTTAATGGAAAGGAAAGCATTGATTTAAGCATTATCAAGGACAGTCAATCAAATGCTGTCACAATCAGTAAAGAGGTTGAAAAAGTAGCAAAAGAAATTAATGAAAAGTATAGTGACCAGAAATCGACCATTTATTTATCTACAGCTGATATGGTGGAGACGTCCGTTCAGACGATGGTAAAAGAAGTTCTGTTAGGTGCGCTATTCGCTACGATTGTAATCATGGTCTTTTTACGGAATGTACGATCTACATTCATTACAATCGTATCCATACCGCTATCTCTTGGCTTTACGTTATTTTTGCTGTCATTGTCGGGAGTGACGCTGAATATTTTGACACTGGGCGGTGTCGCTGTAGCGATCGGGCGCTTGGTGGACGATAGTATTGTCGTTATTGAAAACATTTTCCGGAAAATGCAGCAGGAGAAGATTTCAGTCGAATTGGTGATGGATGCAACGAAAGAAGTGGGAGTGGCAATCACAGCTTCAACCCTTACTACTGTAGCCGTTTTCTTGCCGGTTGCTTTATTGAATGGAGGGCTTCAGGAGTTTCTTCTTCCTTTTGCTTTGACTGTCACTTATTCTTTGCTGGCTTCATTAATTGTGGCATTGACGGTTGTTCCGTTAATGAGCGCAGGATTGCTGAAAAGGACGGAGCTGCCAAAACATCGACCGGCCAAGCGTTTTACGAAGCTGGTTACTTGGTCACTAAACCATAAATGGGTTGTCCTGATTGTTGCGATGCTGTTGTTTGTCGGTTCCATTGGTACATATTTTGCCATGCCAAAAGGGGCGATTGATAATTCTTCAGCAGACTATGTCTCTGTGACATTAACTTATCCAAATGATCAGCCCTATGAGAAAGTAAAGGAAAAAGCGATTGAACTCGAAGAAACGATGCAGGGTATGAGTGAAGTGGATAATATTTTCATGCAATTAGGAAACTCGCCCGAGACAGCACAATATGGCGAAGTCGCATCACCTACAGAAGCGATTTTCGGCATCCTGGTAAAGGATAAAGCAAATGTAGATGCAATCCTGAAAAAAATGGAAAAGGAACAAGAAAACTATCCTGATGCGAAGCTTACGGCCCAAGCCTCTTCCTTTATGATGGGAGCATCAAAGACGAACATTACGATAGATGTGATCGGCAGTAATGTTAAAGATTTGGAACGGACGGCCAAAAATGTCAAAGAAAGAATTCAGGATATTAAAGGAATCGAAGAAATTACAACGAACCAGGATGAAAAGAAAACCATTTATTCATTCACGGTAGATCCAGCTAAAGGCAATACAGAACAAATAGGTCAACAATTGGGTATCATGCTTAATAAAACGCCTATCGGCCATATAACTTTACAGGATAAGCAAACACCTGTCGTCCTTGAACCAATCTTGGATCCCAAAAAACCGGAGGATTTAAAAAGTATTCCGATCATGACAGACGGGGGGGGAGCCCCAGTGTCAAAAGTTGCTTCTTTAAAGAGCGAAGAGAGCGCAACAACGCAGTTCCATAAAGATGGAGAAACATATCTCCAATTAACGGCAACGGTCGATCCGGCTAAGCTTTCCGATATTGCAAGCAAAATAAATCTTGAGGTATTTGGAGATAAAGAGAACAAAGGCCTTGATATTCCGGATGATGTAGAGATTTTAGTCGGCGGAGCCAGTGCTCAGCAGACAGATGATTTTTCCGATTTATTCCTTACGATGTTAATATCGATCGGCATTGTCTTTTTAATCATGGTTATAACCTTTAAATCGATCAAAGCACCGATTGCCATTCTATTTTCCTTGCCATTCGCTGCCATTGGAGCGGTATTAGGATTGGTTATCAGTCGAATTCCAGTGGATATTACAGCACTGCTGGGTGCTCTCATGTTAATAGGAATTGTTGTGACAAACGCGATTGTGCTTCTGGATCGAGTCAAACAAAACGAAGAAAAAATGATCATCCGTGATGCGATCGTCGAAGCGACAGCCACAAGATTCCGTCCAATCATAATGACGGCTGTAGCAACGATTTGTGCCATGCTGCCGCTTTTATATAAAAAGGCGGAAACAGGAAGCTTGGTTTCACAAAGCTTGGCGATCGTTGTCATTGGAGGGCTAGCTGTTTCCACACTGCTCACACTGATCGTCATTCCATGTATATACGAATTGCTGTACTATAAAAAATCGAAAAAACAGAGAAGGAAAAAGAGAGAACCCGTTAACGAACAAATCGAGATGTAAGGAAGTTTTAATAAAAAAGTTTGTAGAGAAAAGCAACATTTTCTTTACAAACTTTTTTTATTTAAAATAATGGTTGACTTCCCTCTAACCTGTAACTAAAATGATTACAGCGGGTGATGAACAATCGCAGGGAGCAATCGACTGTACAGGTACTGAATGCCGTGTAATTATATTGATTTTTTTTTGCTCTATATTGTAACTGGTTTGGTTACAAGTTTAGCTGATATTGAAAAGTGAGGGAATATATGATGACAGTGAAAATTAAAGCGTATTCTGATTTTATTTGTCCATTTTGTTTTTTAGGTAAAGGGCCTTTGGACGAAATCGTGAAGGAAAAGGATGTAGAAGTGGAATGGATGCCATTTGAATTGCGTCCTAGTCCATATACGAAAATTGATCCATGGAAGGAACCCGATAAGCTGAATTCATGGGATTCTTACATTCTTCCTGCTGCGAAAAAGCGAGGGGTTGATATGCGTTTACCCCGTGTCTCCCCGCATCCACATTTGGCATTCGAAGGCTGCCATTTTGCAAAGGAGCACGGAAAAGGGAACGAATTCCACAACAGAGTATTTACAGCGTTTTTTCAAGAGGAACAAAATATTGAAGATATAGAAGTGTTGACAGGACTAGCCAGCAAAGAAAGGTTAGCGCAAGTCATTGAGAAGGAAGAAGTAAAAAATAAACGGAATGAATTTGATGGCTTGCAATGTGATGGTATGGGGAATTGCTAATAACGTTTTTACTGTCAGGGAAATGAGAATTTACAACAGTAAGGTCATTTCAAGCTACTTAAAATAGGGCTTGATTAGAATACTTACAGAAAAAACCCTTTTATCAAACAATAAAACCTGTTCTTTTACTGTTTAATATAAAAGGGGTATTTTAATGTAATTCTAGTTGAATTGTAGTAATAATATTAGAATCATCAACCCATATATAAGCATTTTTACACTTATGAGTGAAATATCTAATGGCAAAAGTATCTTTTAAACAATCTTTTAAAGTCCAATTGTATAAGGAGAGCGAGATTATTGGCCCCTTTGATGTGTTTTTTAAATAAGCTAACACCTTATCGAACTCCATATCTTCGTATTTCTCTATAAATTCAGGTATTATCTTGTATGATTTTTGTGGTTTCCATTCATATTGTGATTTGCTAATTGTCCCATATAGATTTTTTATTATTGGATTTATGTGACTCGACCTGACCAAGGAGAGAGATTCTTGAATCGGCTTATTTAACATTATTTCTGATGGTACTTCGTTTTCTAATAAAATCTTGGTGTTGTCAAAATGCATAATAATTTCTTCGATGACTTGATTATCAATTCTATCGACAAATAACGAAGTAACACTATTTTCATCTTGGCAACCCAACAGTAAAAAGAATTGAGTTAATAGTGAATATTTTATTTCGAAATTTGAATTAGGGGTAAATTCCCTGATCTTGAAATCTGAAAAACTGTCTGTATTGTTTTCGAACTGATTATTAGCTTCAGAAGGTTTCAACCATTCCATTAGTAGCCCACCTAGTATATTTTTTATTTAACCTCAAAATAACTATAACCATTTGCAATGGCTGAATAAGTACCATTTTTTACTGTCCTGAACGTTCCACCAAGTTTTGCACGGTATTTTCCAGCAGACAATCGGTCAGATGATTCATTTCCATTAGAAAGGCTATTTGGTGAATAATCAGTGTTTGCAAGATTTGGTAGTGAATCCAGGTCTATTGTTGGCTCTGCCTATCGGAAGGTGTTATTTTGTTTTGTTATATATAACTATATAGTTAAATTATTACATAGTGTATCATGGTTTTTTGTGAAAATATAGGTTTTTTTACCTAGATATTTTAGTTTTTTCACTTAATTTTTAGGACATTTATATTATTTTTAAGATGAAGAAGGACTGTTTAATATAATTAACGGAGGTAAATAATTGACAGTGAGAATCATTTTCATTTATAGTGAAGTGTGTAATGAAATTAATTCTCAATTAGGAAGGTGATATAGATGAAGGTATTCATTGGTTATGTCAGTTTATCCGGTAATACCGAGAAAATGGCTATAAACATAAAGAATAGAATGAAGGCCGTCGGCTGTGAAGTATATATGGAAAGATTGGATACTGTTGAAGTTGATGCTTTAAAGGATTTTGATTTGGCCTTTATTGGTTTATATACATGGAATCTTGAAGATGTACCGTATGAAGCAAACGAGTTTTATGAAGAAATTGACCAAGTGGACTTTGCTGGAGTGAAAGTTGCACTCTTTGGTGCCGGCGACCTGACCCATTCGAAACCCTGCGCCGGGTTAGATATCCTTTCCGATAAAATGAAGCGATTTGGATTTGATGTATATGATCGAGTATTGAAAATACACCATGAAAGCAGTACATACGAACAACTGAGGAAATGCGAAGACTTTGCAGAGCATGCCCTTATATGGGGAAGCAATAGGAAAAAGTGGAGATTCTTCATGTGGGATCGGTTGCTAGGCAGCCCCAAATACCAAAAGTCTGTATTTTTGTTAAGGAGGGTCCTTGATGATTACCCAATTAAGTGCAAAGGGAGAAGCAAAAAAAGAAGAACTTATACAAGAACTTCTGAAATTCGGGATTTTTAAAAAATATAATAAACAACTATACGAGCTTCCGATCGTAGTTTTACAGAAGGAATTCAATCACTTGAGAGGTGAATAAAAAATGTCTAGGAGAAGGAAATCTTATACTCAACTGCTAAAAGAAAACCGCGAGCTTCTGTTGCATGACAAAATCGAAGTGGAACGCATCTATACAAAAATCGATCAAAAAGCTATCAATGAAAAAAAGGGCAGTAAGCAAGTACAATCATGATTGGTCAAAATTTGAACGTTGCCTCCAGTAACTAGCTTTCCAAGAGTGATTAAAAGGAAAACTTGCTTATCCTTCATATTTTTTTCTGTAACCCTTAAAGGATGGAAGAAATATGCGACACTCCTGCCGAAAAACTGGCTAGCCGAGAACCCGGAGACGCTTGCGTCGAGGAGGCTTGGCAGACAGTCGGCGGAAAGGGAGCGGATTTCTGAAATCAACTGGAACTTATTTAAAACTTCAGGCAAACTGACTTTTCTTCAAGTTTGCCTGAAGTCTGAACCGAAATCCATTTTTGATTTCGGTTTTTTCTTTTGGGCTGTTATTTGCCATATTCAACAAACCGTGCAGTTAGTTGAAGAAGGAGGTATTATCCGGTTGGTTGCCGAATAAAAATCCTTTAGGTAAAACTTAGGGGGAGTGCAAATTGAAAAATGTAATAAATGGAATCAATCATTGGATAGGTTTTATACCTGAAGAGTTCAACCGGAGGACAGAAAAAGAATTAAATCATCGACCAATGCCACACAAATGGTCCAAAAAAGAGATTTTAGGACATCTATGCGATTCCGCATTGAACAATATGAATAGGTTTATCAAGATTCAGTACGAAGTACAGCCATATGTTATACAACCATATAATCAAGATCAATGGGTATTAGTCCAGAATTACCAAGAGCGACCATTGGATGAAATCGTTAACCTTTTTTGTACTTTAAATAAGCAAATCATTCATATAATAACGAATACACCAAATGATAGATTATCTAATCTTTGTGATATAGGAAATAATCAACTAAAATCAATGGAGTGGCTAATAAAAGACTATCTCGATCATATGGAACATCATATTAACAATCAAATCCTGATTAAAAAAGAGTGATCTATATAGGTAACTCTTTTTTAATTCAATTCTTCAATTTTCGCAACAGCTTGTCATGAAGTTTGGACAAGGTGAACAATACGATGATAGAGCCGATCAAGGTTAACGCCATATCCCATTGGGCGTCCCAAATATCACCTTGTGTTCCTAAAAAGTCCTTTGAAGCTTTTCTTCCTTTTGAAATGATGGCAGCTATCCATTCGATGATTTCATAGAGTGCTCCAATGGCAAGCGCAAAACTTACTGTGACAGCAAATAACCACGGTCCTTTTGTTAGGGGGGTTTTACGTATTACTATTTCCCTAATCACAATTGCAAGTAAACCTTTTATAAAATGACCGAACCGATCATAATGGTTCCGGTTTAGATCGTAATGATCTTTTATCCAATTAAATAGAGGCACTTTTGTGTACGTATAATGGGCACCGATGAACATGGTAATTGAAAGAACGGCAATAACGAAATAGGATAATGTAGTAAGGCGGAATTTATTATATGTGGCCGTTACATAAATCAGAAACACAACTGCAGGAAGGACTTCCATTGTCCATATCAAATATCCTTCAGGCTTAATCACTGACCAAATAAACACTGCAGTGACTAGCAATAGTAATAATAAATGTATCAGTCTACTTTTATCTCTTCCCAATTTTTTCACTCCATAACTTAATGATATGTACATAGCAAAAGATTGAAATTCTCAATCGGAAAAATCAATCGGATTGTGAATGGATAAAATGCTTAATACTTTCATTTAAATGATTAGCCGCTTTTGTAGGGATTTGATGCTTTACATGATCAATGAATCTTAATTCCGTATAGGGCAATTTTTCATGCAATAAATGGGCATAGCGATACATTGGTTTATCTTGTTTGCCATAGATCAGTAAAGTGGGAAGATTGATTTTCTCAAGCTGATGGGTACAGTTATAATGCAAACTATAATGGTAATACTGCTCGATATTTCGGGCATCTCCTTTTAGGGCTTCATTAAACATTTTGTTGAACAGCTTAATGGTATTTGAATTGCTCCATGAGATGGAAAGCGCAAGAATGGGAACTGCGTCTTTCTGGGCAAGTGATATGCCTAAAGAAATCTTTTGCTTTAAAGATGTATCTTTCACTTCAGACATTCCGCCTATTACAATGCCACCCAGAGCCCTATCGGCACAACTCAGCAAGAATTCCAATACGATGGAGCCGCCGGTCGAGTATCCGCATATCATTGCTTTTTTAATTTTCAAATGATCCAACAGTTGTTTGATATCTTCTATAATCAGGGGATAAGTTACTGGCTGTCTTGAGTACTGACTTCTTCCATGACCCCTAATATCAAAAGTGATGACTTTGAATTCTTCGGATAATTTCTCCAATTGGTATTCGAAATTCACACTGGTCAGTACAGGAGGATGGATAAAAACAATAGGAACCCCTTTTCCCCTAACAGAATAATGCAAGCTGATACCGTCCACATCTAACATTGGCATGAATATTCACCTCATTCGAAGAGTACTTGCATAATATCCCTCCTGAAAGAATTTTCCCTATTAAACATGTTTTTATTACTAATTGTTTTGGTAACGAACTAATTGAATTTTTAGGGTTCTTTTGAACAAGATATAAGAGTTCAGGAAATGAACAAAAATATAAAAAATAAGGTGATGTAATGAGAGCAAACATGGATAAAATTTTACCAGTTGTCGCTTCGGTCGGAGTAGGTATAGCCACTTATCAAATGTTGAGTGGAAATGGCGGGAAAATGAAAAATATGGTGCCGCTTGCCACGAACTTGATGGGGATGGGGATTGGGATGCCAGGGCAGAATCAACAACAGCCAGAAAATCAATAAAAACATCTCCTATAGGGGATGATTTCAGACTGTAGACAAACTCGATGAAAATCGAGTATGTCTACAGTTTTTTTTTGCGGTACAATTTGAACGTAATTTCCGATCCAGGCGCTCGCTTTCAGCGGGCGGTCAGGGAGCATAATCGGCTTGGGCCTGTGGGTCCGCAGGAGTTTCGCACCTTCCTCTCCAATCAACTATGTTTTTTGTTTTATTCAAAAAAACGGGACTTCCATCATATACTGGCTTTTGGAAATGACACGATGAATCGTATTTACCATTTTTTATAATTAAAGTAATAAAACACCAATGAAATAACTCCTTGCGTTATAATGAATGGGCTCCAAGGGAAGTGTCAGAAACCTGCAGGAGTGATCATTTGAATGGAGGTTATATGTGTTGAAGAAAAAATTATTGGTCATGATTCCAACAGTTGCCTTGATGTTGGCCCCTTTTTTAGGAACGGGGACTTCAATTACCGAAGCGGCATCAAAGGGAAGTCAAATCCAGAAAATCGAAACGAAGGCGGAAACACGCCCGACCCTCAGGAAAGGCTCACGTTCTAGTTATGTAAGAGACTTACAGCAAAGCCTTAAAGATGTTAAATATCATGTAGGTGTTGATGGGATTTTCGGTACCCAAACACAAAATGTGGTAAGGGAGTTCCAAGTGGATCATAACTTAGCTTCAGATGGTATCGTCGGACCGAAGACATGGGCTGCTTTAGATGAAAATAAGGTGGAAAGAAGACAGTTCACGGAGAAAGACGCGATCGCGTTAGGGAAGAAGAGGCTGGGTAACAACATCGTATTCAGCGGTGATGGCAGATTGCTGAAAGATGGCAAGGGAAAATCATATTACAACTTTAAAGCAGCTAATAAAGATTGGATCGATCAAGGCGGCACAGGAACGATTGGGTGGTTCCACATTTATAAAGATGGCCGTGTAGTGGAACAATAAAGGATATACATGCAAAAATGGTTCTCACTTTACGTGGGATTTTTTTTATGTGAAGAATCAAGAAGACTAAATGCATCTATTTTTGGCTATAAATAACAAGTAAATACAGATATAATAGTAAATGGACAGCATTTTGGTATAGTGGGCAGCGGTCACTCCTTTTTAGAAAGGGGGTGTCGCTGGTGATTTCTATTATGGACGGACTGATGCTAATGATTTCATTCGCCTCTTTAATCGTCGCAGTAATCGCGGTTACATTAAAAAAGTAACCCCCTCCATACCATCCGGCCAGATGTATGTAGGAAAAGGGTTACTTTCATGATCGAGTAGCAACTGACTTACCACAGAAAGCCGCTGCTCTTTATGCAGTTTGCTGTTCATTGAGACGCTGGTTTAACCAGTGTCTTTTTTTTATATTTATTATTATATCCTCATTTTCCCTATACATTCAACTAAAAACCTGGATGAAATCTTGAATAAAAGTAAAATCATTTAGATTTTCGTTAAATTCCTGCCGTTTTCCAGTTTGAATGATTTCATCCCTTTATAAGAAACAATCGCAGGAATCATACAAAGCAAGGCCATTGGTAAACAATAAAGCAGATAGAAATGCCCTCCGTTATCAAGCAAGGGAATGAAGGCTAAAGCAACAAAAAGTAAAGTGAAAAAAATGATCGTGAAAATCCCGAAAGATTGATGATAGAATGCATGAATTTCCCTTCTTCGTTCATCTTGGTTGGGTAAGGTCTTTACTGCATTGTGCGTTCGAAGGAATAGGTACAAGGAGAACATTAGAAATAACGCGGAAAATGGCAAAGCGATCGCAAATAATGAAACGTCAAGAATGGAAAGATAAAAGCTGGATAAAAAGAAAACCTCTGATACCCCTAATGCAAAACAATAATTGAAGATACTTATTCTATCAGGTTGTTTAAGCATGAAATCCCTCCTTCTATATCATATTATGCAACTGCTTTCATGTTCACCACTTTGTCACATTTAAAAGGTAAAAAATCCTCCCGGTTGTATCAAGCCTGCAGATGTTGAATAGAGTCTTTGCATATTACGAATAGTAATAAAATATCGCTTAAGGGGGGAGTGCTCAATGACAGTAAAAACGGCAATCAAAGGATTTTTGCTTGTTCTTCTATTATATTTCCTTTATGTAGTTGTGACGGCTGTTGTTCTTTTCCCCAAAGCAGAAAAAGAAGAAAACAGGCCGATAAAACAGGTAAATGAATATATGGGAGAGAAGGAAGCCACCGTGGACCGTGTCCTGCTTTTCGAAGACGGTTATGAGTCGGGACTCGCCAGAATGCGAATGATCCAGGAAGCCCAGCATTCAATCGATATTGTCTACTATGCTTTTGGAAAAGGCGAATCAACCGAGCTTTTTCTTGGAGCCTTGATCGATGCGGCTGACCGAGGTGTCAAAGTCCGAATCCTTCTGGATGGAATATCTCATGGACTCAGAGGTCAATTAAGCAGTGCCCGTTATGCATTGGCTTCACATGAAAACATTGAATTAAGATATTACGAAACCTTTAAGCCTTTTAAGCCGTGGACCTGGCATAATCGCCTTCATGACAAGATCATCACGGTAGATGGAAAGTTAGGCATCATCGGAGGGAGGAATATTGCCGATAAGTACTTAGCAAGCAAGCCGCCGAGGAATTTTGTCTATGACAGGGATGTACTCATTTTCAATGCTAAAGAGGAGAAAGATAGTGTAATCGTTGAAATGAAGGGCTATTTGGATGAATTATGGACCCATCCGTATACGAGCGATGTTTTTTCGGACCTGTCGAAAAGGCAAACGGAAAAAGGAAAACGCGAAAGAGATGCATTAGCGAAAAAATACAGCAAAGCTTTGCGCACTGAAACCGATTTCGTGAACCCAGTCGTCGATTGGAGCAAGGCTACAACCCCTACTAAAAAAGTGTCCTTCATTCATAATCCGATCGAACGGTTCAACAAATACCCTATTGTGTGGAGATCTTTATTGGATATGGCTGCGAACGCCAATCAATCGGTATACATCCAAAGCCCCTATATTGTCCCTGCGGATGCCTTGAAGGAATATGTACCGAAGCAATTGGATTCAAAGGCTGATTGGACCATACTTACCAACTCGGCTGAATCAACCCCGAATATGATCGCTTTTTCCGGTTACTTGGCTCGTAGGGATAGCGTCGTCGAGATAGGGGCAAGGCTTTATGAATATTCAAAGCCTTATTCTTTGCATGGTAAATCGGTTGTCTATGATCAACGATTAAGTGCAGTGGGTTCCTACAATTTGGATTCTCGATCTGCCTTTTTAAATACGGAATCGATGGTGGTCATCGATAGTGAAAGATTTGCAGCGCAGTTGATAGGAGCGATGGATTCAAAAATCAAAAATAGTACACTCATTGCGGACAATAAAAAATATATACAACCGCCTGAAGATCAGAAAAAGGAAGAGTCCTTTTTTAAGGCCACCTTTTTAAATGCCCTCTCGAAAATTACGGTATATTGGAATAGGTTCATTTGAAACATGACTAAAAAGACAGCAATCTCAGTGATTGTTGTCTTTTTAGCCTTTTGCGGAGATTATCTTATGAATACATATGTAATTTGCTATACTTGAGCAAGCTAATCACAACAATCGTAAGGAGAACAGAAACATGCAAACATTACAGCACCTATCGAAACATATTGTCTACCTGCCGCCAGTTCAGGAAACGGATCGCCCGGTTCTTGCCGCCGTGACGGGAAACAAGAAAACGCTCATCATCGATGCCGGTAACTCTGTCAGGCATGCACAGCTCTTTGAGGACGAATTGCTTCGGAATGATATAAGCGGCAATTTCCTCGTTCTTACCCATTCACACTGGGACCATGTATTCGGACTGGAGAATATCGGGATTCCGGTGATTTGTCAGGAAAAAACATACACGAACATTAAAGATATGCAGCAGCTTTCATGGGAAGATCGGGCCCTTGATCAACGTGTCGAAGAAGGGACGGAGATTGCCTTTTGTGCCGATGCAATCAAATTGGAACATGGGACGAATAGAGAGATTTCCCTCCCCCTGCCCGATATCATCTTTGAAAAAACGATGACGATCGATCTCGGCAAGATAACCTGTGTCATCGAACATGTTGGCGGCGACCATGCTAAAGATTCCTGCATCATTTATATACAGGAGGAAAAGACCTTATTTCTGGGAGACTGCCTGTATGCCAATCTTTATGCGGAAAAATGGAATTATACGGCTGAACAAGCTTTGCTGCTCATTGAGAAAATTGAAGCCTACGATGCCGAAACATTTATACTTTCCCATCATGATCAGCCTCGCACGAGACTGGAGATGGAGGCGGAGCTTAAGCTAATGAAAGAATGTGCCAGAGCGGTGGTCGCACATCGGGGAAACCGGGCTTTAATGGAGCAGGAATTGGCTAAAGAATTAAAGCGGGATTTAACTGAGGACGAGCTCGAAACGATTGGATTTTTCGTGAATGGGTATGTTGAGTGACTGAACTCTAAAGTGGGTTATGAGCTCGGCATTATTGGGCTCATACCCAGGCCTATACAAAAGAGATAATAAACGTAATTAGTGCTGAAAGGATGAGAACTGATAGGATGCCTGATATGATTTTCCCTGCTTTTGCTCCTCTATTATCGGGATATATATGACCAATAATAAAGGAGGGGATGAAAAATATAGCCGAATAGAACACGGTATAATGAATACCTGAATCTCCATTTGACCAGCCGCTAATTCCGATAGTATGTAAAATATGATCTCCCATGCAAGATTTATCGCCAAATTCAAACGTAAACAATATTCCCAATAAACATAGCACGAAAGAAAGTGAACCTAATCCGATATCTTTTGTTTTCTTAACTTCTATGGTTGTCATGTTCTTTTTGCTCCGTGTATTAAAAACCAAATTATGGTTTTTATTGTAACATAACTCAGCAAGTACTTAAATCCTACACCTGTACCAGAACCCCAATATATTAAAAACTGCACCTCCAATTGTCTAACAATTAGGGTGCAGTTCAAATTAATTATGAGCTTTTTCTAGAGCTAGCTTTATCCCGAAACCAATCAAGACCGTCCCGGTTATCCCCTCGAATATCGCTTGGGTTCTAGGCTTTTTCATAAAAGCACTGATTTGGTTCAGCAGATAGATATAAAATACAAACCACAACGCAGTTAAAACGGTATACGTGATGCCCATGATCAGGAATGGTAAAAACGTATCATTCCCCGGATTCACGAACTGAGGCAGAAACGTTAAAAAGAAGACGGCCACTTTAGGGTTCAGCAGATTGGTAAGGAACCCTTGCTTAAAGCATGACTGGTTTTCGTACTTACTTTTGACCGTCGTTTCCGCCGCTGCGGCCACTTGCTTATTCCTTAATCCCCATAGTGTCTTGAAGCCTAGATATACCAAGTAAACGGCACCGACATACTTGAAGATGGAAAATAATAAAGCGGATTTCACAATGATTGCTGAAAGTCCGAACACGGCAGCAGATGTATGAATAAGCAGGGCACAGCATGTGCCGAACATCGTTTTAAAACCTCCCGACGTCCCAACGGTAACGGTGTTCCTTGTGGCTATTGCTGTATCTGGACCAGGTAAGATGATGAGAAGGATGCACATGATGATGAACAGATAAAAGTTTTCCATATTCGGACCTCCACTCTTAGTGATGAATTCTGAAAATTATAACATAGATGCCCGTGGTTTAGGGAGATAAATTTGATAGTTAATGATTACAACAAAAAACAAGCCAAATCAGTTTTTGATCTGGCTCGTTTTTTTGAAAACATTTTGTCAGGGCGACTTTTTCAACACAGCACGTACAGGACTTCCATCAGCTTCAACCAAAGGAAGAGGGAGGGCTGCCAACTCATAATTACCCGGTTCGATGCCGTCTAATACAAGTCCTTCCAAAATGTGAATGCCATGATCGGCAAGTTCATGGTGGGCAGACAGCTCTTTACTATCCAGTGGATCTACTGATGGTAAATCAAGTCCAATTAGACGGACGCCGTGTTCTGAAAGATATGCCGCTAATTCTGGATGGATATGTGGAATGGTTTGTGGAAACACACTTCGATCCTTCCATGCATCCGTGCGAATTAACAGACGGGTAACGCCTTGTAGATCTATATGGGATAATTCATTGACTCCGATGCTTGTCTTGTTTGGTAAATGGATAACTCGGGCATTTCCCATATATAAGTCGAGATCCAAATCAATCACTCTTTTTCCATCATCATCAAAATGAAAAGGTGCATCAATATGGGTACCGGTATGGATACTCATATTGATTTGACCTACATTGACAGATCCGCTCTGTTCTTTACTCCAATTGACTTTATAAGAGAAAGGTGTATCTCCAGGCCAGACTGCAACGTTATCATCCAGACGTTGTGAAATATCAATCCATGTCCCCATGCATTTACCTCCGTCTCTACTGGCTGTTTCTTGAATATCTTATAGCTTCGTTCTTAGACTCCATAGCTCTGGGAAAAAGTGTTGATCCAGTGCTCTTTTTAAATACGTTACACCTGATGATCCGCCAGTACCTTGTTTATTACCAATGATTCTTTCCACTGTAGTCATATGATTAAAACGCCATAATTGCTGTTGGTGGCCAATGTCCACTAACTTTTCGCCCAGCTCATATAAGTCCCAATATTGCTCAACATCGCGGTAAACTGTCAGCCAAGCCTCTTCAACACTGGCATTTGGTTCATACCTTTGTGACCAATCCCTGCTGATGGCTTCTTGATCAATAGGTAATCCGCGCGCCACAAGAGCATTGATCGCCGCGTCATAAATACTTGGCTCATGAAGGGCCTGCTGCATTTGCTCGTATAAATCCGTTTGGTGCTGATAGACGGATAGCGTATGGACATTTTTGTTTCCTAATGCAAATTCAATCAAGCGATTCTGATAAGATTGGAATCCGGAAGATTGTCCCAGTTTATCCCTGAACTCCATGTATTCAGCCGGCGTTAAAGTTGAAAGGACATTCCATGACTGGATCAATTGTTGCTGGATCCTAGAAACGCGGGACAGCATTTTAAACGAAGGTTCCAACCTGTTTTGGCGGATGGACTCAGTTGCTGCTGTCAATTCATGCAAAATGAGCTTCATCCATAGCTCACTCGCTTGATGGATAACGATAAATAGCATTTCATCATGATGATCGGAACATCTATGCTGACTGGTTAAAATCTTATCAAGGTGGAGGTAATCTCCATAGGACATCGATTTTTGAAAGTCGGTTTGAATTTCTTTCTCTAAACCCGTTATTGTTTGTTCATTTTTATCTGTATTCTTCATTCCGCAATCTCCTCACTTTTCCATATGCAAAAACTATTTATTCCGTCATTCTATTCTATCTTCTTTTCCAGAGATTCTTCCATTACATTATGGTTAATATTTCTTCTTTTTGAAACAGAATAAGCAACAGCTAAAAATAGTAACCAAGGTATCCCGAATTGAAGCATGATCTTGAAATCTGTAAACCATGTTGTAATCATTAAGCTGAATAGAAGAACGGCTCCTAGTATCGTTAAATAGGGAAAACCGATCATCCTTACAGGTAATTTGCGTCCGCCGGTTTTCTCCCATTTCACCCTGAAAAACAAATGGGAAATGAAGATCATGAACCAAGTGAACATAGCACCGAACATGGAAATCCCCATCATGAATGCATAGGATGATCCAGGAAGTAACGCATGAACGCCTGCAGCAATGAAAATCCCCGTTGTAGAGACAGCAAGCGCTTTTCCCGGAACGCCCCTTTTGTTTAACTTTCCTAAAAAGCTAGGTGCATGTTTTCCGCGTGCCAATGAAAACATCATCCGTGTTGAAGCATAGAGCTGAGCGTTCATGGCAGATAAAGCAGCCGTTAAAATAATAAAGTTCATGATCCCGGATGCACCAGGAATGTTCAAGATTTCCATTACTTTTACGAATGGACTTTCCTCGATCCCAGCTGTTTTCCACGGAACGATCATCAGCATGATGCCGATTGTCAACACATAGAAGGTGGATAAACGGAACACGGTCGCTTTTAATGCTTTTGGAACTGCTGCATCCGGATCTTTTGCTTCCCCTGATGTAACCGCTATCATTTCGGTTCCAAGAAAGCTGAATAAAGAAATAAATACGGCTACCCACATTCCCCACCAACCAAATGGGAAAAAACCGCCTTCATTTACAAAGTTCTCAGGTCCTATATGTGGCTGATCGGATGAACCGAATAGTACATAGGATCCAAGAAGGATAAACCCAACAATGGCACTTATTTTAATAAAGGAGAACCAATACTCAAATGTAGCGAATGTATTCACGCTGGTAGCATTTACATAAATCAGGACACCTGCAAACAGCAAAATCCATACGATTCCCGGTACGGTCGGAAACCAATACTTCATATACACGCTGACTGCACTTACTTCAACCCCAACAGCCAAAACATTGGCAATCCAATAAGAATAGCGGACAAGATAGCCTGCCATTGGAGACATGTACTTTTCAGCAATGGCCCCAAAAGATCCGGAAGTAGGATGGGCAACCGTCATTTCCGCTAAACAGCCCATCAACAGTAAAACAATGAACGCCCCGAGTGCATAGCTCAGCAATACACTTGGTCCTGCCGCTTGAATGGCAAGCCCGCTGCCAAGGAATAGACCTGTCCCGATGGCACAGCCCATTGCGATCATGGAAAGCTGATTTGTTTCCAGCTCACGTTTTAATCCTTTTTCTGGCTCATCTTTAAAGTTCGATTGAGTATTTTTGTTCTCCATAGTTCATCCCCTTTTTATCAAAAAAGATTTTATCCTGCCCTTATTAACTAACCATTTGAGGGATGAGCCCCATCTGGCGGAACTCCGGGTTATGCGACCACTTCACGCTCATTCTTGTATTTTTCATATTGTTTTTCTGACATGATTTTCTTGAGTATTTGTACAACTTCCCAAACTTCCGCATAAGAAGTATAGAGTGCAACCGGGGCGAGGCGAATGATGTTAGGTGCACGGAAATCTGGAATGACACCGTTCTCTTTCAGTGCCTTGCATATCCGTGCAGCTTCTTTATGCTCGAGGCTTACATGACCACCGCGGCGGATGTCTTCTCTGGGAGTTCCAATGAAAAATCCCATGTCTTCCAATTCGAATTCGACTAAATCCATTAAATATTGATTGATTTTCAGGGATTTTTCACGAATATTTTCAATTCCAGCTTCTATAAAAATGTCCAAAGACCCAATCAAAGGTGCACAACTTAACACATGCGGCGTGCCAATTTGATACGCTCCTGCTGATTCAGCTGGTGTTAAGGTATGTTCCATATCGAATTGTTTATCTTTTTTGGAGCCGAACCATCCAGCCAATCCAGGCATCGTCCCAAAATGTTTTCGATTTACATATAAACCGCCAACACCTCCAGGGCCGCCATTTAAATGTTTATAATTGCACCAATAAGCAAAATCCACATCCCATTCGCTGAATGAATGCGGGATGGCACCGATGGAATGACATCCGTCAAATCCGATTACAATTCCTCTTTTATGAGCTTCATCAGTCAATCGTTTCATATCCAGTATTTGACCGCTGCGATACAGGACCGTTGGCAAGATGATCAAAGCGATGTCATCGGTCATTGCTTCGATAATGTCATCCTCTTCAAGAAATCGGCCATCACGGCTTTTTACGCGGATGAGATCGGTTTCCGGATCGTATCCATGTGTACGCAGCTGACTTTGAAGAGCATAAATATCAGTCGGGAAGGTTAATTCATCAGCCAAAATCTTTCTGCGCATTCCTTCAGGCTTATAAAAAGTAGCTACTAGCTGATGCAGATTTACAGTTGTGGAGCCGGTTACAATAACTTCCTCGGGAGAAGCTCCGACCAATTGGGACATCTTCGCGCCCAATTTCTCAGCCATGAAAAACCATGGATGATTCCCTTGCGTCCATCCATCAATCCCATGCTCCTTCCAATCTTCCAAAGACTCCAGAAGAGTGCGTTCAGCCCTTTTCGAAAGAAGCCCCAATGAGTTTCCATCCATATAGATGGAATCCGGCTTTAAATAAAACTCTTCTCGAAAACCTTTAAGTGCATCATTCTCATCCATTTGTTTAGCGTGATCCAATGTATATTCAGAAACCATAATCATCCTCCTATATTAGTTTTTTTAAAATTCTAGGAGAATCGTACCAAAGAATATGACATGATGTCAATAAGTTAATTCAGAAAATTATAAACATTGAAACAAACTTTCCAACAAATGTTTTTTATTTTATGGAAATCCTTTATCCTAGAAGATAAGGGGAGGAATAAGCATGGAGAATGGCAAAGTAGGAGATAAACGGCATTTACGCTCGATCATGACACGACAAAAGCTATTGGAAGCTGCAAAGGAAATATTTCTTGAAGAAGGTTATCAAGCTGCGCTTATTTCCCAAATGATCAAAAGAGCAAACATCGGATACGGAACGGCCTATGTTCATTTTAAAGGGAAAGAGGATCTGTTAATTGTATTAATGGAGAATGTAATGGAGCAATTCTATGAAATTGCCGAGACCTCTTTCTTTCCAAAATCAAAAGACGAAGCAAAACATATCATCAACAGACAAGCTAATGCATTTTTGAAAATGGCAGAAGCTGAACGCAATATGATGCAAGTTTTCGAACAGGCCATTGGCATATCAACCATTATTTCAGATAAATGGAAAGCGATCCGCATGAAGTTCATCCAGCGAATTTCACAGGACGTCGCCTATGCACAGCAAAATGGGCTGGCAAGAACTGAACTAAACCATAAGCTTGTGGCAAGAGGATGGTTTTTCACAAATGAAATGTATCTGTGGGAAATCGTCCGAAACGAACATCAAAGTTCAGTAGAAGAAATTGCTCAAACCATTACCTCAGTTTACGTCGAAGGCTTATATGTGTAATGATAATGCAGCTCACCAATCTTCCGGTTATATACAATCGGAAGATTTTTTTATTTTCAAAACTCACGAGTAAAGCCGTAGAATTCAGGAGTAAATGCAAATTTACGAGTAAACTGCTCAAACTCACGAGTAAATAGCGCAAACTCAGGAGTATATCGCTCAAACTTTCGAATATATCGCTCAAATTCACCTATATATCACTCAAACTTACAAGTAAGTGCAAATTCCCGAGTAAACCAAACCGCCAAAACACTCTCATTAGCACCGGACTTACAGCGTCTACGCCTTAAGTCTTACTAGAAAATATAGCTAAGGCTCATTATACGAACCTGTAAAAGTAGATAAGATATAAACATAGAAAGGAGGACGAAAACAATGAAGAAATTTGGTTTATTTATTGTAGGACTGATCGCACTTTTCCTGTTGCTGGCGAACGTTGGTCCACTGATCAGCCTGGCGATTTGCTTGGCGATCCTATACTTTGGGTTCAAGCAGTTCATGAAGTCCGAATCGACAGGGGCGAAGATTGCGTGGGGGGCAGTCTCCATTATCGTGCTGATCGTTTCTATTTCCCATATCCCGGCAATATTGGGACTGGTGGCAGCTTATGTTCTTTACCTGGTTTATAAAAAATGGAATGAAAATGATGAAAGTGCATCATCGAAAGAAAGTGACCCATTCTCAAATTTTGAAAGAGAGTGGAAAGAGTTGAATAAGAACTAATAGAAGGGATGTAATGGGAATGGGTAATTTATTTTCAAGAATGAAACAAACGATTTCGGCTGATTTTCACGATCTGTTGGATAAAAAGGAGCAAAAAAATCCAATTGGGATGTTAAATCAATATTTGCGTCAATGTGAGCAGGAGACGGAAAAGGTCGGTAAGTTGCTTGAACGTCAATATCTTTTGAAAGAAGAGTTTACGCGTGAATATAATCAAGCGCAAAATCTAGCTGAAAAACGTAAGCATCAGGCTGAGATTGCCAAGCAGTCGGGAGAAACCGATTTGATGGAATTTGCTGTCAAGGAAAGCCTCCACTATGAAGAGCGGGCGCAAAGTTTGAAAGAGGCGCATAAAAGTGCAGAGGTTCAGTTGGCTGAGCTGGAGCGGAAATATGAAGAAATGAAACATAAGCTGAAGGATATGCATCTAAAGAGGTTGGAACTGATGGGCAGGGAAAATATTGCCCGGGCAAACAACCGAATCAATCGGGTTTTGGACGGAGGCAGTTCCGAAGCCAAACCGGTAGCGATGTTTGAAGAAATGGAGCATTATATCGATCGCATCGAGCACCAGGTCCATACGGATTATAATCGGCATACGATCGATGCCAGGATTGTCCAGCTTGAAAAAGAATTGGAACAGAAAGAAGCGTAAAGTTTTTTTAAGGCTTCGCTGTCATCCCCTGGCCTTTTGGAATGGAGGGCGGGGGAAAACAGGCTGTCAGAACGTGATAATTTCATGGTATTCTTAAAAGGCACGGGTTTCTGTGCCTTTTAAGAATATTATGATCATATACAGGGGAGGCGAACCGATGTTGAACAAGATGAAGACGGACTATATGGGATGGATACTTCTCATCGGAGTCGTCCTGCTTTTTTTAGAGATTTCATTTACGGGTGGGGGTCTCCTTTTTTCCATCGCTTTTTCAATAGGATGTATCTATTTAGGCAGGAAATTCCCAAAACGGACAATCGGGAAAATCCTATTTTTTATAGGGTTGGTTTCCCTTATCATTACAGTCTTGAATATGTTCGTCTTTAGATTTTTCCTAATGGCGATCCTCATTTATCTTTTGCTTTTATATTATCAGTCCAAAAAAAATCCTGATTGGGTCAGTCCCATTTTAACCAATGATGATTCGGACGAAGAAAAGATCAATAAGGAACGACTGCTGAAAACCGATTATCTATTTAAAAATAAGTTGTTTGGTCATCAACAAACGACCGAACATGTATATGAATGGAATTCCGTGAATGTTCAGGGCGGGGTCGGTGATACGGTTATCGATTTAAGCAAAACGATTTTACCGAAAGGCGATGCTGTCATTTCCATCAGGAATATCATTGGCAATATCACTGTCCTTGTACCGTATGGCATCGAAATCAGGGTCCATCATTCTGTCATTGCAGGCAGAGCGCGGATTTTTGAAAATAAGCCTGAATCCAGGGTCTTTAATCAAATTTATTCCTACCAAACGGAAGGGTTCAATGAAACGGATCACAAGGTTCATATCATCACTTCAATCTTAGTTGGCGATTTAGAGGTGAAGCGGATATGAGCATACTGACACGGCAGATATTGACTGCCCTTGGTGTTGCTTTCGTTCTTTCCCTTGCTTTGCCGGCGGTGGTTTTCTTCATCTTTCCTTTATCCGATTGGAGTTTATTGTGGGAGAAAGTGGTCATGGGATTACCCTTCGTCATATTTTTGCCAAGCCTGGTCATGACGGTAGGGCTGATTTATGGAGTCGTTTCGGGTATGTTTTGGAAGAGACAGCTTGAAAGGGTGGATGAAGGTCTACATTTCCTTGAACAGGGCCGCTTACCCTCGCAACAGGAAACGTATCCAATTCAAGAGATGGCTAAAATGGCGGAACGGATGCAACTGATCCATAAGCAAATCAATGAGCAGACTAAATTATCGCAAAAAATGGCGAATGAAAAGGCCATTGATCAGGAGAAACAGATCCAGGAAATCGTTTCCCAGGAACGAAACCGTTTAGCGCGGGAGCTGCATGATTCGGTGAGCCAGCAATTGTTTGCGGCTTCGATGTTCATGTCGGCCATCACCGAATCACAATCCGATATGGAAAAAACGGAAATGAAACAATTCAAGGTAGTGGAAGAAATGATCCATCAATCCCAGCTTGAGATGAGGGCGCTATTGCTTCACTTGAGGCCTGTTGCATTAAAGGGAAAATCTTTACATGAAGGAATGAAGGAGCTTCTTTTGGAATTGGCCCAAAAAGTGACGATGGATATAAATTGGAAGATGGAGCCTGTCACTCTGGATAAGGGGATTGAGGACCATCTGTTTCGGATTTTGCAAGAATCGATTTCCAATACGCTGAGACATGCAAAAGCGAATTCGCTTGAAGTGCTATTGATCGTTCGTGATGGAATGATCATTTTACGAATAACGGATGACGGCATTGGTTTTAACGTCGAGGAGTCGAAAACGGGATCATATGGTCTGCAAAACATGCATGAACGGGCTGTTGAATTAGGCGGGACGATGCAAATTGTAAGTGTTCCGAATAAAGGAACGAAACTTGAAGTGAAAATCCCATTATTAAATGCTGGAGGTGATCATCATGATTAAAGTATTATTTGTCGATGACCATGAAATGGTAAGGATAGGGGTATCGGCTTATTTATCCGCACAGTCGGATATCGAAGTGATCGGGGAAGCGGACAATGGTTTGAAAGCTGTCGAACTGGCAATGGAATTGCGTCCGGATATCATTTTGATGGATTTGGTGATGCCGGAAATGGACGGCATAGAAGCCACGAAACGAATTATTGAAAAATGGCCAGAAGCAAAAATCATCATTGTGACAAGCTTCCTGGATGATGAAAAAGTGTACCCGGCATTGGAAGCCGGAGCGACGAGCTATATGCTGAAAACATCAAAGGCCAGCGAGATTGCGAGAGCCGTCCGTTCCACTTTCCAGGGTCAAAGCATACTTGAACCTGAAGTGACGGGAAAAATGATGGAAAAGCTGCGTCGCCCAAAAATCACCCAGCTTCATGATCAATTGACAAACCGTGAAATGGAAATTTTACTGCTGATGACTCAAGGGAAAACGAATCAGGAAATTGCCGATGAACTATACATAGCCCTGAAAACAGCCAAAGTGCATGTCAGCAATATATTAAGCAAGCTTGCGGTGCAGGACCGCACGCAAGCAGTGATTTACGCATTTAAGCATTCGCTCGTTCAAGAAGAAGAGTAAAGAGCTTCTATTTACCAATAGAGGAAAGTTTGTTATATTTAGGTAAATATCCCATCCTGTAAAGTTCATTCAAGGTTGCTGATTGCAGCCTTTTTTACGGATTACAGGAAAAAAGTAGGTGAAATGATGTTGAGAGTGATTTTAGAATTATTTCGTATAATCACCATTATTTTTGTTATTGGAATGATAATGGGGCTCATCATTAATTCAATCTATGCGATTTTTGGAATAACCGTAGAGAATACCACGGGCGGATGGATTGTTGGTATGGCAATTTTTCCATTACTTTATGTACTCTATAAAAACCGGCTTCAATTTTCAGGTTTCTATAAAAATGGCAAACAAGTAAAACTCTCAAACAGGACAACTACTATACTGCTTTGCTTCTCTGTGTTAATGTTGACGGTTGCCCCTTTATTTCGCTAACGGAATGTAAAAAGAGCATGTTTTAATCAAAACATGCTCTTTTTAATACCGTTTTTTAGATTATACAGCTTCCTCTGCTGTATCGAGCCTCGTTCCGTATATCCGATAAAGAACCAAAGCGAAAACCATTCCTATAAAGGAGATGGAGGAAATGAACAAGTAAAGGGTCTTCCCTCCATATGCTCCATATATGGCTCCGCCTATATAAGAAGCGATGATTCCAGAAACCCCGAAGAATAGCAGCGCCAGTACGGTCTGGCCTGTGGCACGCCATTCCACTGGAACGATCCGGTAAAGATATTGGATGGCCGCCGAGTAGAAAATCGGGAAAGTCAATAGCTGCATGACTTGCAAATAAGCTAATAGCTGTGGATCGGTAATCCACGCAGAGACGAAATAACGGATAAAGAAAAACGCTGCTGCAAACGAAATGATGATGATTTCCTTACCTTTGCGCAGCCACCAAAAGCTTAGGGCGAATACAACGATTTCACTTCCCGCCGCCAAGAACCAGGTCAAGCCTACAAGCTTGGCACTTCCCCCAAGTTCCCTGATATATACTCCAAGGAAGGTATCGTTCATCCTTGCTGGAACAGCACAGATAAAGACCAATAACAGAAAGAGAAGCGTCTCTTTATTGCTGAAAAAATGCTTAAGGCTGCTTAAGGTGACAGGTTTACCTGAAACGGGAGCATCAGGCATCATCCAGCTGACAATGAAGCTGATCAAACCTATTCCTGCAAAAAGGAACGCAAGGCTGTTCGCTCCGAAATATGACATAACATAGCCGGTGATCAGCGATATGACCGCATAACCCAATGCACCATATGTCCGGATGGAGCCGTAGCTGATCCCGGATTTCTCTGCCATCGTAAAATTGAGGCTTTCCGTCAGGGGATCGATCGGCATCAGAAAGAAATATAGTAGCATGGCAAACAGGATGAGCTGAAGATAACTGCTTGAATCATAGAGGAAATAACCGATTACGCTCGAGAAAAAGATGAGTAACAACAGGACTTTTCGTATAGTCCTTGTTTTGTCGCTGATCATTCCCCATAAAGGCTGGGTAATGAGGGTGACAAAACCTCCTGTACCGATGATGAATCCGATTTGGGCTGGACGCAAACCTTGATCAGCCAGATAGACTGGGAGAAACGGAATGAAAATGGCAAGCAGTCCAAAATATAAAAAGTTAAAACTCTTTAATAATCGTATTGCTTTCATAAAAAATATGATACCTCACGTGTTCTATAGAGTGGATTGATTTCAGACCATGTTATTGTATCATTGATGACAGAATTTGAAAAAATAGTTTTAAAATAGATTTGGTTTCGAGGGTAAATCTCACTTTTAAAAAATGGATGTAAATGATAGAATTAACACTTATTGTTAATTAAAGAGGGTGGTAATTCATGGGCCAGGACACAAAAGTGATTCAAGAGTTGCTGCAATTGAAGCAAAAAGTCGGTCATCTTGAAGACTTATTAATGCAGCAACAGAATAAAAGGGAAAAAGCAGGACCATTTCGAATCTTCCTGGACGCAGTAGGCTCACTGCTATTTGGATTAATTGTTGTAGGACCGGTTATAGTGATTGTCGTTGGGGTTCTGATGGTGGCTGCATCATGGTTAGGGATGGAATTTTAAACGTTTAGGAGATTATGAATATATTATTTGATTAGGTGACCAGTGGGAATGGATAGGGAAATGGTTTTTTTTCTATAATGTAATTTTATTTGCATCGAATGCACGATTTAAGTATTGCATCTTTTCTTAAAAGGGGGATTTTTAAAGTGAAAGTATTGCTACCTTTTGCAATAGCCATGATTGCACTTACAGGGTGTTCTGCAATAGCCGATAACGGAACCAGTGAATTGAAATGGTATAAAACCATAGAAGAAACGATTAATCATGGCATTAAAGAAGAAAAGATAAAAAAAGAAGACATCATTGGAGAAGTTAGTGAAAACGGAGAAACATTTGTTATTTATAAGAAACAATTTGAAGAAGGCTTGGGAGTAGGGGTATCAAGCATTAGTGAGCAAGAAGGAAAGTTTGCTTGGTATGACCCTGATCAAGATGTTCTTGTTAAAAACGATAAAGTCAAAAAGAATTCCTCCCAGATCAGTTGGGGAACAACAACACAATCAGGAAAGGATTTTACAATTTACACTGGATTAAGTGAAGATCAAAGTCCTATCGTTAAAACACGAACTAGTGAAGTAAGCCCTGCGATAGACAAGAAAAGTGGGGTTTATTTCCATATAGAATCTGCTAAATAAGTCATAAGAACATTTGTTGAATTTACGAAACTACTGGTCCATAAAGGGCACTCTTTGTCTTAAGGAAACCTTGCAAATATGCTTCAACCATCATGGGTTCTTCATTTTCATCTTTTAAGACTATCCAGCACCTGATTCTGCAGCCGCATGATGTTCATTAAGTGCTATTAAATTTGTATATTATTTGTCCGCCAGTATCTTATAATTGGGTCAAGTGCTTTCACGATTTCCCCTAATTTGTTTCTTTGAAAATATTATCTTAAGAAAGTTATTGACAAATTTACCTTGAGTCCGTATAGTATGGGATATTATTAAAAATATTCAGATATAATTTTTCAAACGCAATGAACAGGAGTAGTAAAAGCTCATTATTCGGTGAAGAGAGCTGCGGGTTGGTGCAACGCAGTCCAATGATACTTTGAACTTGCCTGGGAGTGGTAAAGCGAAAGATAGGAATGATTCGATTCTTTTGTTTTAACGATTAACCTTCGTTACAAGGTTTTTAAAGCAGGGTTCTTTAAAGAGCCAATAAGAGTGGTACCGCGGTAAGCTTAAGGCATATCGTCTCTTTCTTCATTTGATTATGAAGGAAGAGACGATATGCTTTTTTTGATTTTTGGGAGGTAAGGATATGGAAACGGACAAACGGAATTTACAGAGGACAATGACTTCAAGGCATATTACGATGATGGCATTAGGCGGTGCCATCGGGGCAGGTTTATTTAAAGGAAGCAGTTCAGCCATTGATATGGCAGGCCCTTCCGTAATCATTGCGTACTTGATAGGAGGAATCATCCTATTATTCATCATGCAAGGTTTAGCTGAAATGGCGGTCCGCAATAGCGGTGCACGAACATTCAGGGATTTGGTCCAATCGATCTTAGGAAAGTATCCTGCCTATTTCCTGGATTGGATTTATTGGAAAATGTGGGTGTTGAATATCGCGGCCGAATCAGTGGTTGCGGCGATTTTCCTTCAATATTGGCTGCCCGGATATCCAATCTGGATATTGGCATTAGCTGTTTCGGTTTTGGTTACTGCGGTTAACTTGCTGTCGGTAAAGGTTTTTGCTGAAACGGAGTACTGGCTTGCTTTAATTAAGATTACGGTCATCATTGTGTTCATCATGGCTGGATTATTGTTGCTGCTCGTTACTTTTGGTGATCATACCGCGGTCGGTTTTTCTAACTTGACCGAACATGGCGGTTTCTTTCCGAATGGATCGACAGGGTTGATCACGGCGATGCTGGTGGTAATCTATTCATATGGCGGTACGGAAATCATCGGGGTCACATTAGCTGAAACGAAAAATCCTGAAAAAGTGGTTCCAAAGGCCGTTCGCAGTACATTGGTCAGGATCATTTCTTTCTATATCATTCCTTTTTTCATCATCGTTAGCTTAATTCCTTGGAACGAAGTAAACGGGGTGAAAGAAAGTCCGTTTGTAATGGTCTTTCAAATGATTGGGATTCCAGGTGCCGACCATATCATGAATGCCGTTGTTCTATTAGCGATCATATCATCGATGAACTCCGGGTTGTATGGTTCATCCCGCGTTCTGTATACACAAGCCGTGGATGGTCGCGTTCCGAAAATCTTTTCCCGTTTATCCAAGAAGAAAGTACCTGTTCCCGCAATATTAATGTGTACTTCCGCATTATATGGCGGTGTATTGATTTCCTTATTTGCCGGAAGCAAGACCTTCGATTTCCTAATGGGTTCGCTTGGATATACCGTATTATTCATCTGGTTGATCATTGCTTTCGCCCATTTAAAATCACGTAAACAACAGTCCGGAAAAACAAGTGCCTATTCGGTAAAATGGTTCCCGTATACGACTTGGGCTGCGATCATCGCTTTAATAACGATCCTGATCGGAATCATTTTCACGACATCCATAGTCGTTACGATCATTACACTTTGCATCTACATCTTCATTTCCTTAACGTATGTATGGAAAAAACGCCATAACAAAATCTAGAGATGGCGGAGTGATCACTTTTGCCTTCCCGCATATAAGTTTCATATCAAGCCGTGGTATATGCCATGGCTTTCGTTATGTATTCTTAGTCGGATGAAAAGTAAGAGATATCCATTTTACTAGTCCATGGGAATCATTAACTTTAGCGATTAAAGAGTTAATCTAGTGAAAAATGTAGTATAATAATCTTTGGAAAAAAACCAATATATTGAAAGCCGGAGCGAGCTATGAAAAACAATTCCCTACTATCCTTTCACCCGTTATATTATTTATTACTTTTGATGATTACTAGTTCCATCTATTCAATCATCAATCAATCTTCAGGTCATGCTGTCGATGTTACGACTATAATAGATGGGGAGATTCCCTTTATTAAAGAATTTGCCGTTCCTTATTTACTTTGGTATCCGTATATTTATGGATTGCTGATTTACTATTGCTTCGTTGAACGAAAGCACTATTTCGTCGGATTAGGCAGTTTGATATCGGGGAAACTTCTCTGTTTTATAGTATATTGCCTTTGGCAAACGACAGTTCCGCGTCCAGAAGTCGTGGGCAACGATATCTTTGCCCAGTTAATGCGGTTCATCTATAGTCATGATCAACCTGTCAACTGCCTCCCCAGCATACATGTACTGACCACATTCATCATGATGATCGTCGCCCATAAGCGGAAAGAAGAGCACAAATGGGAGTATGCCAGTGTCACTGCATTCGGAACACTGATCATCCTTTCCACGCTATTTACGAAACAGCATGCTGTATTGGATGTACTCGCAGGAATCCTCCTTGCATGCGGGGTATATGCAGCCGTCCAGTATACGTTCCATGCGCTATCGGCTTTTCAGGCCAATCATTACGCAGCGAGGCAAATTAAAAAGTGACCACAGGAAAAAGCCACTGTAAGAATATTCGCTCCCATGAGTTGATATGTTACAGCGGTTTTTTTTTATTGAATGATTGGGCATTTATGTAAATTATATATGGTATTATGTTTTTAATCGAATGGAAACAGTGGAGGGAGGAAAAGAATGCCGCACCATCTTGATCGAATGGCTGAAGACTTGGTTAAAGCAAAGTTGGAAAATTATTGGCCGGATTTTGAACTTGTTGCCTTTGCAATATATGACAAGAGTAATGTTTATCTATTTAATCATCCTAAATTCAGTAACAATCCACCATGTACATATCATATTTTAAAGTGGGATACCGAGTTTACTGCTGACACAATCATTATGTATGAAGAATATCCCACTGCAATTGTTAATATGGATCACTATAAGGAATATGAAGATTTGTTTTCAATGCTGGTTCATGAATTGTTTCACGGCTATCAATATATAAAGGATGAAAAACGGTTTCCCGATGAAATGCTGGGAATCACATATCCGCTGTCAAAAGAAAATGTGGAATTAAGAAATCAGGAACGAACAAATCTTTATTGTGCAATGTTGGAAAATGACCTAATTAAGAAGAAACAATACCTTAATGCCTTCATTGCCCTAAGGGAAAAAAGAGCAGCCATGATTGAAGAGTACCTGACATATGAAAATTTGATTGAAACTATCGAGGGACCTGCGTGGTATGTCGAATTGAAGGCTTACTCGGAAAAAAGCCCGCTTGATTACGATTCGGTTTTAAAAAAGTATGCACAACAACTAACAAACAAATATGAATCTACTTCTCGTATTAGAAGAAGTTGTTATAGTTCCGGTTTATTTATGTGTTTGTTACTTGAGGAGCTTTCACCAGGCTGGATGGAAAGTTTTTTTGATAGAGAAGATACATTATATGACCTATTAAAACAGCAGTCCGGTGACTATATGGAGCATTCAATGGCTGATGTGAAAATAAGTCCTGAAACAGAGGAAGTCATTAATTTTGCTATCGAAAAGAGAATGAAAGCATTTGAAGAGTTTAATAAACAAGCAGGCATTCATTTATATATTGAAGGGAAAATAATTGCTAAATCCTTTGACCCGATGAATATCATCCCATTAGAAGATAGACTGTTACATAAGAGCTTTATAAAAGTAAGAATGAACAATGAAGATTTTCTTATTCAACAACCGGTTATTGCCCATGTTGATCATGGAATTCAAAACATAAATAAATTACATCTGATAGTAGGGAATGAACCCTCTGAAACCAATGATTCGCTAACCATTGATGGCGTTGGAGAAATAAAGGGAAGATATAAGAAACAAGAAAATATCTGGTATGTACTTATTTAAAATGAATTTTATCTTAACTGGGTTTCAAGCATCAATCCCTTATTACTTTTTGCACCAAGAATCTTGGTTGAATTGAATGTACAGCCTATGTAAAAAAGCATCGAACCTCCAATGACAGGAAGTCCGATGCTTTTTTCTTTTACATTTCAGCTTCAATTTTCAAAGATGATTCTTCGCTGAACTGTTCTTTATCCAGGTCGCCCGTTATTTTACTAGTCAGAATACCGGAAGTCATGCTTCCGCTGACATTCACGGCCGTTCTACCCATATCGATCAATGGCTCGACGGAAATCAACAGGCCGGCCAAGGCGATTGGCAGGTTCATTGCAGATAATACAAGGATGGCAGCGAATGTTGCTCCTCCGCCTACACCTGCAACCCCGAAAGAACTAATGGCCACGATGGCAATCAACATGGCGATAAAGGAAGGATCTAGCGGGTTGA
This sequence comes from Peribacillus sp. TE19612, assembly GCF_056279465.1. Taxonomy (NCBI): domain Bacteria; kingdom Bacillati; phylum Bacillota; class Bacilli; order Caryophanales; family Bacillaceae; genus Peribacillus; species Peribacillus sp. TE19612. The sequence goes on along the minus strand of NZ_JBWCCL010000009.1, from coordinate 40,726 downwards.
TCCCAACCGTTGGAGCGATCATGACCGCTAACATGGCCGGATAGATTCCGGCACAGCCGTTTTGACCGATCGACAAACCGAAGGATCCGGCAAAGTTGGCAATACCTTCGGACACCCCTAGTTGTTTCTGTGTTTGGATGTTCAATGGCAGAGCGCCAGCACTTGTTCTTGAAGTGAAGGCAAACGATAATACTGGGAAAGCTTTTCTCAAATATACGATTGGATTCAATCCTGCAAGCATCAGCAATAGCAAATGGATAAGGAACATGACAATCAGGGCCACATATGAGGCACCTACGAATTTCCCTAATTTCAGGATGGCATCCAAATCACTCGTAGCTACCGTCTTCGTCATGATCGCCAAGATCCCGTAAGGTGTTAAACGCAGGATCAATGTTACTACGCGCATGATGATGCTGTGCAATGTATCTACTATTTTAGCAAAAAATTCAGCATGTTCAGGCTGTTTCCTTTTGACTCCTAAATAGGCAATCCCAAGAAATGCAGCAAAAATTACAACGGAAATGGTTGATGTCGGGCGTGCACCCGTTAAATCAAGGAACGGATTGGACGGAATCAATTCAAGAATTTGCTGTGGCATCGTTTTATCCTGAATCGTACCGTATGTTTCCGATATTTGATCTCCGCGGCTTAACTCCGCTTCCCCTTGCTCAATTTGAACGGCTTCCAAATTGAATACAGTTGCCGAGGTGATCCCGACAGCAGCTGCAATCGCAGTCGTTCCAAGCAGGATTCCGATGATCAGGACACTGATCTTTCCAATATTGCTAGTCAGTTTCAATCTTGTGAATGCGGATAAGATTGAAATGAAGACAAGCGGCATGACGATCATTTGCAGGAACTTGACATAGCCGGAACCTACAATGTTAAACCAATCGACCGATTTAACGATCGCCTCTGACTGAGGTTCATAGAAATACTGCAAAAGAAGTCCGAATACAATTCCTAAACCAAGTCCAGTAAAGACCCTTTTTGTAAAGGAAATATGCTTCTTATTCATGTAAAATAAAACGCCTAAAAGAACGAGCATTATGGCAAGATTTAAAAACACATAACCAATCATATATATTCCTCCTAATTCCGATTAATCAAATGAGAATAATAAATATCTGAAGCCTATGATACATCATCCGTTGATTTTTTACCAGAAGAAAATAATTTATTTTTGACTTTACAAGTAATTCATGTATTTATCTTTATTCAGGAACTGGATTTGAGGGAACAATAAAGGGATGCTGAATCAAGCTAGGGTACAAATCTTTATCTATCTATATATATCAGGAAGGATAAGCCCTTTGTTTTCTTGAATGATAGATTAGGCCGCATGCTTAGCGTTTTTTTTGAAAGGGTGGAAGAATGATGGATATATACATTGACAGGCTTAATGAACGGGATGCACAAGCGTTATTTGCATTTGAATGCAATAATAGAAGGTTTTTCGAACAAACGGTCCCAGGCCGGGGTGATGATTATTATAGCTTTGGAACGTTTGGAATCAGGCATAAGGAATTATTAAAAGAACAAGAAGAAGTCATCTCCTCTTTTTATTTGATTAAGGATGGTTCAGGCATAATCGTCGGCAGGATTAATCTTGTGGATATCGACCCCATCAAGGGTACGGCTCATGTCGGTTATAGAATCGGTGAAGCGTTTACGCAAAAAGGGATTGCAAATGAAGCTTTAAAGCTTTTGATGAAGCTGGCGCCGGATTTGAATGTGACTCAAATACATGCCAAAACGACAAGTGACAATATCGCCTCCCAAAAGGTTTTGGTAAAAAACGGTTTTGAACGGATTTCGATTAATGAGGAAATTAGTGCGGATTCGGGTCAAAAGCTAATATTCTTCCATTATAGTAGGAACCTTTAAATCCATTTTCTTCTATATAATAGAACGCATTCCATTTTTAAATTGTGAAAAGAGGGAGGTAGCGGCTGTCACAGAAAGGACCTTCCCTGTAAACTAACCGAGGATAGACCGCTTGATTGTCGCAAAGGACTTAAGAGTAAATAATTGTGAGTTATTTTCCCGGCAAAAGAGTTCCTTTACTTAAAAGAAGAAAGGTGAATCTAATATGATAGAAGGTTTATATGAAGCCCATTTACCAGTCAAGAACCTGGACATCTCTATGGATTTTTATAAGAAAATAGGCTTGAAACTAGCTTGGAGGGATGAAGATACTGCCTTCTTTTGGATCGAGGAAAACAAAAGCTGGGTCGGCTTATGGGAAGGGAAGGAATATCAAACTCCATACCACCCTTCACTAAGGCATATCGCCTTTCGGGTAACTTATGATAATATGAAAAATGCATTAACTTGGCTCAAATCCTTGCAAATTGAAGTCGTTCCTTTTGGAAAAAGGACAACGATTGAACCATTTGTGCGTCCGAACCAAGGAAACGCTTCCGTCTATTTCAATGATCCCGATGGCAATAGTCTCGAACTTATGTGTTCGATAAAAGTCCCTGATGCATATAAGCATATGACCGAAAAACTTTCGCTTGAAGAATGGGAAGAACTAATAACCAGGTGAACTTTGTAAAGGAAAATTTCCCCGCCCAGTCTCAATCATTAATTTTTTATAGAAGTATGAGCAATCAATATGGAATGGCTAAGGGCACTTGCTTCCCTCTAATGATTAATTTCAGATTTCTTGTTTATTTGTATTTTGTTAATATATAGATTAATTGGGTTTTTTGATAAAATGAAAACAAAAAAATATTCTGTATGAAACTTTTGATTTAAAAAAGGCAGAGCCAGTGTTTTATAGAAGGAAGTGTAAGAATGCAATTAACAAATAACGATAGTATCCATAATCAATTACGTGCAGACTGTGAGAATTGTTTTGGTCTGTGCTGTGTAGCCCTGCCTTATGCAAAGTCTGCTGATTTTGCATTTGATAAAGATGGAGGTACACCATGTTCAAACCTTCAATCCGATTATCGTTGCGGCATCCATGAAAATCTCAGAGCAAAAGGGTATAAAGGCTGCACGGTATATGAATGCTTCGGTGCCGGTCAAAAGGTATCCCAGCTCACCTATGATGGAAATGATTGGAGGGACAACCCAGCATCAGCAAAGGAAATGTTCGAAGTTTTTCCAATTGTGCAACAACTCCATGAAATGCTTTGCTACTTAAATGAAGCACTGAATATAGAAGATGCGCAACCTCTTCACCGAGAATTGCAGGCCGCTTTTGAAGACACGGAATATCTCACTAAACAAAGTCCAAAGTCTATCATGGACCTGAATGTACCAGCTCATAGAACGATCGTTAACGATTTACTTCTGCGCACAAGTGAAATGGTGCGTGCAAAGGTTTCATTTAAGAAAAATAAGAAAAAGCCGAACAAAATAGGCAGGGGAAGTGACCTGATCGGTGCAAAATTGAGAGGTGCTGACCTTAGGGGAGCGAACTTAAGAGGGGCTTTGCTTATTGCATCCGACCTCAGGGAAGCAGACATGAGAGTGACGGACCTGATCGGTGCAGATTTTAGGGACGCCGATTTAAGCGGTGCCGATCTCACCGGAAGTTTCTTCATCACACAAGCACAGGTTAACTCGGCTAAAGGCGACACGAAGACAAAATTACCACACTCATTATGCATTCCCGATCATTGGAGGTAGAAGGATGTTTAATTACCATGAGTAAAAGCGCGAAATTCGCGAGTAAAAGTGCCAAACTCACGAGTAAAAGCGCGAAACTCACGAGTAAAAGCGTAAAACTCACGAGTAAAGCCCAAACTCATGAGTAAAAGTGCCAAACTTACGAGTAAAAGCGTGAAACTCATGAGTAAAAGCGTGAAATTCACGAGTAAAAGGAGGAAACTCACGAGTAAAGCCCAAACTCATGAGTAAAAGTGCCAAACTTACGAGTAAAAGCGTGAAACTCACGAGTAAAAGCGTGAAACTCACGAGTAAAAGCGCGAAACTCGCGAGTAAATGCGTTAAACTTACGAGTAATGGGAAATTTACTACATAGTGCATGACATCAATAGCGGACAAGTAAATTAGATTTGGCTTTATTCCGAAGCTTTTACAAAGAGTGAACTATACCAACAGCGATTCTTCATTAGGAAGGATCGTCTTTTAAATTTGGGCGGGAAATGTTCATTTTTCCTTTGACTCTGACGTTGCGTGATACCTTAATGTAAATGATATCGAAAGGAGGTAAGAAGCAGTGGCAATGAAAGTGAAGGAGCTAGCCGATTTGGTTGGCATTAGTGTGCGGACACTGCATTATTATGATGAAATCGGGTTATTATCGCCGGAGGAAATAACCGATGCAGGTTATAGGCTTTATTCGAATGATAATCTTGAGATGTTGCAGCAAATCCTGTTTTTCAGGGAACTTGGCATGCCATTAAAGGAAATAAAACAAATGGTAAACAGCTCTTCGTTTGATAAACAAGATGCGTTAAAGCAACATCAAAAAATGTTACGGGAGAAACGCAGTCAGCTCGATAAATTAATTAAGACGGTCGAAAAATCGATCAAGCATATGAAAGGGGAAATTCAGATGACGAATAAAGAGAAATTTGAAGGATTTGACTTCAGTCAGAATCCATATGAAGAAGAGGCTCGCAAGCTTTGGGGGGATAAAGCTGTCGATGAGTCGAAGGCTAAAGTGGCGGGCATGTCCAAAGATGCACAGAAAGTTGTATCGGAGATCTATTTAAAACTTGCGGCAATCCGAGATGCTTCGCCTAAGTCGGAGGAGGCACAAGAGGCCATTAAAGAATGGTATGATTGTTTGAACAATAACTTCGGCACATACTCGCTGGATGCTTTCAAAGGATTAGGTCAAATGTACATGGACGATCAACGCTTCACCAAAAATATCGATCAATACGGTGAAGGATTGGCAAAATTCATGTGTGATGCGATGGGGTATTTTGCTGATGCTAACAAAAATTAAAGCTCAAGATTAAGAAATTTCAAAATAAGAAGGTTGCTCAGGCAACCTTCTTATTGGAGCTGGATATCAGGTAATAGCCAACCCCTATGGTCTATACCCGTATGAAAAATTGAATATGAATATGAAAAGTAAAAAAACGGCCAAAGATGGAATGAAACTAATTAGCACCCATCCCTTCGCTTCCTTACTTTTCACACTTGTGAACCATTTAAAATAAATGAACAGGAGAATGATTAAAAAGGACCATGAATAATAACCAGTCATCGTGTCAACCCAGGCTGAATTTTTATCCCAGTAGGCGTCAGGCACAGGAGTGATATTTTCATACCGTTCATCAATTTTATTTTTTGTGGTAATGAGATATAGGAAATGACAGAGTAATAAACGACAATGGCGGCTTTTACCAACCAGGGTATGAATCTATTGGAAAGGACGATTAAAAAGATGATGGCCAGAAACACGAATAACTCGATATATAGCTCCAAAATAAAAACACCTCCATTTTATATAGTATAATGATTATGTAAAAATTCCCATTATATTATGGTAGACTGCGAGGTACTGGTTAAAATGGAACTTTGGAAAATCAGTCAAAAGGTTTCGGAGCTAAGCGATGTGATTCCTTATTATTTTTTTAGTCTAGTTTCTTCCTGTCTGTCGCTTTCCACGGTGTTGGTTGTATTCAGCCTGGGTACCTGGGGAGTGATTGGCATTATCGTGATTTCTTTTTATGTCGTTATCCCTTATTTATTATTTGCTGTTCCGGTACAGGTCCTTTTCAATAAACATCCTAAAAAATTCAGTTTAAACTATTTTTGCCTTTATATTTTTTTCTCTTTGCCGGCCGTATTCATTTATAGTTCGGTGCTTAATTTTGACTTCAGCATGGATATTTTAACTACAAAGAATTACTATGCAATCAGCCTTTTAGCGGCACTGTTTTTTTGGTTTTGGGATTCGGTCTTTTTACAAAAAAAAGCTCTCAGACAAACAAAAGGGACCGGTTAAATGGTCCCTTTCAACATTACTTCTTTAGCAAGTTTACGATTTCTTTAGCTTTTTCTAATGTAACTCCTTCAATGATACTGTTGTTTTTTCGAACAGCCGTACCGAAATGATAGTGACCGGTATGCAGTTCGGAATGGATAGAAAGGATATTATCCTTATTCAATCCGCTTCCAACCAGTATGGCTATGTCGCCGCAGACTCTTTTCATTTGTTGAATCGTTTTCATGCGGCTAGGGAAATCCCCATGCCCGCCTGAGGTCAATATCGTAGTGATTTCTGGATATTGTGCTAGCATTTCAGCTGAAATGGCAGGGTCGTGCGTATCATCGATGGCTCGGTGGAATGTAATCTCCAAACCTTCACATACGGTCAATAGTTCTTCGAGGTATGGTCGATTGATTTCATTTTTTTCATTTAATGCACCTAATACAACCCCGTTCGCTCCCAGTGATCGAATGATTTGGATATCTTTTTTCATGATTTCCAAATCCTTTTGCGTATAGCAAAACGACTGGCTATGAGGCCTTACCATCACGTTGACTGGTATCTTCACTGAATGGACGACAGCTTCTATCAGGGCGTGGCTTGGAGTTAATCCACCCTCGGCTAAAGAACTGACAAGCTCGATTCGGTCTGCGCCCGATTCTTCGATTATAAGGGCATCTTCTATCGTTGTGGCAATGAATTCAATGTACATTGGATTTTCCTTTCCTGCATGCAAGTGTTATATGAATATTAAATCCATTAAAAATCGTAAAGTCAATTCATTAATAGTTTTCCTCAAATGGAATATCTTTATTTCTCAAATTTATGAAACGAAATAAACATTCAAACGTATAAAAAAAGAATATATTCAATGGTATATTTGTTCGGTGGGGTAATTAAATGAAAATCATCATGACGGAGGTTATTTAATTGGATAAAGAAAGTAAGGAAATAAAGAAATCGAGATTTTACAAAGTAGGGATGGGGTTCCTTATCATTTCCCTTCTCACTTGGATCATTCCTGTCGCAGCTCCTTTTACGCCATTTTCGACTGCGGTTAAGGCTGGGGTCATAACAGGTGCGATTGTCTTTGCGGAAGTGATGTTTTGGGCAGGCGCGCTTTTGGTCGGGAAAGAAGTGGCCGCTAAATATAAAGGCTATTTAAACCCGAAAAATTGGAGAAAAGAAAAAGGCTGAAGCTGTTTTTTATAAAAAAGGGCTGGGAGTGAAGCTCCAATGGAAACTGAGTTGTTGAAAGTTTTCGATTCCAATCGCATTCAAACCGGCGTGGCTTCGCGAGAGGAAGTACATAGATTGGGACATTGGCATGAGGTTTTCCATTGCTGGTTCGCAAGTTCGGAAGCGGGCGTGGATTACCTATATCTTCAGCATCGTTGTGCGATGAAAAAAGATTATCCGAATCTATGGGATATTACGGCTGCCGGCCATTTATTGGCTCATGAAACGGTATACGACGGAGTAAGGGAGATTAAAGAAGAGCTAGGCATTGACGTTTCCTTTGACGAGTTGGTTCCATTAGGGATTATTGAATACCATCAAACGAAAGAAGGTTTCATCGATAAAGAACTGGCAAACGTCTTTCTATATGAACGTACACATGGCTTCGATGATTTCACCCTGCAGCCAGAAGAGGTTTCCGGGATGGTGAAGGTAGTGCTGACTGACTTCGAAGAGCTTTGGACAGAAGCGAAGGACAAAGTGAATATTAAGGGATTTGAAATGAATCACGAAGGCCGCAGGATGATGATCGATCGATTTGTAGGACGGAGTGAGTTCGTTCCGCATGATCGTTCCTATTATAATAGCATCATTAAATTAATCAGAGAAAACCTCGCTAAATGAAAATAAAGCCCTGACAAAACGATTCGTGTTTTGTCGGGGCTTTTCTTTTTTCTTGAAAAAACATTAAGTATATTGACCTGTATCTTTCCTGATCAACGGCAGTCTATTGGCTCGTTTTGTTCCAGCTTGATACGCATAAGTTCTTAGTTGTTACCTTATTTGTCCTGACTGGCTCATAGGGATAATGACTTTGTCTCTGTGATGATTCAGCTGATAAAGCGAGACACACCAGATTGTAGTGATGATGCCAGGCGGCAGCGTAAGGGCGGGGATGTAGTTTTTCATGAACTAGGGAATTTATCACTTGTAAGAATATTACAAAATCGTAAGATGAACAGTGTATAAATTTTGTTAAGGGGATGAGTGAAATAATGAAAAAAATGGTTTTATGCATTTCATTTTTTGTAGCTTCTTTAGTCCTTTTTGGCTCCCTTGATTCTTTTGCGAGCAAAGCTTCAGCAGAAACACACACCTATGATGGAAAAAGTCCTTACTATAATAGTTGTGCGAATAGCGCTGTCACGAAGAAGTCGGTGAAAATTTATGCCAATGGCGGTTCTGCCAATTTGGAGTTGAAATTCAGCACTGTCTGTAAAACAGCCTGGGCGAAGATTACTCTAAGCAGACCGGCTAAAGCAGATGGTGAGGCAACGGCATTGGTTGTCCGCAATACTGATAATAAACAATTCAGCTGTGCATCTCCTGGAGGAAATGGTGAAATAAATAAAGGTCAAACGTCATGCTATACACCGATGGTATATGATTTAGATCCGCGAAAAGCAAAAGCGGTAGCCTTTTGGCCATATACCGCAGGTGAAACCGACTGGTATTAATGAAAAAAGAAAAACCTTCATCTATATTTTTGCAAAGAAAGGATGAATGAATTGAATAAAAAGCTTAAAATGATAGGTTTATCCATGGTGATGACACTGTCGATGTTTATTGTCGACCTTGGATTTGGAAAAAATCAAGCACTGGCCGAAACACACACCTATGATGGAAAAAGTCCATACTATAATAGTTGTGCAAATTCGGCGGTAACGAAGGATAAAAAATGGATCGATTCCAATTCGTACGTAGAATTGAAATACAGCACTGTGTGTAAAACCGCCTGGGCAAAAGTGACCGTAACACGCCCCGCCGTATACAATCATGAAGCGGATGCGAGAATCGTCCGAAGTACTGATGGTAAGGCCTATACCTGCTCTAGTTCCGGGGGCAATGGTGTTGTGAATATCGGGCAGACCTCATGCTATACACCAATGGTATATGATTATGACCCGCGCAAAGCACAGGCTCAAGGGATCCATGCGATTCCAAATAGTGATGCCTATAATAAAGCGGTGACTATTTGGTACTAAAAAACAAAAACGCAAAAAAGCATCCTTATAGCCGGATGCTTTTTTTTCGGTCAGATTGTGCTTCCAATTGAAGTAGATATCGTTTCATCTCCGTACCTCCACGGTATCCGGTAATGGCCCCGTTTTTTCCGATAACCCGGTGACATGGCACCGTGATCAGAATTGGGTTGGCGCCAATGGCCGTACCAACCGCCCGAACAGCTGCAGGTCTTTGGATGATTTGGGCAATATCGGAATAGGAACAGGTTTGTCCATAGGGTATTTGATTCAGCGCTGCCCAAATTTCTTGTTGAAAGGGGGTGCCTTTTATATCTGCGGGAAGAGAGAAAGTCTGTCTGGTTCCTTCGAAATATTCTTGTAGTTCTGTAAGATAGGGATTTAATGCTTTTTTATTTTCAACAAGGTTCGCATTTGGAAAGCGTTTTTGCATCAAGGACTTCAGTTCTTCATACGTTTGACCGGGAGAGCCTACATAGCAAAGCCCTTTTTCCGTCCTGGCCACATATAATTGCCACTTATCATAATGCAATATGGCCCAGTCAATGGTTTGTTTTTTATCATTCTTCATTTGCTTCACGCTCCAAAGCTTGAGTTTTGAGATAAGCATTCCTATATCCTGAAGGGGTATTCCCCATTTTCCTTTTGAATAACGTCATGAAATAGGGCGTACTGGAGAACCCGGCAGCGAAGCCTATTTCAGTTATCGGCAGTTCGGAGGTTTCCAGCAGCCTCACCGCTTTTTCAAGGCGAAGCCGCTGAATGTATTCAGTGGGCGATATTCCCTTCACTCGCTTGAATGATCGTTGTAAATGATACGGGCTGCCGTGGGAAATATCCGCCAATTTGTTCAAAGTGAGGGGTTCGCTGTAATGGGTGTCGATCCATTCGGCTATTTGTTCACCCCATTCTTCTGTCGGCACATTCAGTCCTTCCGGTTTACATCGTTTACAAGGCCGGAACTCCTCTTCCAAAGCCATCATGGCATTTTTGAAGATCTTCACGTTTTCCTTTTTAGGCACCCTTGATTTACAGGAGGGCCTGCAAAAGATGCCTGTCGTAATTACCCCGTATAAAAAATGATCATCATATGCTGCATCACAATCTATAATAGCTTTCCAATATTCATTCGGGAAATCTGCTTTTTTCGGATTCACTACATTCACCTCTCCATTTAGTATACAAGAAAGGGTTGATATACAAACATTTTGATAATATAAAAGCAAGATAACGTAATTGTTCAATGGAATTTGTTAAAATTAGGGAGTTAAATGAAAGAGCAAGATAACGTACTTATTTTTTATTAGAATAAAGGGAACGGGACATAGGAGGAGCAGAATGAAAGAGACATTATCAAATGATGAAGGTATGAATGAATTGAGAATTCGTGCACCAAAAGAGTTTAGTTTTTCGGAAAATCTTAAATATTTATCAAGATCCTCCAATGAATGTCTGTTCGATATTGTTGATCAAAAGATTTATCGAGCACTTGTTGTCGAAAACGAGACACTTTTAGTAGAAATCAGTGCTTTGAATGAAACGGAGCTGAACGTTCGTTTTCCAGGACGAACTGCCCCGGTGGAAAATCAGGTAAAGGATGCTGTTTCCCAATACGTTCGTCACTGGTTCGATCTTGAGACAAATCTGCTTCCTTTTTATGAATTGGCCCAAAAGGACCCTTTATTGCAAAAGCCGGTAAGCCAATTCTTCGGCTTGAGAAATATGGGCATCCCTGATTTATTTGAAGCGATTGCCTGGGGAATACTTGGTCAGCAGATTAACTTAACTTATGCCTATACCTTGAAACGGAGGCTTGTGGAGGGATTTGGTGAATATGTTGAATTCGAAGGAAAGCAATATTGGCTGTTTCCGACACCTGATGCGATCGCGAAATTGACCGTCGAAGATTTTTCCGATTTGAGGATGACAGTAAAGAAGTGTGAATATTTAATAGGTGTTGCTCAACTGATTGCAGAAGGGGAACTTACTAAAGAAAAGCTATTGAATGCAAAGGATGTAAAAGAGGCTGAAAAAATGCTGACCAACATACGGGGAATCGGTCCGTGGACAGCGAACTATGTTTTGATGCGCTGTTTGCGTTTTCCAGCAGCCTTTCCCATCGATGACGTCGGGCTGCATAATTCCATGAAACTGCTCATGCAAACAGAAGCAAAACCAACGAAAGCGGAAATCCGGAAACTATCGGAAGCGTGGGCCGATTGGGAATCCTATGCAACCTTCTATTTATGGAGATTGCTATATTGAATCCCGGAGATAAAACAGCAAGTAACGTCGATATATCTCTATATTCGGAGATAAAACTATAGAATTCGTCGATATATCTCCATATTCGGAGATAAAACAGCAAGTAACGTCGATATATCTCCATATTAGGAGATAAACCTATAAATTACGTCGATATATCTCCATTTTCGGAGATAAAACTGCAAGTAACTTCGAAATATCCCTATATCCGGAGATAAAACAGTAGATTTCGTCGATTTATCTCTATATTCGGAGATAAAACTATAGAAATCGTCGATATATCTTTATATTCGGAGATAAAACAGAAGATTACGTCGATATAACTCCATATTCGGAGATAAAACTGCAAATAACGTCGATTTCAGCATTTGCCGTAGATCCGGGTGCGATTTCGTTTTGTCTGTTCAGGAATACTTTTATATGGCTAAACAATGGTGCACGTTTCTGGTATTATCCCATTTTCGTCGGTCCGCGTTCTGTAGCTGGCTTCAGGTGGAATGGCAGATTCTGGACGATTTTTGGCATTAATACAAGACAAATCAATTCATTTAGCTGTTTTTGAAAAAATGCTCAAAGGAGATGTTTCCTTTGAGCATTTTATGTTTCTGATTGTTTTGCTTTCAAGACAGAACTAGCATTGTCCAAAGAGAAACATCATTAAGATTACAAGGTGGAAAACAACTGCTCCTTGAACTTCGCACCATCATCGGCGTGTCCATCTTTCTTAAAATAGGACACTGAGAAATAAACGGCCAACAATGTTCAATATTTAATAGAAATGGTAAAATCATTATGCTCCTATAAAAATTAGTGAATGAAAATGAAAATAGAGGATGCTGTTGAATATGAGGAAAGTATCGCTGGAAACCAAGATTCTCGGGTTAGTTCTATCATTGAGCCTGTTTTTGATCCTGTTATTGACGACTACTTTTTCCTATATGGAAGGAAGGCAAATAGCGAAGGATAAAGGTCAATTGGCGTTGGAGCTTTCAAAGACGATTAGCTTCATGCCTACCGTTACAGAGGCTTTTGAGACGGATGATCCCGCTGGCATCATCCAGCCGATTGCCGAAAAGATCCGCAGGGAAACAGGTGCTGAGTTCATCGTTGTAGGGAATGCAGAGGGAATTCGCTATTCCCATCCGCTGGCTTCCGAAATTGGGAAGCGGATGGAAGGCGGGGATAATAGCAGGGCCATTCGGGAAGGCGAATATTATGTCTCCGAAGCGGCAGGATCACTCGGTCTTTCCATTCGGGGGAAGTCACCGGTATTCAATGAGGATGGAAAAATAATTGGAATCGTCTCCGTCGGTTTTTTGGTGGACGATGTCCGCGCCCAAATTTTCAAGGATTTGTCCAAGGAGATGATTGTATCTTTAGTGGCCATCATGATCTCGATCATTGGCAGTTATATGCTGGCAAGGAGCATACGTAAAGATACACTGGGGCTGGAACCATTTGAAATCGCCAATTTATATAAAGAAAAAAATGCAGTGCTTCAATCGGTGAAAGAAGGGATTCTGGCCATTGACCAAAATGGGCTGATTACCTCGATGAATCAGCCGGCGAAAAAATTGCTGGATATTAAAGAGTCCGTTCGCCATTTGAACGTCGATGGCCTATTTCCTTCGAAATATTTATTCGAGGTGCTGAAGTCCGGTGAACCGCAAGTGGATAAGGAGATTTCATGGGAAGACAAATCCGTTATCGTCAATTGTACGCCGATTTTCGATAGTGAAGGGGTAAGCGGTGTTGTCGCTTCGTTCCGTGATCGAACGGAAATTGAGGAAATGGTCAACACATTATCGGAAGTGAAGATGCATTCAGAGGATTTAAGGGCACAAACCCATGAATTTACCAATAAACTATACGTCCTATCAGGATTGATACAATTAGGGGAATATGATGAAGCAATCGATATGATTCAAAGCGAAACATCAGAATTGCATTCCCTGAACCGTGTCGTGTTCGAACAGATAAAGGATACAAAGGTACAAGCCCTGTTACTTGGCAAGATCGGGAAAGCATCGGAAAAGAAGATCATCTTTGAAATAGACGCACAAAGCTACCTAGAGAAACTGCCGGATCATATAAAATTGTCACAACTAACATTGATTCTAGGCAACATTATCGATAATGCACTTGAAGCGGTTTCAAGCATGGAAGAGCCGCTCGTGAAATTTTTCGCCACAGATATCGGAAATGATATGGTATTTGAAGTGAGTGATAACGGAAAAGGAATACCTGAGGATGCCATCGCCCATATTTTCGATCGGGGTTTCACTTCGAAAAACAGCGGAAGTCCAAGTGGTTATGGACTTTCGAATGCTGATCATGTCGTCAAGGAGCTGGGCGGCATCATCGAGGTTCAAAGCGAGGATGGGAACACCATATTCACCGTTTATCTTCCTAAAGAACAGTGAGGAGGGAAAGAATGCAGAAGATAAGAGCAGTCATCGCAGAAGATGATTTTCGTGTAGCGGATATCCATGAAAAATTCTTGAAAAACTTTGATGAAATAGAAGTGGTCGGAAAAGCTGTCAATGCCAAAAAAACGCTTCGGATCTTGGAACAGAAAAGCCCGGATCTGCTTTTGCTTGATGTTTATATGCCGGATCAGCTTGGTACAGACCTCCTTCCGGACATACGGAAAAAATTCCCGAATGTGGATATCATCATGATTACCGCGGCAACGGATAAAGAACAACTGGAAAAGGCGCTTCACTATGGTGTGGAGAATTATTTAATTAAACCAGTGGAGATGAAGCGCTTCAACCAAGTTATCGAAGAGTATCTGAAGAAAGTCCATCTGATGAAATCCAAACAAGAGATAGATCAGGATTTTGTGGATCTCATTTTGAAAAAGGGTTCATCCGTTTTGGAATCGAACGATGGGCTGGACCTGCCGAAAGGGGTCGACGAAATCACTTTGGCGAAGGTGATAGAGGTACTCGAAGCAAGCGATATCGGTTTGTCGGCTGAACAAGTGAGCGGACAGATCGGTGCTTCCAGGACAACTGCGAGACGCTATCTGGAATACTTGATTTCCGTTAAGAAATGTAAAGCGGAAGTCGTATATGGGGTAGTGGGGAGACCTGAGCGAAGATATTATAAAATCCAATAGAATTAAGTGAGAGACACCTTCTAGATTGAAGGTGTTTTTTTTATGATGCATCGTTTGAAAGATTATGAAAAAAGCAATATATGTCAAAAAAACGATATGTTAATCTGTTATCCTTTTCTTAAGGAGGTTCGGAAATGAGATATAGCCCCATCATCCAAAAAACGATTGAATATATAGAGAATAGCTTACAAGCCGAATTGTCCTTGGAGAACATCGCACGGTTCGCAGGTTTTTCGAAGTTTCATTATCATCGTATTTTTCACAAAGAGGTTGGCGTGACCGTATCGGAATATATTCGATATCGAAGAATTGCCAATGCAGCTAACATGCTGCTTTATACCGATGAAAAAATAATCGATATTGCTTTATATTACCGCTTTGAAACACAGGAATCCTTTACTCGTTCATTCAAGAAATATTATGACCTGCCGCCAGGGCAATATCGGAAACTCGTAAGTAAACTAACCTTGCAAAAGGAGGAAATGACGATGAAAAACGAACAATTATTAAAAGGCTGGAATTTAAGCGGGAGTCATCCATTCAATTATCAAATGGGAATTGACCGGGAGACATTCCATAAAGGACAGGCATCAGGATTCCTGAAATCCGTCACTGCCGAATCCCAGGAGGAATTTGCAACGATGATGCAGCAATTCAAGGCCGAAAATTACCTTGGTAAAAGAATGAAACTGTCGGGTTTTTTAAAATCAAAAGGTGTTGATGGATTTTGTGGTTTATGGATGAGGGTGGATAATGCGCTTCAGGATGTTTTGCAATTCGACAATATGGGGGATCGGCCCATCGTCAACGATACGGAATGGAACCATTATTATATTGTCCTGGATGTACCCGAAAACAGTGCCATCATTTCATTCGGGGTCCTTCTTTCAGGGCGCGGCCAAGTATGGATTGATGAACTGGAATTCGAGGAAGTCAGTATCGATACACCAACGACCAATATAGACTACGGCTGTGACCTATTGGACGGACCGGCAAATTTATCATTTGAAGAATAAATGCGCCTAAATAATCGCTGAATTCCTTAAAGAACGCGCCATTCAACCCGGGGAGTGGCGTTCGGTTCATCCTCGAAAAATCGCTTCCGTGAACACAATGAACACAATTAACAAAATAGTTTTAAAACACAATAAATTGAGAACGCTTACAAATGAAGCGGTTTCATATACACTTTATCTTATTAGAAGATAGGAGTGATAGATATGCTCGCTTTATTAGGATACTTGATGATATTAGTGTTTATGATTTTAATTATGACAGGGCGACTTTCAGCCATGATAGCTTTGATTGCAGTACCAAGTGCCTTTGCACTTATTGGCGGGTTTGGCGGTAAAATGGGTGAGATGGCGCTGGAAGGCATCAAAGACGTTGCGCCAACGGGAATCATGATTTTATTTGCGATCCTTTTCTTTGGCATTTTGATTGATGCTGGGGTTTTTGACCCAATCATCAATACGATCCTTAAGGTTGTAAAAGGAGATCCGGTGAAAATTGCCATCGGCACGGCAGTCCTGGCCTTGCTGATTTCCTTGGATGGAGATGGTACGACTACATATATGATAACGATTTCAGCCATGCTTCCGCTATATAAACGGATTGGAATGAGACCGCTAGTATTGGCCGGTATTGCCGTTTCGTCATCTGGAGTCATGAACCTTCTTCCTTGGGGAGGCCCTACAGCACGGGTGATGACCGCTTTAAAACTTGAAATGTCCGATGTTTTCACCCCTGTCATTCCTGCGATGATTGGCGGAGTCCTATTCGTCCTTTTCATGGCATATTGCCTGGGTAAAAAAGAAAGAAAGAGAATCGGGATCATTGAAGTCGATTATCATGCTGTGGCACAGCACGCGGCTGCAACGGAAGATGCTTATCTTAAACGGCCTAAATTGATCATATTCAATTACGCATTGACTCTTACACTGCTGGTTGCGCTGATTATGGAACTTATGCCTTCAGCGGTTCTGTTCATGGTAGGTTTCGCGATTGCCATTACGGTTAACTATCCGAAACTCAGTGATCAGAAGGAACGTGTAGCAAACTATGCGGACAATGCTTTATCTGTTATTTCGATGATTTTTGCGGCAGGTGTTTTCACTGGGATCCTTGCCGGAACGGAGATGGTCGATGCCATGGCAAACTCTTTGATTCAGCATATTCCAGATCAAATGGGCGCACATTTTGCTGTCATCACAGCCATCATCTCAGCACCTTTTACGTTCTTCATGTCTAATGACGCATTTTATTATGGGGTGCTCCCATTACTTGCTAAAGCGGGAGCTGCTTATGGAATTGACCCTGCCCTGATCGGCAGAGCTTCACTATTGGGGCTTCCTGTCCATCTATTAAGCCCGCTTGTTCCATCTACCTATCTATTGGTTGGAATGGTAGGGGAAGATTTCGGTGCCTTGCAGCGCACTTTCCTGAAATGGGCATGCGGATCGACGCTTGTCATGATAGTGGTTTGCGTCCTATTGGGAATCATCCCGCTATAAAGCTCTAAGAGTCCCGTTCGTCACGTTGGCGAACGGGACTCTTTTCTGTCTGCATCAAGCGCTGAATAAATCTGGAAAAGTGAGATACATTATGTTTGTCTTCTCTTTCGCGACAAAGTTAGCTTTTTCTTTTATTGAATGAGGGATGTACGTACCTTAAGATTAAAGGAAACTATTAATAAGAAGGGAAGAGAGCAAAAATGGCTCACTTTAATATAAAAGTTGCAGTTCAAAAGTTCGGTAACTTTCTAAGTTCAATGGTCATGCCGAATATATCAGCTTTCATAGCATGGGGGCTAATCACTGCCCTATTCATCCCATCTGGTTTCCTGCCAAATGAAAGCCTTGCCAAAATGGTTACACCGATGGTTACGTTTTTATTGCCGCTTTTAATTGGGTATACGGGCGGTAAGCTAATCCATGACCACCGCGGCGGCGTAGTCGGTGCCATTGCGACAATGGGCGTCATCGTCGGATCTGACATCCCGATGTTCCTTGGAGCCATGATAATGGGACCGTTCGGCGGTTATGTCATCAAGAAATTCGATCAATTGATTGAAGGGAAAATAAAAGCAGGTTTTGAAATGCTTGTTAATAATTTCTCGGCGGGGATTATTGGCGGCTTATTGTCCATTCTATCCTTCTTGGCCATCGGGCCTGCTGTTGACGTATTTACAGGCTGGCTTGTAGCAGGAGTCGATTGGCTTGTCGGTACAGGTTTACTGCCGTTGACAAGTATCCTGATCGAGCCTGCCAAGGTCTTGTTCTTGAACAATGCCATCAATCATGGTGTACTATCACCAATTGGTGTAGAGCAAGTTAAACAAACAGGGGCTTCCATCCTGTTCCTTCTGGAATCGAATCCAGGACCAGGTATCGGCGTACTGCTTGCTTATTGCTTTTTTGGAAAGGGAACGGCGAAGAAATCGGCGCCAGGAGCTGCCATCATTCATTTCTTCGGCGGGATCCATGAAATTTATTTCCCTTATATCCTAATGAAGCCGATGTTATTCTTAGCCGTCATTCTTGGAGGCATGAGTGGAGTTTTCACTTTGGTCCTACTGGGCGGAGGATTGTTCGCTCCAGCATCTCCAGGCAGCATACTTGCCATTACAGCGGTAACTCCGCATAATGCAGGTGCATATATTGCTAACTTTGCAGGCGTCATCGTAGCCGCCCTTGTTTCATTCATCGTCGGTGCATTCATCCTGAAAACAGGAAAGCAATCTGAAGAGAATATTGAAGATGCCGCGAAAAAAATGCAAGAAATGAAAGGCAAGAAAAGCTCTGTTGCCGATGTATTCGCTTCAGATCCTGGAACGATGCCAACAAACGTCAGCAAAATAATATTTGCCTGCGATGCCGGGATGGGATCAAGTGCGATGGGGGCTTCGCTGCTTCGCAAGAAGGTGAAGGAAGCCGGATTGAATATCACTGTTACAAATACGGCAATCTCAAACATTCCTGCTGATGCACAAATCGTCATTACACAGGAAGAGTTAACTCCAAGGGCACAGAATAAAGTGCCGAATGCCTATCATGTATCCGTCGATAATTTCCTATCGAGCCCCGAATACGATTCATTGCTTGCACGGCTTCAGGATGACGGTACCGATGAGCTGCATGAAATCGTCGAAGATGCTGAAGAGAAGGTTCCCGGTGTTCGTGAACATTCAATCGAGCCTGGCATCGACGAGGATGAGCAGGAAGGTAATGAATTGCTTCGCGAAGAAAATGTCTTCCTTAATCAACAATTCGCCAATAAGGAAGAAGCGATCCGCTTTGCGGGAAGAGCTTTGGTCAATGCAGGTTACGTTAAGGAAAGCTATATTGAAGCGATGATTGCCCGTGATGAATTGACTTCAACCTATATGGGGAATGATGTAGCCATTCCGCACGGAACCGAGGAAGCTAAGAAAGATGTCCTTAAATCTGGATTTACCGTTTTACAAATTCCTGATGGTGTCGACTTTGACGGCCAAAAGGCACGATTGATATTCGGCATTGCCGGCAAGGACGGGACACATCTTGAAATTCTATCTGGCATTGCAGTTACATGCTCTGACATGGAGAATATTGAAAAGATGGTTAAAGCCACATCAGCCAGGGAATTGATGGATATTATAAGTGTAGAAAATAATTAAATACTCTTAACCAAGAATAGAAAAGCGATTTACGCTTTTCTATTCAGTATTTTCTCGTGTTACTCCACCAGAAATGAGTTGGTAGCATGTATATTACTTCAAGGGAAAAATCAATCATAGAATTGATCATAAAAACTTCAGGAAAACATACAGCCTTATCCATTGCGACACAATTGAATGTTAGTGTCCGGACGGTTCAACGCGATCTGAAGTCCATAGAAAAAATCCTGCAATCATTCGAGTTGCATTTAACACGCAATACACATGAGGGACTGTCCATCGACGGGAAGAATGAACAAGTCTTTCGGCTTGTACAGCACCTGATGGGCAATCATCCGATCGATCAAACGCCACAAGAAAGAAAGCTGCATCTTCTTTTAGCTTTACTGCAGGAAGAATCATATAAAACTCAAGTTCTTGCGGGGGATCTCGGTATAAGCATTACGACTCTTACAACCTATTTGGACGAACTGACCGAATGGTTAAAGAATTTTAATATCGTGATTACCAGAAAAAGGGGAGTCGGAATAGAGCTTGCCGGCACCGAAGAAAATAAACGGAAAGCCCAGGCAGCCTATTTCTTGCACTTCTTTAATGAAGAGCTGATTGAAAGTTTATTTTTGCTGCAAGAAGGAAAATTTCCAGAAGCGAAAATCCTCGACTATTTCGATCCCGAATATCTTCTGGCTATCGATGGGGTGCTGAACTCAACTTTTAACAGTGCCCATTCCCGATTGGCGGATAGCGGGTATATAGGGTTAATTGTACATATTTATGTAACCCTGCAAAGGAATGAAAGCCAATATTTTTTGGAGAAGGACTTCAATAAAATAAGCGAACTTTCCGATGAGAATAATCTCATGAATAAAATAGGCAAGGAACTCAGAACCATGCTGGAAGTTTCTTTTACCATCGATGATATAAGCTACCTTGCAGCGATCCTTAAAGGCTCCAGGCTTCATGCGGCTGATGCCGTTCCCTATGACAGTGTATTGCTTGGCCAGCTGATAAGAAACCTGATAAAAGATGTTTCGGCACAACTGCAAATCGATTTGACCAAGGATTTCCCATTGTATCAGGGGCTCCTTGCCCATATGGAACCATCGCTTTTCCGGATCAAACAGGAAATGGGATTGTACAACCCATTAACCGAAGATATTAAGCGAAAGTACCCGGTCCTCTTTCTGGCAGTGAAGACCAGTCTGGAAAAGGGATTCAAAGAAATAAAAGAATTTCCTGAAGATGAAATAGCCTTCATCGTCCTTCATTTCGGATCTGCATTAGTGCTTCGGGAGGAAGAAATATCAATAAGGGCACTCATCGTCTGCCCGACAGGTATCGGTACGTCGAAGATGCTTGCAAGCCGGATCAAAAAGGAAATCATCGAAATCGAGACTGTAGAAATCAAGACGATTAAAGACATCCAGCAGCAGGGCAGTCTGAAAAACTATGATGTGATCATTTCTACCGTACGGCTTCCGTATATCGATAGTGATTATATCCTTGTATCCCCTCTATTGA
The DNA here is from genome assembly GCF_056279465.1 of Peribacillus sp. TE19612. Classification (NCBI taxonomy): domain Bacteria; kingdom Bacillati; phylum Bacillota; class Bacilli; order Caryophanales; family Bacillaceae; genus Peribacillus; species Peribacillus sp. TE19612. The sequence continues at coordinate 20,006 of NZ_JBWCCL010000009.1, read as the reverse complement.
GTGAAGAGAATATTTTGAACATCAGGAATTATTTAAGGAAGAATATCGAAAACTTCACGAAGAATAAGCGTTATGGCATTCAGTCAGCCGATAAGGATACCGTGACCAAAAAAGAGGATGGCGAACTGAAAGAAGTGCTGCTGGAATTGAAAGACGCCCAGCAGAGCATCGAGTCGATCATGGATAATTTCCGGTTTTATCGGCTGCCGCATCGGAAAGGACATCCAGAAATCATCGAAGAAATGGTGAGGATGGCTGAAACGGAAGAGCTGCTGATGGGTGCGGATGATGTGGTCAAATCCTTGAAGGAACGGGAAAAAAAGGGCGGTTTAGGCATTCCCGGCACGGGAATGGGCCTTTTCCATACGAGACATAAGAATGTAAAAGAACTGATATTCCAGGTGGCCCACCTGGAGGAATATCGTTTGGTCAAAGGTATGGACGGAAATGACGTCCATATGAAAAATTTACTGCTGATGCTGGCACCTGAAGAATTGAGTGTGAAGCAGCAGGAAATCGTCAGCTTAATAAGTTCAAGCTTAATTGAAAGCAATGAATCCATCATGATTTTTTCATCTTCGGACGAAGAAATGATTAGAAGAAGGCTGGAAGCCATATTTTTGGATTATTTATATACTAACTTGATAAAGGGATGATTGTAATGAAACAAGCAGTACATTTCGGTGCAGGAAACATTGGAAGAGGATTTATCGGAGCACTTTTTTCACAATCTGGATATCATGTGACATTTGTAGATATAGCTGATCAAATCATCGATCAGTTAAATGATAAAAAGCAATATCAAGTCAAACTGGCCACTGATCAACAAGAATCAGTCACTGTGAAAAATGTTTCGGGTTTAAACAGTTTAAAGCAGGAAGAGGATGTCATTAAAGCAATTTCCGAAGCAACCTACCTCACCACTGCTATCGGTCCCAATATTTTGCCTCATATCGCTCCTTTAATTGCAAAAGGATTAGCATCAAGAGTGAAGGAAACCGATGAAAAACTATATGTGATCGCTTGCGAAAACCAAATATCGGCAACAGACCTATTAGAAGGCTACATTTTGGAAAACTTGGATCAAGCTACTAAGGAAAAACTAGCCGATAAAGTCTACTTCTTTAACTCAGCAGTCGATCGCATCGTTCCTATCCAAAATAACGAAGGATCACTCGATGTTTTGGTGGAACCTTATTATGAATGGGTCGTTGAAACGAAGGAAAGCATACCTGCCGTTGAAGGGATGACCATTGTAAAAGAACTCGCCCCATTCATTGAGAGAAAACTGTTTACCGTTAATACAGGACATGCCGTCATTGCTTACCTCGGTTATCTCAAAAATAAAAAATCAACCATAGACCAGTCATTGGAAGACGCGAGCATTGTGGAGCAAGTCAAGAAAACCCTAGGCGAAACGGGCGCCTATTTAATAAAGCAATACGGTTTGGATGCAGGTGAGCATCAGCAGTATATCGAAAAAATCATTAATCGTTTTAAAAACTCCTACCTTAATGACTCGGTGAATAGAGTCGGACGTTCACCGCTGCGTAAACTCGGGCCAAACGACCGTCTCGTGCGCCCTGCCGTAGAAGCAAAGAAAGCCGGCCTATCCTATACTAATCTGGCGAAAGCGATAGCGGCCGCTTTACTCTTTGATTTTAACGAAGATGAAGAAGCCCTTAAACTGCAAACGATGATCAAAGAACACGGTGTAGCTTCAGCACTTAAGGAAGTTAGCGGATTGGACGAGAATAGCGAAATAACCGAAGAAGTCATCAACCACTACAACAACTTGAAATAAAAACAGAAGAACTCCTGAAATCTTTTTCAGGAGTTTTTTACTTAATCAAAAAGCCAATCTATAGAAGGAACTGGCATCCGATAATCTATAAAACTCAAAAAAAAAACCTTGTAAACAGTAATCATTACGTTTTATAATGGAAGACAGTCAAGACAAGAGAGAGTGTTTCAAAGTATAAATCGTAATCGTTTTGATTTATTTGACGAAAAGGGCTGAAAGAATGAATTGAAAAAGGAGGATTCATACAATAAATCGAGAATTTGGTGCATTTTTTAATAATTTGGTGCTATTGCAAGAGATTTAGAGCTATTATTCACGAATTTAGTTAGAGCAAATACTCGTGAGTTTGGAGCAAATACTCGTGAGTTTGGAGCAAATACTCGTGAATTAGAGCAAATACTCGTGAATTTAAAGCAAATACTCGTGAATTTGGATCAAATATCGTGAGTTTGGAGCAAATACTCGTGAATTTAGAGCAAATACTCGTGAATTTGGAGCAAATACTCGTGAGTTGGAGCAAATACTCGTGAGTTGGAGCAAATACTCGTGAATTTGGAGGAAATACTCGTGAGTTTGGAGCAAATACTCGTGAATTTAGAGCAAATACTCGTGAGTTTAGCACATTTACTCGTGAATGAATCTTTAATCTCGAGGAGGATTACATAGTTTGATTTGGATAAGCAATCGGCGATGTGTTACGTCGTTTGTCATGATGGTAAAGCTGCAATCTAAATCGTAATCAATACGATTTTAAAACAGCCAATTAAAATAGTTGAGGTAATGGGGGAAATATATCGTGTTCAGAAAATGTAAATTGATATTTATTGTATGTTTATCATTCTTTCTTTTGGCTGCTTGTTCCACCGAGTCTGCGAAGGATCAAGCGGGAGGGAAGAAAGAAGTGAACTTGCTTTTTAATTTTGCGACTAGCTCGCTTGATCCGAATGTTGATACTAGTTATGTGTCGCTTAGGGCTGGCATCACTGAGACATTGGTCCATCTCAATGATGAGGATTTGACCATCGAACCTTGGCTGGCGAAGAGCTGGGATAGCAAGGATGGTCAATTATGGAATTTTGAATTAAGGGAGGGTGTGACGTTTCAGAATGGAAAGCCGATGGATGGCAAAGCGGTGAAGGCTTCCTTGGAGAGGGCGATGAAAGATAGTCCGGCGATCAAGAATGCTTTGCGGATTGAGTCGATTGAAGCGGACGGGAATGCGCTGACCATTAAGACGGAGGTTCCTTTTCCTGAGTTTCCTTCTGAATTGGTTCATCCAAATACATCGATTATTGATGTGAAGGAAAGTGACTATATAAACAAGCCGATAGGAACCGGGCCATTTGCCGTTTCGAAATTCATACCAGGTACGGCTGTTGATTTAATCCGATATGAGTCTTACTGGGATGGAGCCGCAAAGCTTGAGAGAGCTAGGTTTTCGTTTAATGAAGATGCCAATGCACGGTCTCTTGCCCTTGAATCGGGAGACGCTGATATTGTTTTCCGTCCGGAAGTGGAAAGCCTGGAAAATTTAGAGGCGAAAGATGGTGTGAAGGTTGAATCGACATCGACTTTCCGCGTACATCAAATGACGATGAATTTGGAACGTAAAGCATTGCAGGACATACACGTCCGGAAGGCGGTTGATGCCTTGATCGATCGTTCATCCATTGCGGAAACGATTTTACATGGTCATGCAGAAGTGGCGACGGGGCCATTCCCATCCACTTTCTCTTTTGCTCCGGATTATCCGAAAAAAGCGAATGGAATGGAAGCCGCTAAGGCGTTTCTTGATCAGGCGGGATATAAGAAAGTGGATGGTGTCATGCAAAAAGACGGTAAACCGTTAACGTTTACACTGCTTACATACAGTTCACGTGCCGACCTGCCGTTAATTGCCCAAGTTTTTCAATCGGATGCCGGTCAGTTGGGGATTGATGTGAAAATCAAGCAAATAGAAATCCCTGAAGAGTATATGGCTTCCAATCGCGATTGGGATTTAACGACCTACAGCAATTTAACGGCTCCGAGAGGGGATGCCGGATATTATTTAAATGCTACTTATCATCCAAAGGGTGCCTTGAACTTCAGTGGGGCTGATGATGATCGCCTGACGTCCCTGATTGATGAGCTGAACGTGACGGTCGGGCAGGAGGAGCGCTCGGATTTAGCTGAGGAGATTGCGATGTATGTGGATGAACAAGTGTATAATTCATTCATTTTACATCCGAATACACTTGTTGCTTATGATGCCGATAAAGTTAAAAACTGGATCACTTCGAGAAGCGAATACTACATGCTGACGAATGAATTGGATGTGAAGTGAATGTTTCGCATCTTAGTCCGCCGATTCATTGAGGTCGCGATTTTTGTTCTTGTGATTACATTCATTTCTTTCCTTTTTGTTAGGCTTGCTCCAGGCGACCCGGTTCTCTCGATACTTCAAGTGGATGATGTGTCGGTCACAAACGAGCAAGTCAATGAGCTTCGTGAAGAATTAGGGTTCAATGATCCGCTGTTCGTGCAGTATGGCAATTGGTTTGCGGACTTTATCCGGTTGGATTTTGGGCATTCCTACCTGACGAATCAGCCAGTGATGGAAATGATCATGAGCGGGCTGCCTGCAACACTTGAGCTGGCGGTTGGCGCATTGCTTGTCATGCTTGGTATAGCGATTCCGTTAGGTTCGCTTGCTGCCTTGTACAGGGGGAGCTGGATCGATCAATTCAGCCGGGCCGTTTCTTTATTGGGGGCAGCCATTCCTAGCTTTTGGCTGGGGCTGCTTTTGATAGATTTATTTGCGGTACGATGGGGAGCCCTTCCAACGATGGGCAGGGACGGGTTTCGTTCTTTGATTCTTCCGTCGGTCACGCTGGGGCTGGCCATCACAAGTGTGTACGTCCGTTTGCTGCGTTCGAGTTTGATAGATTCCCTCAGTCATGATTTCATCAGGGCTGCCCGATCTAGGGGGATTTCAGAGATGCGGATATTCTTTGCCCATGCATTTCGTTATAGCTTGCCCCCGGTCATTACCGTATTCGGCGTCAGCCTTGGAAGCCTGATCGGCGGTGTAGTCGTGATCGAAGTTATTTTTGCCTATCCGGGCATAGGTAAGATGGTCGTGGACTCGATTCGGTCGCGGGATTATCCAGTCATCCAAGGGTACCTGCTGGTCATGGCCATCATTGTATTCATGGTTAATAGTGCCGTGGATTTATCTTATCGTTATTTAAATCCGGAGCTAAGACTGAAGGAAAGGAAACATGGAAAATGGAGTTAGTTATCAAAGAAAAATCCAAAAGGCGCTGGAGAATGACCGTCCTATTTACGGTAATGGCGACAGTCCTTGCCGTTGCGGCTTACACCTTTCTTATTCTGAAACATGATCCGGCACTGGTCAATCTGGAAGAAAGGCTATGGCCGGCGAGCATGGAACATCCGTTAGGGACGGATCATCTAGGGCGTGATGTATTGACGCGCCTTCTGCTTGGCGCACAGCTGACGGTTGGCTACGGCCTCTTATCTTTGTTTGCCGCAGTTATCATCGGCGTCCCGTTCGGGATGATTGCCGGTTTTAAAGGAGGTCTGATCGATCGGGTCTTCATGCGCATTGCCGACGCGTTTCTCGCCTTCCCAGATACGATCGTTGCCATTGTTCTTAGCGGTTTATTAGGACCGGGAATCGAAAATCTCCTGTTGGCGATCGTTCTGGTGAAATGGGTGAATTATGCCCGGCTTGTGCGAAGTACGGTGATCACCGAACGTCAGAAGGAATATGTCACAGTTGCTAAAATCAATGGATTGAGTTCATTTGGGATCATGCGGAAGCATCTATTTCCGCACCTAATCGGGAATGTGCTTGTCCTTTCTAGCCTCGATTTAGGAAAAATCATTTTGCTCATATCTTCCTTATCATATATCGGGCTCGGTGCGCAGCCGCCGGCACCGGAGTGGGGAGCCATGCTGAATGATGCCCGTCCATATTTTCAATCCAATATGTTGCTGATGATTTACCCAGGGCTCGCTATCGTATTTGTCGTCCTTCTAACCAACATGCTCGGTGATTATTTGCGCGATGCATTCGACGTGAAAAAGGAGGTGGGATCATGAGCATTTTATCCGTGAGGCAGCTGCATATCATGGGAAAGCAAAATCATATCGTCAAGGATCTTTCATTAGATGTGCAGGAGGGTGAGTGGTTCGCACTTGTCGGACAAAGCGGGAGCGGCAAAAGCATGACGGCCATGGCAATATGTCAGCTGCTTGCACCCAATCTTCAAGCAAAGGGGGAGATATGGTACGGGGAAAAGAATTTATTAACCCTATCTTCCTCAGAAATCAGGAAGGTTCGCGGAAAGCGCCTGGCCTATATTTTTCAAGATTACCAGGGTTCATTCACACCGTTCCTTACCATCGGTCAGCATTTCGACGAATATCAGCGTACACATTTGAACCTTTCCAAAAAGGCAAGGAGGCAGCAAGCGGTCAATGCGCTCATATCGGTGGGCCTGAATGAAGATATCTACGGCAGATACCCTTTTCAATTAAGCGGCGGTCAGCTTCAACGCGTATCCATTTCAATGGCCCTGCTGCTTGAACCTGATATCTTGATAGCGGATGAACCGACCACAGCCTTGGACAGTGTATCTTCCTTTAAGGTTTTACAGCTATTATCAAAGCTCCAAAAAGAAACCGGATGTGCAATCTTGTTCATTACCCATGATTTACGTCATGTCAGGAAGTATGCGGACCGCATTGCGGTCATGAAAGACGGGGCCATCATAGAGACCGGTGATAAAAATCAGGTATTGAATCATCCGCAGCATGCTTATACGAATGAACTGATTCAATCATCGCCATCATTGAGGAGAATTCCATTTAAGCTTGAAGGAGTGTCAGGATGAGTTTATTAGACGTACGAAATGTCCATAAAAGCTATGATAACGGAGTGGAAATACTAAGGAACGTGAATTTCAGCATGGAAAGGAAGGAATGCCTCGGGTTAGTGGGGGAGAGCGGCTGCGGAAAAAGCACACTGGCAAGACTCATCCTTCAGATTGAATCTTTTGACCAGGGCAGCATCCTATTTGAAGGGACCGAGCTGCAAAACAAAAGCGAACGCAGTTTAAAACCGTATCGCAAGAACATCCAGGCCGTTTTGCAAAATCCTGCATCGGCTTTAAATCCAAAACTAAGGATAAAGGATTCACTAATGGATCCATATCTTCAATTTGGCAGCCAGGTCAATTTGAAATATTTTACGTATACAAGTGAAGCGAACTTTATCGGACAGCTCCTGGAAACGGTGGAGCTTCCAAGGAGTTTTGCTGAACGTTACCCGCATGAGCTAAGCGGCGGACAAAAGCAGCGGGTGACCATTGCACGTGCAATCAGCATCGAACCGGCCCTCATTATATTGGATGAACCTGCTTCAAGCCTGGACGTGCTTTCCCAAGCGGCGGTGCTGAAATTGTTAGGCGGGCTGCGGGAGACTTTGGACACTTCCTACCTTTTTATTTCTCATGATCTATCGGCTGTACAGGAGATGAGCCAACGGATCATGGTGATGAAAGGGGGTGTTATTGTGGATTCATTCGAAAAAGAACAGCTTTTTTGCAGCGATCGCCATTCATACACAAAAGAACTGATTTCGATGTTTGAATAATGAAGTTTGAGTTTTAAATCGTAATGGTTTCGATTAAGTTGCGGTTTGATACTTAAGGAGGAAGTAAGGTGAACCATCGATCATATTTGGCCTTGGCCATTCCTCTGACCATATCGACGATAACGACGCCATTGATAGGCGCGGTGGACACCGCTGTTGTGGGTCAGTTGCCAAACCCTGCTTATTTAGGCGGCGTAGCTATAGGTACGGTTATATTCAATACCTTATATTGGCTGTTTGGTTTTTTACGTGTGAGCACTTCGGGATTTGCTGCACAAGCACTTGGGGCAAACGACGGAAAGCAAGGCGTTTTAGCCTTTTTAAGGCCTTTTATACTGGCGATTGTTGCAGGGGGAGGTTTCATCCTGCTTCAGGGGCCAATTGAACAGGTTTCCTTAACACTGATGAATCCCGATGCTGATGTTCGAAGATATGCGGCAGAATACTTCAGCATTCGAATATGGGGAATCCCATTCACTTTAATGAATTACGTCATCTTGGGATGGCTGATGGGGATGTCCAAGATCAAGGTTTCGCTAGTTTTACAGGTGTTCATGAACCTGATGAACATTGCCTTGGATTTCCTATTTGTTCATGGATTCCAGTGGGGTGTGCCAGGGGTAGCGATAGCGACCCTCCTTTCGGAAGTGACCGCCTTTTTCATTGGACTGATCATTATTGTGAAAGCGTCGCCGCATCGAATGGAAATGCCCCCGTTGAAAGAGATGTTCGATCCTTCATCCATTAAGAAAATGATGTCGGTGAATCGGGATTTATTCATCAGGACGCTTTGCCTGTTGGCAGTTTTTAATATCTTCACGGCAAAGGGGGCCTCATATGGGACGGAGATATTGGCGGCGAATGCCGTACTCATCCAAATTCACTATATGATGGCTTACTTCTTTGACGGGCTCGCAAATGCTTCAAGCATCCTTGTTGGAAAAGCGATTGGTGCGAGAGATAAGCACTTATATAAAAAGACCCTGATCCTGTCGTTGCAGTGGGGTGTTCTGTCCTCCATATTGCTCGCTGTCAGTTACTATTTATGCGGTAATGCCATCCTAGCACTTTTCACAAGGATACCAAGTGTCATCGAGCTGGCAAACATTTATGGAATCTGGCTTATTTTGTTTCCTTTAACGGCCAGTGTAGGCATCGTTTTCTACGGTGTTTTTACTGGGGCAACAGAAGCTGCCCCGATTCGTAACTCGATGATTTATTCCCTGATTGCCTTTATGATAACACTTTATATTTTTGTCCCGGCCTATCAAAACCATGCATTATGGCTGGCCTTTACAGTATTCAGCCTAGGACGTTCGGTATTTTTGGCATTGTATATACCACGGTTAAGCGAAAAAATATTTCCAAATAGGAGTGTGCGCCTTGAAAACGATCAAATGGTCTAGAAATCAGGAAAAAATCATTCATACATATATGGATACTTATAAAATTTTACTAGAAGAAGATGATTTATCACCAAATAACGAAATCATCAATCGCGTTTTGGCCGAACTGGTTTCGATGATATCGAAACCTTTGGACCAGCATGTGGCAGAAGAAATTCTTAACCATGATGAAATCCGATCGATTCGGGATACCATGCTTGAAAAGCTGACGATTGCTGAAACATTGATGGAGAATCATTATGCCAAATTATTCGTTGGCAGTGTGAACTCCCTGGATGACTTCCGTTCTTTCATTTATTGGGATAACTACAAAGAACTGATTCAAACGGAAATCAATGAATTGAATAAGGTGAAAAATGATATTCGATCATTTGCATTTGTAGGGACTGGGCCTCTGCCATTAAGTCCTTTGCTGCTAAAACGGGAGTTGGGTGCGAAAATGACATGTCTCGATATTGATGAACAAGCCCATTCACTTGGCCGGCGCATCGTCCAAGAACTGGATAAAGAAGGGGATTCAGACTATATCTTGAATGATGGCGCCCTTCATGACTACACGGAGTTCGACCTGGTGTGGATTGCCAGCCTGGTTCCTAATAAAGAAGAAATACTGGAACGGATATATCAGACAAACCCTGATGCAACCGTCGCAATACGGTCGGTGGACGGCATTCATCAATTATTATATGAGCCCGTTGATGCAACAAAATTCAGTAAGGTGGCATGTGAGGAAGTCGGGAGAACCATTGCGGATTCTTTCATCATTAATTCAACCATTTATTACACATTTAAATAGTGGCACCATGGAACGAGTTGCTTCGGCAATTCGTTTTTATTTAGGGGAAAAAAGAAATTCCAATAAACTTACTTGACATTATAAGCTTATGAAAATATAATTACTTACATAAAGTAACCAACAAAAAGGAGAATTCATACATGAATAAAAATGATGCAGCCCACGTTTTTTTAAGGGTGATATTAGGTCTTACTTTTTTCATTCACGGCGTTTCAAAGTTTCAAGGGGGCATAGGAAATACGGCGGGATTTTTTGATAGCCTTGGCATTCCTGGATTCATGGCTTACATCGTTGCAGGAATCGAATTGATCGGAGGACTTGCGGTTATACTGGGTTTGGGAACACGAATCGTATCCGTCCTATTTGCGGTCATTATGGCGGGGGCGATTTTCACGGCTAAATTACCTGCCGGTTTTCTAGGAAACGGGCAAGCAGCGGGTTACGAATTGGACTTGGCACTGCTTGCGATGTCTGTCTATCTAGCGTGTGCCAACCGCACGGTTCTTTCTTTGGATAACGTGATTTTCAATAAAAAAGGGAAGTGACAATATGGAAAAATTTCACCAAAAACCAATTACATTTGTTGGCGAAGTCAGTATAAATGTTTTGGATTTGAATAAGGCCATTCTGTTTTATCAAGAAATCATCGGTCTTCAAGTATTGAAGAAAACCGACCGGCAAGCTGTTTTGACGACAGACGGAAAAACCCCGTTGCTGATACTTGAGCAGCCTGCGGATGTGATTCCGAAAGAAGGGCGGACGACGGGCTTATATCACTTTGCCCTGTTGCTGCCGAGCCGTGCCGACTTATCGATTTTTTTACGCCATTTACTTCAAACGAAATATCCATTTGGAGCGGCGGATCATGAAGTGAGTGAAGCGCTGTACATTACCGATCCGGATGGAAATGGCATCGAAGTATACTCTGACCGGCCATCAGCTGATTGGAGATGGGCCGGCGGGGAGGTCGAAATGGGCACAGATCCGTTGGATGGGAATGACCTGCTGAAAGAAAGTGATGGTGAGTGGAGCAAACTGCCTGCAGGTACCTTGATGGGGCATATACATCTGCATGTAGCGGATTTACGTAAAACGGAGGAGTTTTACATGCAAGGTCTTGGGTTTGCCGTCGTGAATCGATATGGGGGAGCGCTCTTTACTTCAACCGGCGGATATCATCATCATATCGGATTGAACACATGGAATGGCGTTGGTGCCCCTGCCCCGAAGGAAAATAGTGTGGGGCTAAACTGGTATACACTCGTTTATGCAGATGAAGAAGCGAGAAACAAAGTAACGGAGCAACTGGAAGGAATCGGGGCTGTCGTCACGGAAAAAGAAGGGTTTTTCGCTGTAACAGATCCATCAGGCAATGAGATTCATTTAGTGATCTAAATGATAAGAATAATATAGAAAGCAATGGTGAGAGGATAATGGGATTCTTAAGCAAATTATTTGGAAATAAAGAAGCCGCGGCAGAAGAGAATGGGAAAATGACAAAAGTGTTATTCGTGAAAGTGAACGATCGTCCAGCAGATCAGGCAATCAGCTCGAAAATGTATGACACATTCTTACAAACATATAAAGAGACACACCGTGCGGATGAAGTGACCGAGCTGGATTTATTTAAAGAAGAGCTTCCTTACTATGGAAATACGGCGATTACCGGACTATATAAACGCAACCAAGGTCTTGAACTGACAGCTGAAGAGGAAAATGCCGCAAAACTGGTTGACCAATATTTAAATCAATTCATGGCCATGGATAAAGTGGTATTCGCTTTCCCTCTATGGAACTCAACGGTTCCTGCACCGTTAATCACCTATCTTTCTTATTTGGCACAAGCCGGTAAAATGTTCAATTATACGGCGGAAGGTCCTGTCGGGTATGCTGGAGATAAAAAAGTCATGCTATTGAATGCCCGCGGTTCTGATTATGCATTAGAAGGAATGGCTTCCGCTGAAATGGCCGTGAGTTTAGTGAAAAATATCATTGGGCTATGGGGAATCAACAATCCGGAAACCGTGGTCATTGAAGGCCATAATCAGTATCCGGATCGGTCACAAAAAATCATCGCGGATGGTTTGGAAAACGTTGCAAAAGCGGCAGAAGCATTCTGATTGCAAAGCGAAAAGAATAGCAGGCAAAGAAAGGCCTCCATATCAATGGGGGCCTTTAGACTGTAGACAAATTCGTGGAAAGCGACTTTGCCTGCATTTTTTTATTTGAAAAACATTTCAGCTGATTTCACCCTTTCCGCCGACTGTCTGCCAAGCCTCCTCGACGCAAGCGTCTGCGGGGTCTCGGCTAGCCAGTTATTCGGCAGGAGTGTCGCAAATTTCTTCAATGAGGGTTAATCCCATATAAATGAATACAAAATCATGGAGTATAACCAACTCTTGTTTTTAATTCATTGTAATCATTTCCTCGTTAAATTCTTGTTAGGGATTCGGAATGTGACCAACCTAAAGTTTTTATAAAAAACATTCCATTTGATTGGAACGGAAGGTACGAGACTCCTGCGGGAAAAGCGAGTCCAAGGGAGACCCCACAGGCGCAAAGAGCGCCGAGGAGGCTCCCGGACCGCCCGCGGAAAGCGAGTGCCTGGAGTGGAGATCAACTTCCTAACCGCTCCCTTTCCGCCGGTAAACAAAAGGCCCTCCATATTAATGGGGGCCTTCTTTGTGCAGGGATGAAGTTATTTGACCTGGTACTTTTTCAAACGGTATTGAAGGCTTTGGCGGCTAATATTCAGGGCCTTGGCTGCTTGGGAGATATTCATGCCATGTTCCTTCAATATTTTCTCCAAGTATTGCTTTTCAGTATTGGCGATATAATCATCAAGAGATAAGGTTGACTCCTGTAAATCTCCATTTGCATGAGTCTCTTTTCTTCCGGGATGAATGTCTTCCAAATGGGCTTTCTTCCTAAATAGAGCCGGAAGGTGGGGTATGGAAATCTTTGTATCGCCAGGTTCCATTAAATTCATGGCCCCCTCAATGATATGTTCAAGTTCCCTTACGTTCCCGGGCCAGTCGTAATCATAAAAAAGCGAGTAGACTTCTTCGCTGATCCCTTCTATATTCAATTCGAACAGCGCATTGAATTTCTCGGTGAAGGATTGAGCCAGCAAAGGAATATCCTCTTTCCGTTCACGAAGAGGCGGGATGAATAACGAAACGACACTTAATCGGTAGTATAAATCCTTTCGTAAATGGTCATTTGAAATGGCATCTATCGGATCTTCATTTATCGTTGCAATGACCCTAACGTCGATTTTTTTATCCTTTGTATCCCCAACGCGGCGAATCGTCCTTTCTTGAAGGGCCCGTAATAATTTCGCTTGCATGTTCGGATTTAATGAGTTGATTTCATCTAGCAGGATGGTACCGCCCTGTGCCTGTTCGAATAATCCAGGCCTTTCGATCGATCCGGTGAAGGCGCCTTTCTTTGTGCCGAAGAGTATTCCTTCAATTAGACTGTCTGGCAGGGCAGCACAGTTTTGGCTGATGAAAGGTTGTGTCGAACGGCTGCTGCCATTATGGATGCTTTGGGCGAAGAGCTCCTTTCCGGTGCCCGTTTCCCCAACGATGAGGATGGAGGATGCAGTTCGGGTCGAGCGCTTGCTCTTTTCTATGACTTCCAGGAAATTTTCACTCGTTCCGATGATGCTGTCAAACGTATATTTGGTATCGCCCTTATTCAATATATTATCTTTAATGATTCTTTCCAGATTCGTTATATCCTTTGCCACTTCAATGGCTCCGATGATATTTTCCTTTTGATCCAAAATCGGAAACGTATTATTGATTGTAGTAATTTCCTGGCCAAGATTATTGAAATAGGTCTGCTTCGAGTTCTCGGTTGTCTTCCCCGAATGAAGTGCCCTTATTAATGTACTCTCCGTTTCTTCCTTGAATTTAAAGATTTCGTGGATCTTCTTCCCTAACACTTCTTCTGAGTCCATTCCTTCGATTTCTGCCATTTTCTTGTTATATACAATCGTCCGCCCTTTTATATCGATTATATGTATCCCTGTATCGATTACATCCACAAGCGAATAGAGGATGGATTGGAAACCATCTATTTTAATGATTTGATCTAAATTCATGAATGCCTCCCGTTTTTCTTCTTTTCTTAGAGTTATTGTAGAGGAATTGAAGCAAAGGCGCAAATAAAATTTGCACAGCAAGATTATTTTGCATTGAAGTGCAAAAATATTTTGCGGAAAAAGTGCAAAAATGCTGTTTTTTATGGTTTTTCTAGTTGGCATGAAATTTGCATTAATAAAAAGTGTAAGATTTAAGCGACAAAAATAGGGATTAGAGCAAAAAATAATGGCATACTATGTCAATTTTGCCCTTAAAGTGCTAAATTTCATTGCGTTTTTAAAGAAAAAACATAATTTTTTCGAAAAAATGAAAAGTTGGCACGGAACTTGCTTGTTAAATAAGGGAGAAGTAAAAACATAAATTTAGGGAGATGAGACATAATGGTCCAACCATATAAACACGAACCATTTACTAATTTTAAAATCGAAGAAAACAATAAAGCTTTTCAAGCAGCATTGAATGATGTAGCTAATGATCTAGGGAAGAAATATCCGCTGATCATTAATGGTGAAAAAGTGTTTACTGATGAAGTCATTACCTCTGTAAACCCAGCAAATAAAGAAGAAGTTATCGGAACCGTATCCAAAGCGAATAAAGATCTTGCTGAGCTAGCGATGCAAGCGGCAGATAAGACATTCCAAACTTGGAGAAAAACGAAAGCGGAAGTGCGTGCAAACATTTTATTCAGGGCTGCAGCGATCGTTCGCAGAAGAAAACACTATTTCTCGGCTCTATTGGTTAAAGAAGCAGGGAAGCCTTGGAATGAGGCGGATGCAGATACAGCGGAAGCGATCGACTTCATGGAATACTATGCACGTCAAATGCTGAAGCTTAAAGACGGCATGCCAGTGGAAAGCCGTCCGATTGAACACAATGCTTTCAATTATATTCCGCTTGGTGTCGGTGTCATCATCTCACCTTGGAATTTCCCGTTTGCGATCATGGCAGGCATGACGACGGCTGCTCTTGTTTCAGGTAATACAGTCTTATTGAAACCGGCCAGTACAACACCGGTCATTGCAGCTAAATTCATCGAAGTGCTGGAAGAAGCGGGCATGCCTGCAGGAGTTGTGAACTTCATTCCAGGAAGCGGTGCCGAAGTAGGCGATTATTTAGTAGATCATCCTCGTACACGTTTCATCAGCTTTACCGGATCTCGTGATGTCGGTATCCGTATTTATGAGCGTGCGGCAAAAGTACATGAAGGCCAAATCTGGTTAAAACGTGTCATCGCTGAAATGGGCGGTAAAGATACGATCGTTGTTGATAAAGAGGCTGATCTGGAATTGGCGGCACAATCAATCGTCGCTTCTGCATTCGGATTCTCCGGTCAAAAATGTTCTGCTTGTTCACGTGCTGTCATAGTGGAAGATGTATATGACCAAGTCTTGAATCGTGCCATTGAATTAACGAAAGAAAAAACGATCGGGGAACCAACAGATCTAAACAACTTCATGGGTCCGGTCATCGATCAAGCAGCTTTCGATAAAGTAATGAGCTATGTTGAAATCGGTAAAGAAGAAGGGAAAATTGTAACAGGGGGAGAAGGAGACAATTCAAAAGGTTTCTTCATCCAGCCAACTATCATTGCCGATGTGGATGAGAACGCACGTGTGATGAAAGAAGAGATTTTCGGACCGGTGGTTGCATTCTGTAAGGCAAAAGATTTCAATCATGCAATCGAGATTGCCAATAATACGGATTATGGATTAACGGGTGCAGTCATCTCTAACAACATTGAACATATCGAACAAGCGCGTGAGGATTTCCACGTAGGTAACCTGTACTTCAATCGCGGCTGTACTGGTGCCATTGTAGGATACCAGCCATTTGGCGGATTCAATATGTCAGGTACGGATTCAAAAGCGGGCGGTCCTGATTATCTAGTTCTTCACCTTCAAGGTAAAACAACATCTGAAACGCTATAAATTTTAGGGGGAATCAACATGACAACTTTAACGGAAAAATTAATCGAGCAAACAGAACAATATGGTGCAAACAATTATAATCCACTTCCAATCGTCATTTCGAAGGCAGAAGGAGTTTGGGTGGAAGATCCTGAAGGCAACAAATATATGGATATGCTTAGTGCCTATTCAGCAGTGAACCAAGGCCACAGGCATCCGAAAATCATCGACGAATTAAAAAAACAAGCTGATCGCGTAACATTGACATCCCGTGCATTCCATAGTGATAAATTAGGACCATGGTATGAAATGGTTTCACGCATTACGCAAAAAGACATGGCACTGCCTATGAATACAGGTGCTGAAGCCGTTGAAACAGCCATCAAAGCTGTTAGACGCTGGGGCTATGATGTTAAGGGAATCGCAGAAAACCAAGCTGAAATCATTGCTTGTATCGGGAACTTCCATGGCCGTACGATGGCAGCCGTGTCCTTGTCATCCGATGATGAATATAGAAGGGGCTTTGGACCGATGCTGCCAGGGATCAAGCTTATCCCTTACGGCGATCTTGATGCATTGAAAGAAGCGATTACACCGCAAACGGCTGGATTTTTAATCGAACCGATTCAAGGTGAAGCTGGAATTATCATTCCGCCACAAGGATTCTTAAAAGAAGCTTACGATTTATGTAAAGAAAATAATGTCCTATTCGTTTCTGATGAAATTCAGTCAGGACTTGGACGTTCAGGAAAAATGTTTGCCTCTGACTGGGATGGAGTAGTTCCCGATATGTACATTTTAGGTAAAGCGCTGGGCGGTGGGGTTTTCCCAATCTCTTGCGTAGCTGCGAACCGTGAAATCCTTGGCGTATTCAATCCTGGTTCCCATGGTTCTACATTCGGCGGCAATCCATTGGCATGTGCGGTTTCCATCGCTTCATTGGAAGTCCTTGAAGAAGAGAAGCTTGCGGAACGTTCATTGGAGCTTGGGCAATACTTTATGGATAGTTTAAAAGAAATCAAGAATCCAATGATTAAAGACATCCGCGGCCGAGGCTTATTCATCGGAGTCGAATTAACAGAAGCAGCAAGACCTTATTGTGAGCAGCTTAAAGAAGAAAAACTGCTATGTAAAGAAACACATGATACAGTTATCCGTTTTGCTCCGCCATTAGTGATTACTAAAGAGGACTTGGATTGGGCAATCGAACGCATTAAAAAAGTTTTATCCTAATATACCTATGAGGTGAATTCCATTGAGTACAACAATCAAAGAAGAAAAAGAAACTGCCAGCTTGCTTGATTCAACACAGGTCGTAATCAAGGAGGCGCTGGATAAGCTTGGCTATTCTGAAGAAGTGTTCGAGCTTTTGAAGGAACCTCTGCGGATGCTTACCGTCCGGATCCCAATTAAGATGGATGACAATTCGACGAAGATTTTCACTGGATACCGTGCCCAGCACAACGATGCTGTCGGTCCGACGAAAGGCGGAATCCGTTTTCATCCTGAAGTAGATGAGGAAGAAGTCAAGGCACTTTCAATGTGGATGAGTTTGAAATGCGGAATCGTGAATCTGCCATATGGCGGAGGAAAAGGCGGCATCATCTGTGATCCGCGCCAAATGTCAATCGGTGAATTGGAAAGGCTTAGCCGTGGATACGTTCGGGCAATCAGCCAAATAGTGGGGCCGACTAAAGATATCCCGGCCCCGGATGTTTATACGAATTCACAAATCATGGCATGGATGATGGATGAGTACAGTAGAATAAGAGAACACGATTCTCCTGGTTTCATTACAGGTAAGCCACTGGTACTGGGCGGTTCACACGGCAGGGAAAAGGCGACTGCACAAGGTGTCACCATCTGTATCGAGGAAGCGGCTAAGCGTAAGGGCATAGAATTGAAAGGTGCTCGCATCATCGTCCAAGGGTTTGGGAACGCAGGAAGCTTTTTGGCCAAATTCATGCATGATGCAGGTGCGAAAGTGATTGGCATATCGGACGCATATGGTGCCATCTATAAACCTGAGGGTCTGGATATCGATTACTTACTTGATAAAAGGGATAGCTTTGGAACGGTAACGACACTATTCGATCATACAATCACAAACCAGGAGCTTCTGGAACAAGATTGTGATATTTTAGTGCCTGCTGCCATTTCCAATCAAATCACCAAAGAAAATGCCCATCTTATCAAAGCTCAAATTGTCGTCGAGGCCGCGAATGGACCTACCACATTGGAGGCAACCAAGATCTTGACGGAACGCAATGTGCTTCTCGTACCTGATGTATTGGCAAGTTCAGGCGGTGTGACAGTTTCTTACTTCGAATGGGTTCAAAATAATCAAGGTTATTATTGGGAAGATGAAGAGGTCCAAACCAAATTAAAAGCGTTATTGGTCAACTCATTTAATCAAATATATGAAATGTCCGAGACGAGAAAAGTGGATATGAGGCTGGCAGCGTATATGGTGGGTGTCAGAAAAATGGCAGAAGCCTCGATATTCCGCGGCTGGGTATAAGCTATAGTCTAATAATGGGGAGTGGAGGAGTGATTCCGTGTTAAAACCGATTCATACCATCGAGTGTGCTCAGGATGGGACCGTCGAGCAAGTTTACGTTCAAAAGGATTCCTATGTTTATGAATGGGAAAGGCTCTTTTTAGTGAAGACGGAAGATGGGAAATTGATTGATGTTTCAATAGGTGCCAGTGGTCACATTACTGAAATTAATGTTTCGGCAGGGGATCCTATTAATAGAAAGCTTCCTTTAGCTTTACTCCAAGACGATTTTGTTATAACTGGCTCTGATTGATTATAGGAAAGAGGGTGTTCCAAAGGCGGAAGCGATTCCTGCTTTGGGATGCTCTTTTTTTGTTGTGATCATTTATAAGGTGATGACAAAGCCAGGAAAAAGTTTGAAAAGAAAAAACGATGAGGGCTCGATCGTGGTGTGAAGAACAAGAAGGACAATCCCACTTACGAAGATTCATCCCACACTTCAATCAGATCGTAAGGTCGATAAGTGGTGGGGAGTTCAACCATGCTGTTCGAAAGATTTTGGGATAATTAAATGAGTGGCCCGGTCTACCTGGGAAAAGGAAAAAAGAACTAGATTAACATAAGGACTTTTAACCAAGATAAATACATGCTCCTTCGCTGGCCATACGTCTTAACAGGGGATGGTTCCGCGAAGGTATTTTTGATTTGGAAGGGCATATTGTCTTATTCCCGTTCATAAACTTTTACAAGCCAGTACCAAGGCAAGAAAGGAGTGGATCATGGTTGCTCGAAACCGGTTGACTCTATCTGTGTGCGCTTTCTAGGAATTTAAGCCCACGACTAGAAGCTAGTATGTTAAAATACAAATTGAGATTTATACATCAAATAAATAGTGGTTTTTCTGAATCTATCCATATTTTCAATAAAAAAGAAAACATTCAGAATTCCGCCATTTAAAAGAGGGGAGTTAATCAGAGTATGAGAATCTCAGAATTAAAGAGGAAAGCCCTTCAGTCGTTGGGAGGTAAATGGGGAGTAACTGTTTCGCTTATGTTGCTGTTATTCTTGATCAACCTCATTTTTCCTTTAATTGTCGAAGTGATCGGAAGCGGTGGGTTTTCAGAATGGCTCATGCAGGAAGAAACACCGTTATGGTCTGATATCTTCAGCATGGTCTTTTCCATTGCCTTAATCCCGCTTACCATTTCAACCACTTGGTTCTACCTGAATTTAGTTAGGGAAGGGAATCTTGGCATTCCGGAAGTGTTCGCTATCTATAAAGATGGAAAAACCTCTTTCAAGCTTATTGGGGCATCCATCTTACAAGCAATTTTCATCTTTTTATGGTCATTATTATTAATCATTCCGGGTATCATCAAGGCCATCGCTTATTCGCAGCAGTTTTTCTTATTGAAGGATCATCCTGAATACACGGTGCTTGAAGCCATTACAGAGAGCAAAAAAAGAATGAAGGGCTTGAAATGGAAGTATTTCCTTATGCACCTAAGCTTCATCGGGTGGGGCATCCTTTGCATGTTCACGCTGGGAATTGGTTTACTATGGTTGATTCCTTATGCAGGAACAACAACGGCTGCATTCTATGAAGAATTGATTGTGCCTCAAGAAGATATTGACGATGATCAACAAATAGAGGGATAAAAGATTAACCGAAAGCATAGGCTATCGGTTTCAGACTGTAGACAAACTCGATTTTAATCGAGTTGAACTGCCCCGTAAATGTTAGACACCAAACTAACATTTACGGGGTGTTTTTTATGGCTAATTTTTCTGCCGAACAGAAAATATTCATTGTACG
>NZ_JBWCCL010000008.1:0-275561 GCF_056279465.1 Peribacillus sp. TE19612 | reverse complement strand
GACTTGCTCATTTGCTTTTTTTGATAGTGTGTGCTCACTTAAAATTTAACGTTGGCGCTTTGTTTTGTTCAGTTTTCAAAGAGCAATTTCGATGTCGTTTCTCTCAGAAGCGACTTCTATAATGTAACACATTCCGTCATGTTTCGTCAACAACTTTTTTAAAAATTCTTTTTAACAACTTGTTAGCTGTTTAAGTTGCTGTCTTAGCGACAAGAAATAATATACCATGTACTAAAAATGTTTGCAATACGTTTTTTAAAACTTTTTCAAAAAAACATTTTCACCTATTTCCTTCTATATATTCTTTATCACACCCCTCCCCCTGACATCCGGGCCATGCCCATGTTTTATGAATAAACGAAGCATATTTCCAAAGAAACACAAATAGTCATATATAGATATCTTTTTTCCATGAGGTGAAGCAATGAATCTGCCATTAATCGGATTACTCATTTCTTACAGTATGGCCCTTTACTTATTCAGTACCGCTTTTTATGAAGCCATCAAGTTCAGCAGAGAAAAAGGCAAGGTGAATGGTACGACGTTTCTATTCAGCTTTACTTTCGCTTTGATTTTCACACGGATCACCTATTTGTTTCACCCATATTAGATAAAAGCAGTAAGTCGGGAGACTTACTGCTTTTATACGGAGACTTGCGCCTCTTTATGTTCCTTGCTTTTCTTTTCATCCTTTAAGAACATCATCAAACCACCCAATATGATGGTACCTCCAAGGACCTGCGTCCAGAGTATCGGTTCATCTAATATGAAATAAGCCAGAATTGTCGCTCCCACCGGTTCAAGCAATATTCCCATCGAAAGCGTCGATGTGCTTAACCATTTTAGTGACCAATTGAATAAAGAATGTCCTAATAAAGTCGGGAAAATGGCAAGCAAAACGAAATAGATCCAATCGGAAGCAGGATAAGGCGCCAATGCCTCTCCCTTGAAGATCACATAGAAAAACAAGGCGACGGAGCTGATTGCATACACGACAAATGTATAAGTTATAGAAGAGACGCGTTTTCGGACATTTTGACCAAACAGTAAATATCCGGTTACGAGCGCACATGCGATAAGCGAAAGAATATCTCCCCAAAGCGCCATGCCGCTGATTCTCAAATCACCCCAGCTAATGACAAGGCTGCCTGCTATCGCAATGATGCCGCTCAATATTGCCTTCATTGAAAATCTTTCTTTAAAAAACAGGTAGGCTCCGGCAAAAGCGAATAAAGGCTGGAGGGTTACGAGGACAGTTGAACTTGCGACCGATGTGTAATTAAGCGATTCAAACCATAAAATAAAATGAAAAGCCAAAAACACTCCTGCCGCAATCGAATACAGCCAATCCTTTTTTTCAATGAATTTAAGTTCATGACGGTATTTCACCATGAAAACCGGCAACATAAGAAGGACGGTAAATAATAAACGGTAAAAGGCGATAACACCCGATGGAGCGGTCGCCAGTTTAACAAGGATGGCCGAAAAAGATACGGATGCCACACCGATCGCCAACGCTACATAGGGATTCACTTTTGGCATTTGCACTTAGATTCCTCCTTTCAACGGAATTACGTTACATAGAACTCTATTCTACTATGTTAAAATTATTAGGGTAGTTTTTTTTGAAAAACGGGTATATGGCAACAGATGATTTTATTCTTCGATAATAATTCGGAAGTGGTGAAACAAAATGGAATGGACATTCGACCCTCAATCGGAACTGCAAATCCTTATCAAATTGGGGATTTCAGCTCTCCTTGGACTAATTATCGGCCTAGAGCGAGAAATGAAACGAAAACCCGTTGGATTAAAAACAAGCCTGGTCATTTCAATCGTCAGCTGTTTATTAACGATCGTTTCCATGGAATCCGCTTATAAATTCCCGGGTAGCGACGACGTTAATATCACAATGGATCCCTTGCGTCTTGCGGCCCAGATCGTTTCCGGCGTCGGTTTTATAGGTGCTGGCGTCATTCTCCGGCGTGACAACAACAGCATATCCGGTTTAACGACAGCCGCCATCATCTGGGGAGCGGCGGGAATCGGGATTGCCGTTGGAGCTGGTTTTTTTCTCGAGGCCATAGCCGGCGTCATCTTATTGATCATTAGTGTGGAATTGGTGCCCGCAATCGTCACCTGGCTCGGACCGATGAAGTTACGGCAAAAAGAAATCTTTCTGCAGCTGGTCGTACAAAATAAAGATGACATTGCAATCGTACTGAAAAAAATCAAAGACGAAAAAATATTCATCAAAAATCTCAGAATCAAAGATGTGGCAAATGACAACCACCTTTTGACCCTTAAAGTTCTGGTCGATCACAAAGTCAGAACATCGGAAGTGTATTACACCGTCTCCAATCTTAAGGAAATTGCACGGGTGGAAATCGAAAATGTATAATAAAAAGGCCGTTTGACTGCACTCAAACGGTTCACTAGATAAAAGGGGTTGGGAATTAAACATTCCGAACCCCTTTTGAAATTCTCCTTAACTTTCCTCCATACCTATACGAGTCCACTCTGCTAAACCATTTTTGACCCCTTGGCAAGTCCATTTAGGCATCAATTAACGGCTAAGTCTTGCCTGCATAAACCAATCGAAACTTCCACAATCCTCAGTTTTTATCTCCAGCATCAGAATCTAACACCTATATATGGACATTTACTATCATCCACCTGTCAGTGAGGAAGTCTAGTGTTACGTGACTTCACTGCGGCCTAATCCATTATTCATCTAAGGGGTCCACTCTATACATTTATTATAAATTTGCAAAATGACCAAACCGATATCCTGCTCTATACGTTTATATATAGTGAAAGGAAGAACTCCGGCTTGATTAAACATTTTAAAGGAAGGTGGTCAGGACAACCAGCATGATATTGACAGGGATATAAACAATTATCAAGAAAATAATTTCCCGAGGTGAGTGATGTTAAAAAAATGAAGGTAAAAAGTATATGGATTACACCCTTACTATTTGTGTTTTTCCTACCAAATGTAATAGGTGCTTCTTCTATTAAAAGTAAAAGCCCAGAGTTGGCGACAGGCTTTGACACCCACATCACCAACAATTCCCTTGACGTAAGTCCGGATGAACAAATAGCGATTGTCTCGGATAGCCGTGAACAATCCATCCTGGTCTATGATCTTACCAAAGGCAAGTTGCGTAAAAAGATCGACGGCTTCGGTTCACCGAGAAACATCGTGTTTATTGATGGCGGCTCAGAGTTTGTCGTCTCTGACAGTACGCTCGGTACGATTCGTTTTTACAGCTTAAAAAATTTCACCTTGAAAGATGAAGTTGTCGTTGGTCCGGGTGCATTTGGGACTGCTGTCAGCCCGGATGGCAAGACATTGTATATGAACAATCAAGCACACAATTCAGTCACGGTCGTGGATCTGGAAAAACGAAAACCGATTGACGTCATTACCGGTTTCGCCCAACCAAGGCAGGGCATCAAAGTCTCTTCGGACGGAAAATATATCTTTGTCACGAACTTTCAAGGAGATAAAGTGTCTATCGTTGATGCCACCACCAAAAAAATCATTCGTGAAATAACTGGGTTCTCCAGTATACGCGGAATCTCGATTACCGCTGATGGAAGAACATTATATGCCGCCAACAGCGGACGCAACAGCATTTCCGTAATTGGTGGGAAGCGAGCCATATGGCGCTGCTCTATCGCCTGATGATAAACTCCTTTTCGCAAGCAACAAAGCTGATCATACGATTGACGTGATAAATGTCGCTGATCACCGCATAGTTAAAACAATCGGGGGGTTCAAAGAACCAAGGCAAGCAATCGTCTTTAGCCAGGATGGGGATCAGGCTTATGTATTAAACCGTGATCCCTCCATTGCCCGTGTTGATGTTAAAACATACACCATCACGGATATAATTCCGATAAGTAAAAAAATATAAGCTTAAAATACTGGAATCTGATGAAGCACGTGATAATTGAAAAAATAAACCCAGAGATGGATTAACATGAAATCTTTTGCGGCAGGTCTTTTACATCCCAATCGTATAAACAAAAAATCTGTAGGTTTACGTGATTCATCGCGTCTATAGTCTGATCCGTTTGACTACACTCAAACGGTTTTTTTATCATTTTTGCAAAAATCTCATATTTTATATTGACTTTTCACCAAAATCCGATAAAATAATTATTGTACCTCAATTCGGGGCATTAGCTCAGCTGGGAGAGCGCTACGCTGGCAGCGTAGAGGTCAGCGGTTCGATCCCGCTATGCTCCATACTCGAAAACCCTTGTGTAGCAAGGGTTTTTTCTTTTTATATACCACTGTGCCCCAAATATTTACTTCAAAAATGTCCGTCTGGTCACAATCTGGTCACACACGTAATTATTTAATAATTTCATCTAATTTACGAGCCACTTCTTCTTGCATTGATGGAAGAACGTGTGAATAGGTATCAAGTGTAACTTTTATGTTACTGTGTCCTAATCTTTCTGAGATGACTTTGACATGAACACCATTGGAAAGAAGCAAGGTAGCATGCGTATGTCTTAAATCATGAAAGCGGATTTCAGGAACATCAGCCATTTTGATCATCCTTTTAAAAGTCCTTCTAATATTTGCAGGATTAAGCGGTGTACCATGCTGAGTACAAGCAACTAAATCAAAGTCTTGATAAATAGGGCCTAGGCTTAGCTTTTCTTTCGAAACAGTTAATTTACGAGTTATAAGGATCTTTATAGACGACAAGGATAAATTTATTGTCCGTAGACTAGACTTGGTTTTAGCACCGCTTAAAAATGTCTTACCGTCATGACTAAGAGTCTGTTTAATATTTAACAATCCTTTTTCCAAGTTAAGATCCTTCCAACGCAATCCAAGTAGTTCACCTTGTCGCATACCAGTTGTTAATGCAAGGTAAAATACAATATAAACAGGATCCTCTTTTGCTACTTTTAGAAATCTATTTACTTCCTCTTCATCCCATACATTCATCTCTTTCTTATTAGCCTTTGGCAATTTAATTTTTAATGTAGGATTTTTAGAAATTAATTCAAAGTCCACCGCATGTTCCAGTGAATTTCTGATCACCTCGTATATCTTTTTTACTGTAGCACTACTTAATCCCTCTTCACTCAAGCTATTGATGAAAGATTGAAGCTGAATCGTAGTGAGCTTAGAAATAGAGTAATTTCCTAATGCAGGTATAATTCTACCTTGAAGGTAGTATTTATAAACTTTAGCTGTTTGTATACCTATACTATTTTGCTTAGTTAAAAACCATTGATCTACGTATTCTTTATATAGAATATTTGATGGTTCAATGTAAGAACCTTTATTTAATTCATAGTTGATCTCAGCTAATGCCTTCTCTGCTTCCTTTTTAGTTTTAAAATTTCTCTGTTTTTTTTGCTTACGTTTACCGTTAATCCCCACGTCAACAACATAGTACCAACTTTTCCCGTCTTTCTTTACTGATCCTCTCATATAAAACTCTCCTCATATTAAAAATAAAAAGTGCTTAAACCGCTAAGCGGAATGAGCACTTTTTGGAAGAGAGTGCTTTAGAAACAGCACATCTCATATATAAAATTACTTATTTGAGATGTGACAGTTATGCCAACTCAAATATATACGGACAATAGTGTTTAAACAACCCTTTTATTTACATTTCCATATTTTTATAATTGGTGTCTGTCCCGTTCGCACCATAGAGCCATTGCATAAACACAATTTTTAGAATTTTAATCCTTTTACCGACTCTGACTGAATGAAATTGTCTTGAAGACACCAAGTCATAAGCCTGTCTCCTGCCAATGCCCAAAATTTCTTGTATTTCATTTACACTCAATACATCAGGGTATTGTTTTAAATCCTTCATAATGACACTCCTCCTGCATCTAGATGCTTTTTTAATCAAAGGGTAATTCACCATCCAGTGTCAGAAAGAGCCTATCCTTAAAAACGATTTTTGACCAAATTTCTTCTAAAAGATATCGGACTTCATTATCTTCTCCATCATAATAATGTAATGTTTGTTCATATAATTGAATCAAATCTTTGTTCTTTTGTATTAAAATACACTTTAATTTCAAACGTTTTTCATTTAATTCAATTTTCATTTCACTTAGTCCTTCTTTCATTAAATTATAAAATTCGCATAAACCATACACCATTTATTCCAACTTCTCCGTAATTTATCAATTCCCTCGAATACATGAACCTTTAAATGATTTCGTAAGACCAAAGCATCTGAATCCTTTTAGGAAAAGGTAGCAAAGCTCTAAACTGTACACTTTCCAATTCGTACTTCGGCCTCGTAATTACTCATATATCCTTTGTGCTGTTCTATTAGTTCATTGATACGGTTATGGTAGATGGTGTACTGTTCCTTGTACGGTTCTTGCCGTCGGTCTACATCGCCTATTTGTAGCTCTGCTTTGCACCGTAAGCGGAATAGCTGCCTTACACACTCCATAAATTCTTCGCTATTTTGGATTAACCAATCACTAACTAGTTCTAGTTCGGCCATTTCACTATCCTGTTGTGTATCCGGCAACATGTTTTCTATTTTCAGGATTCTATTGCGTAGTCTCATGACGTGTCCACTCCTAACAACCGCTTCTCAATTTCCTTCATGCGTTCGTCAAGCTCTCCTACTTCCATAGCTTTAATGATACTATTAGACAAAGTGGCAATTACTCTTGCTCTGTCAATACTAGCGGGTTCCTCTTTTAATAACTCGTTGATAACTCTAGCCAACATTCTTCTTACATCTTGTGGACTTTTAAGCCTTATAGTTCCTATATTAACAGTCATTTTTTTACCACCCTCCCAAATCGTTATTAAACAAGGGTTGGAGCGCATTCTTTATATACAAAAACTGAAAATAATTAAGGGTTAATGAAGCATCTTTCTTCGATAATCTTTTGTTCCTGTTGGTATAAATAATGACTTATAATTCATTCGACTATATGCCTGATCACCAATCAGTCTTTGCAGATTCAGCTGATTCTCACATGTAGTATATATAGTTGGTTTTCCTTGTCTGGCGTTTAGAATATCTAACATTTTATCTTTATAAAAAATAGATTTATGTGAATGGTCCTGATTAATATCATCGATAATAAATAAATCAGGCATTTGCACATCATTAAATATTTGTTGTTCTGTTTTCCTACTTTGATAGCCATACGTACTATAAATCATGTTAAATAAATCCTTCACCTTACAAAAGCCTACTGAAAAACCTTTTTCTTTTATGTTTCTAGCTATCGCTGTTGCAATATGAGACTTGCCTGTCCCTGTTCCTCCATGTAATACGAAATTATCTATTTCACACTTACCCATAATAAAATCTTTTATATATGTTTTGGTATTGCTAACCACTTCTTGAAGTAGAGTATCCTTCCCAACTTCAAAATTCATAATACCGGCTTGCATTAAATTTTTTTCAATAAACCCATAATTATCCATTAAGTTACCTAACTTCTTCTTTTCTATACTACTTTCCAGACCAGTTAACTCCGTATCAACACAATTTCTACACAAATGATGGTATTCATCTTCCCAAATATTAGTTTTTTCCCTTCGAAAGGTAACTCCAACAATGTTTTCTTCCTTGCATTCCTTGCAAAAAAAGTCTTTATAGTTAGCCTCCACCGCTCTACCTAAGCCATCTTCCGGCATTGAAGATATAATACTATTAGCAACTCTTATAGGCTCAGTACGGTTGAAATTGGCTTTTTCCATAAAATATCACTATCCTTACTTAAAATATTATCTCGTCATCAAAAGTCTGTTCTTTATTTACATTTATTTTATTTTTATTTAAATAATTTATTTCTTGGTGTACTAATTCATCTCCTGTGGTGTGTACCAATTCATCAACAGTGGAGTTGAGGTTTTCCACTACTGTAGTATCCACAACACTATTCACAGTAGGCTTATTAATCCCCTGTGAATGATTTTGTCCATTGTACGCTATGCCCCAATGAGTAAAGTCATTATTAAATTTAACTTTTCTCGGTATATTAAAAGTAGCTTTTTGAGTTTCGATTAATACCTCTTGATTAAAGAGCGGTGTCAATTCTTTTTTGATTTGACTTTTATCAATGCCCAAAGCATTAGCTAAAAACGTTAAGGAAAAGTGGTGCACCTCACGTTGAAAACCAAATGTAAATCGCCATATAATCATAATTATTTTTAGTTGTGTACCATTAAATTTTCTTTTTGGTATCTCTTCAAGAATTTTATTTCCCACTTTAGTAAAATTCTTATCCTCCACTTATCTCCCCTCTTGATTTAACCAATTAAAAAGGGCATTCCTTGGTACTAGTGTTCTTTCACCTGATTTTAGGCTGGGAAAACCACACCTTCTTGAGTGTAGAAAACCTGCCAATATAGATACCCTTATAATTCTTACTATCCCTTTAATTTTTGTTAATAATAGGTGACCATTATTCATAAGAAATCTCCTTCATCAGTTCATCAATTGATACTCCTAAGGCCTGTGATATTTTTTCTAACTCTGACTCATATGGATTTACACGCCCATTCTCAATTTTGCTTATAGTTGATTGATCCAATCCTGCGTTTCTTGATAGTTGTGCTTTTGTTAAACCTTGCCTCGTTCTTTCAAATGTTATCCTTAGCATAACTTCACCTCCTTGACTTGACCTAGGTCTAGAATCTATAATTCACACATATCACGATAATTAGACTCCATTTTACCGTGACAATAAATTACCTAGGGGTGAAACATTGTACAGCATAGAAGATCAGGATAGTATGCACTCTGGCTTTAAAAAGCAATGGATTGTGAATGAAAATTACATAGTGGAGGATGGCTGTCTTATTGGATTAGGTAACATTAAAAAGATATACTCACCAATGGGTCATAGAGAAATCCCAAGCGAAATCGCTAAGTTACACCCCAATGATGAAAAGTCATTAATAAAGTTTGTCAGTAAGTATGGTTTATTTGGTTACAAGAAGTTTAACCCTTATACAAAAGTAAAGGGTGATCCACTTGAATGGATGTGGGGGCATATAAAAAGCATCCATACTTTAACAGAACTTTCAAACTATATAAAAGATGAAGATAGCGTGGCAACAAGGGATTATTTAAAAACATTATTAACTGATAGCGATCAATATCCTACCAAACAAATATCTCTAGAAGTAGCTTTCCAAGGAATTACAACCTCTTTGAATTTGATATTCGGAGACATTAATCAAAAAAATTCAGAAGAAATCGCTAAAAGAATTTGTTTAGATTTAATCAACAAAAATATCATAGGTATTTCTAGAGAGGCTATCATCAAAACAAAAGGAGAAAAGTCTTTTATCTCTTCCGGATATACATTTAATTCATTGATAGAAGTGGCCTACTGGCAGTTATTAGATGCACTTGAAGGCGGAGAGTTTAGAAGATGTGAACTATGCCGCAAACCCTTTATTATGACTGATAAAAGACAAAAATTCTGTCCTAAATTACAATTTGAACAAGAAAGTAGATGTGCTGTTCTTGCAAGACAACAGAAAAGACGAGCTAAACAAAAAAGAATGCTGGGTACTTAACGTTTTGTGAGTAAAAAGAGGTTTTCTAAATAATAAAAAAGACCCCCACCAAAATGGTTGAGAGCCTTGAAACGTTGATATTAACGTTTTGAGAACTGAGGAGCACGACGTGCACCTTTAAGACCATATTTTTTACGTTCTTTCATGTGCGCATATAATATGAAAAAACACGAAATAAAACAATCCTTGTCGTAGGTGGGTTTATTCAGAATTATTTATAAAAAAGGAAATAAAATTAAGAACCGT
This sequence comes from Peribacillus sp. TE19612, assembly GCF_056279465.1. Lineage (NCBI taxonomy): Bacteria > Bacillati > Bacillota > Bacilli > Caryophanales > Bacillaceae > Peribacillus > Peribacillus sp. TE19612. Next base: position 265,753 of record NZ_JBWCCL010000008.1, on the reverse strand, counting down.
AATATATGCTTGGTGGTCAAAATGTGGTCGATTAAACTTGACCACATGATTCATTTTCAGGGTTATCATCTTCTTACTTACTGAAGAACAATACAAACTTATATTAAAAGGTGAGTATATGGTAAAATTAAATCCATGCTATACTTATTTATTCTACTAATTGAGAATAGGCAATAGAAAGGTAAGAAACGATGCCAAAATTAACAAACACTTTATATTCAAAGGACTTAGCAACATCCAATCCGACATATAGCCATTTAAAAGAAGTTTATTCAAATTACAATACTAAAGATAAAAAAGAACTTAATCAAAAGGATCTTTTAGTTAGAACAACTGGAAAATTTTATACCCATGAAATTATCGGCCGTAATTTGTCTAATGCAATTATCGAATCACTGTCTATTGAGGAATTTTCAACTATTGATGTTATCGAACCCTTTTGCGGTGATGGCAGACTTATATGTTGGTTATTAGAGGCAGCGGCTGATAAAATAAATAAACAAGTTGTATGGAATATTGACCTGTGGGATTGCGACCATGATTCGTTATTAATGGCAGAACAAAATGTAATCAATAAAGCTAAAACGCTAAACCAAATAGTTAATGTAAATATTATCTCAGGTGATTCCTTTATTTTATCTCCAAATCATACGAAAAAATATGATATATGCATGACCAATCCTCCTTGGGAAGTTCTAAAACCAGATAAAAGGGAACTAAAGAATTTAAGCACAAATGAAGCTGAAACCTATGTAAATAACTTAAGGGATATGAATATCTACTTGGAGAGGTTTTACCCTCGCTCTATTCCTTCTAAAAAGTATGCTGGTTGGGGGGTGAACCTTGCAAGGTGTGGTGTAGATGTTGCTTTTGAGCTTACTCGAGAAGGTGGAGTATGCGGAGTAATTTCACCCGCATCCTTAATTGCCGACCAAATGTCTGAGACTCTTCGTACTTGGCTCTTTGAAAATAATCGAGTTTTAGAAATCTCTTATTATGTAGCTGAAGCCAGACTCTTTGATAATGTTGATCAACCATGTATTACCTTGGTTGCTTCACCGGGCACATTCAGTAAAGATTGTCCAAAGCTAAATACCTTTAATAAAGAATGTGCAAGGAGTACCGAACAACTTAAGGATAGCGATTGGGAACAGATAAAGAAAAATGGGTATATTTTACCTATGCAATTTGGACTTTCCTTATTAAATTTGTTTAACAAATTTAATAACTATTCAAGATTCAATGATTTGGAAAACAACACGGATCTGGGGATGTGGGCAGGAAGAGAGCTGGACGAAACAGGTTACAAGTCATATCTTAGTGAAGAAGGCTCTTATTTATTTATCAAAGGAAGAATGATAAAAAGATTTGGAATTGCGGAGGAACCAACTTTATATGTAAAAAAGGAAGGTCCACCTATTCCGAAAAGTGCCGACTACTATAGAATAGCTTGGCGTGATGTTGCAAGACCAAGTCAAAAGAGACGAGTACATGCCACTATAATCCCCCCTGGTACTGTTTCAGGTAATTCCCTGCATGTCCTTTATTTCAGAGATAATAACATAAAAAAATTAAAAGCCTTGTTGGGTATAATAAATTCTTTTGTATTTGAGGCCCAAGCTAGAATGCATCTTGCAACGGCTCACGTATCATTAGGCGCAGTTCGAAAAGTTAGAGTACCAGAATTAATAGATGACTTGATTGTTTGTGAACTGTCTAATCTTGTTGATAAGACTCTAGAAACAAACCAACAAGAGTACGAAGATTTACTTGAAGTATTTGTTGCAAAGTTATATGGATTATCACAACAAGATTTTAGCCTTATCCTCTCTTCATTTGGAAAAGTGGATAAGGATGAAAAGCAAAGATTGCTTTCACCATCTTTGTGGAACGTCTAGGAGGGTGTAAATTGATACCAAACCACTATGCCGCTAAATTAAGTGAATTAGACATGATGATAGTTCATTCAGTTCCTCCCGGCGGGAACTGGAAGGACATTCCTGAAAATGTTCCTTCCAAAAGAATTGAACAAATACGGAAGAGTTATGCCGAGGGAAAAGGGAGTCGTTCTACTTATTATGGTAGACTTCACCCCAATGCCCCTTCATATACAATAAACACATACTTTACAAGACCAGGTAATGGATGCCATATTCATTATAATTATGAGGGCGGTCAACATAGGACAGTTTCACAAAGAGAAGCCGCTCGTCTTCAGTCTTTTCCTGACAGTTTTATTTTTCATGGGAGTAATACTGCTATTAACAACCAAATTGGGAATGCAGTTCCCCCAGTACTAGCGTATCAAATTGCGATGTCTTTTCCTTTCAAAGGGCAATTTGTAGATTTGTTCTCTGGTGCGGGCGGATTAGCATTGGGATTTGTTTGGGCGGGATGGAAACCCATTATTGCTAATGATATTGACAAGCAAGCGTTGATGACTTACAGCTCAAATATCCATGAAAATACTGTTTGTGGAGATATTCGTGAAGAAAATGTCTTAAATCAAATAATAGAAACCGCTAAAAAAGCAAAAATCGAAAATCCTGAGTTGCCCTTGTTGGTAATCGGTGGACCACCATGCCAGGGGTTTTCAACTGCAGGGAACAAAAGAAGTATGTCCGATGAAAGGAACTGGCTTTTTGAACAATATAAAGCTGTTCTTGACGCAATTAAACCAGACGGATTTGTTTTCGAGAATGTCACAGGTCTTCTAAGCATGGAAAAGGGACAAGTTTTTCAAATGGTAACAAATGAACTCAATTCTTCGAGTAAAAAACTATCTGTTTGGAAAGTAAAAGCAGAAGAGTATGGAGTTCCCCAAAGACGCAATCGAGTAATATTAGTAGGTAACTGCTTAGAAGATAAAAATTTCGAATACCCTGAGCCAGTTACTCGCTTTGGTACTTCAGCAGACTTATTTAGTACCTTACACCCCTCTATAACAGTAGAAGAAGCCCTATCCGACCTTCCGCCTGTAAAACCGGGTGAGGATGGGTCAGACAAGGGTTATATAAGTGAGCCGGCTAATAGTTATCAAAAACTAATGCGTGGAGAAATTACTACGAGTAGTTATATTAAAGAATTAAACAGTCTTAGTATTAAACTGGGATAGTTTCATCCTTTTCTATTTGAATAACTTCTCGCACATAACGGTCATTTTCCCACATTTTACTAAGGACATCAGCAACAAGTTCCATATATTCATACAGATTTTCCCTTGCTGAAGTAAATATTTTTGGTTCCATTATTGAAATTGAAATATTATTTATTATCTTTTTAAGTTGTTCTTCTGAAGCCTTCTCTTGAAGGCTTATTTTTTCGGCAATTTCTTGGTCTATCTTACGGATACCCTCTGGAGTATGTTTTAAAAGCTCAAGTATTTCTTTTAATTTGGAATCCAATTCTTCATTATTCACCAAGAATGCATTCCTATTTTCTTTCCTCATGTATTCATTTAAAGCTGTTATCGCTATCCTAAATCGACGGGCTTTTTGCTTTAAAACAAATTTGGTAGTCCTAGGTTTTCGTTTAATCCTCTTGATAGTAGTAATGTGGTTATTCACCTTTAGCCCTGTAAAGGAGACTGTCACATCTGCATAGCTTAGTCCTAAAAATCCTGCCAAGAAAACAAAGTGACCTGAACCTGCTATTGCATCAAGTACATACATAGCATTGTGACGATTATCCCTTAACATTTTACTTAAACGTAAAGCATGCTCATCATTTGATACTCGATTCTTTAGTTCATCCCATAATGCCTTGGAATACCATGAGGTCACAACTTCTCTGGTTGCTTCTACTTTTTTTAAGTGCTCGACATCTGAGAAGTACATTCTGTTATTTTTACTGCTATTACAGCTTTTACAAAGGAACTGGAATTCAGGTCTATGAGCAAAACCAAGAGAAATTGGACCAATATGGTCAGCTGAACAAGGACCATCATGTTCTTCATTTAAACATTTCTCATTCTGAAGCGATGCCCTTGAACGGATTAAGCCAACAAGTCTATCAGCTGCCACCCAATCACCATCAACCCAATATTCAAAAACACGTCTATCAGTGGAATACGAGCGAAGATTCTCTTGGCTCCTACCTTTGTCTGCTTTTTGTCTGCAACACCTATTAAAAGAATGAAAACCATCTAATCGATCTGGTGCATTTGACATTGCGCCTGGACTTAGAAGACTAGGTTCACTTCGAACATAACTTTGATTAATGAAATTTAACCAATCATCTAGTGTAGGATTAATAATAGGTATGACGATTGATTTTGTTTTAAACAACTTTGGTAGATCTTTAAAAACTTGGTCGCCAAACTGTTCAACTAGTCGAGTAACCAAATTATCGATATGCTCCAAGTTATCTAATAAAAAGGACTCTTTGTAATATTTAAGTTTTCTTATTCTGTTTAAAAGTGTGTTACCGGGATAAACATATCCAATTTCCATTACACGCCCACAGTTTTTACAAGGCTTCTTATTAGTTGGATGAATCCTTTTTGCTGTCTTACTAATCCATGCAGCTTGAGTATCAGGATCAATACCATTTTGAATGGCTTTTTTTCTCCACCACTCTCTTCTCAAATGATGAGTGTCCTTAAACTTGCCCGAACTCCTATTAGATGGAGCTTCCCATTGAATTCCTCCATCATCTTTATAAACATCCGGCATTCCCTTATATTCAGGATGCTCCACAATGAATTTAGTGTAATCGTGAAAAGCAACAATTCCTTTTCCGTAAACAACCTTTTTCGCCATTACCTTCCCCCCCTTATAGAAACCATAATTTGGTTTCATTTCCAACTTAACATATCCTGATAATTGTGACAATAACTTAAAAACCCTCCGTATTAGGGATTGATTTATTAGGTGGCTTTTATTAATTTTTTCCTGCTTTATTTCGGCTTCAAAATCTATCTTCTCCTTTCTTCCCCACCGGTTAGGATATCAGCGCTCTAATCGTCACGCAGAGGCTCTCCAATCGTCCTAGCATTCTTAAGATTCTTAGGTATAATAAGGTGGTCACGTTGTTCATCTACAGCTTGTGAAGCCTTTACTGCTTTCACAAATTGCACATAAGGAAATTCTGCTTTACTATATGAAGTAGTTTTTAACTGCCTCCACCCGCTCATTTCCCTATTGAGTAGGCGTGTTCTTTTCCGCCTTTCGATTTAACAAACACCATCAAAGGAGAAACAGCAGCTAAATTTGAAATTACATTGCGCTTTAATTTCTGGTCAAATGAGTTAAAATACGGTCAAAAGGAATTTTTTGGACAAAAAAAGAACCTCAACCAAATATGGTTAGGCCTTTGAAACGTTGATTTTTTTAAGAACTGGGGCGCATGACCTGGTAAAAAAGGAATTATCGTTATTACTCCAGTTCAACTTTTTAACACTTTTTCGTAACTTTCGAATGCCTTCCAAATGACTGAAAAAAAGCCTTCCTCAGAAAGCTCTGTTTCTTGATAAAATAGCGGGAACTTTTGGTCAATCTGTTTCCTTACTATGTCTCATACTTCCTAAACGGCTATTATTTATCTTAGCTAACTCTGATTCAGGGATAGGTATAGGTTTAGGAGTGAAGAAATCATTTATCAGCTACCCCCATATCCTTTGCCTGTAACTTAGCAATGTAGGCACGTTTCTTCCGGTAGAATGTTTGCTCACTTAAACTACCACCGTCCGGTTTCCATTTCTCCAATAGTTCCAGTATGGTCCCTTTCCCATTTATAAAGTCCTCTATGGCTCCTTCATAAGCTTGGTCATGCTTAGACTTCGGACCAAATTTCGTACCGGACTTCATAGCCATTACACGTCCAGCATTAGTACGCTCTAATATGAATTGCCTTTCCATGTCTGCGAAAAGGGCCATCATAGTAACTTGTAAATTTGTTAGTGCTGGGTCTTGACTGGTAGTATCTATTTTCATGGCACCTGAAAGAGTTTTGATATGAACACCCATTTCATGCATCTCATTGAAAAGCGTTAATACTTGGGCCGTAGAACGTCCTAGACGGTCTAATTTATACGCTACGATAGTGTCCCCTGGTCGTACTATTTTCTTAGTAAGAATGTCTAATTGCTCACGTTCTGCGCCTGCTTTACCTAACGCCTGGTCTTTATAAATATGATTATCGGGAATCCCCAATTTTTTTAATTCTTCAAGCTGGATTTTAAAATCTTGGTGATGGGTAGACTTACGAGCGTACCCCCAAGTAATAGGTTCTCTTTCTTCAACTTTTTTCTTAGCCATGACTACATTACCCCTTTGATTAGTTAGATTTACCTTACCGCAGTATGTACACATTTCTCGCATATTAGGTAGCTCCTCGCGTTGCGCCTCACTTAAAAAAAGCCCTCAAAAAAATTCATATGTACCCGATATTGTGTTAATGAATCAAATTCTAGCGCAAACTTCTTCTATATCCCGCTTCCTCTGCTTCTTCTTCCGTGCAAAAATATTCCTCGGCGTCCGTCACATCATAAAATTGGTCTTCGGGCATGTGGTAAATCAATTCCCCGTTATAAGTTGTTTCGTTCCCCTTGATATCGCAATCGCTTTCACTTATGCCGTCGTCGATTTCTTCAATATCGCCGCATCCACTTAATAGCATAGCCGCCCCTAATGCAATGAATAATTTTACCATCTGTTTTTACCCCCTAATGGAATCGGTAGCAAATACCATTCGTTGTTCAATACTTTTATTACGTCGTTGTGTTCATCTATGGCGTTGTTATAATCTTCAAGTAATGTTCTTAATTTTTCGTAATTTTCGTCGTCTTCTTCCTGCAATTCGTCGTATTCTTCCAACGAATTTTTATTTTCTCCAAACAATATATATAATTCGTCCATTAATTCGTTGTATTCCTCTTGACTTGTTGCCGCATCCGCTTGCGCTTTTAAATCCCGTACTTCCATTTCCTCTATGTCCATTTCGTCTTCTAACTCCGTAATAGCCATCAAGGAATCACCTTGTCTTTCTTTCACCATGGCTATATCTATTTCGGTATCTTCTAGGTATGTAACTAAGCGCTCGTACTCGGCTTGCTCGGTCTTGTGTACCGCTTTCCAATAAAACCACATGCCCCCGTTAATAATTGCCAATAGTAATATAACAGCTAATAATCCTTTTATTACCTTCATTCAAACCCTCTCCCCGACCACTTTGTTTATTGTCTATCTCTGTTAATATGGTGTATGTCAATTGGCGTTATCTTACATTGGGCGAAAAAAACGGGGGTTATCCCCGCTTACTTAATTCTGCGCTGTTTCGGTAGCACGGCAAGCAATCCAATTTCGGCAATGATAATAAATAGGATTATGCCCCCGTGAACAATGGCGCTGTGTTTTAAATCGGCGGCGGCTTCCTCTTTGGCTTGGTCAAACTCATTCCAATAACTATCGGATCCGCTGTCCCAATTGATAGGCTGTAACGGCATGGTTTCTAGGAATAGTTCGCCGTTTGCTTCCGCTTGCGCCTTGGCTTCCTCATACTCTCTTAAATCCTCTTGGTACTCTAATTCTAGCTGTTGCTTATTTTCCTCATATTCTCGGTCAAACTCTGCTTGTGCTTGTTTTTGTCCCTTTGTAGCATCGTTTATTTGCTCTTGATACGCTTGATAGCTTAATAATAATGAACCCAATGTTACCCCCGTTAGCGCTATGGCTAGAATCATGCTAGCAATCCTCATGCTGTTTCCCCCCCGTTTCAAATCTTCCTCACATCAAATCATATTCAATCAGATAGGCACGAATGATTTTATTGACCAATTCGCTTTTGTTGCCATGCTGTTGCTATATACAGCTCCTGTTTTGTTTACACTTGGGATATCGAGTGAATATACGGTTTTATACGCTCTCTATCCGTTGGGTGTCCTGAGTAATCAAGACATTTATTTCTCAATAGCTATATTAAAACCATCAGTAAATAACTGTTCACTAGTCCCATAGCTAGTAATATCATGTATATCTCCAATGTCATAACATGTAGGTTCAGTTATGGGAGTATTTAATACAACTCTATACTCCTTTTGATGTTTGAAGTATCTCGCATCTTTCCAAAACAAGATATTTACTTCATCCTTTTTATAAGAGTCCCATCTTTTCTTGTTATTTTTTGAGTAATCGTCATATTTAACAAGGCCATGAGCATCCCAGACCCCGTTAATTTTTTGAACAAGTCTATCTAAAAAGATATCAGTATTTATTATCAAAACATGTTCTCCAAAGTTTTCTTGTAATAAATTTTTATCTTCTTCATCAAAAACAGTTCTTACAAAATAAAAATTTTCATTCTCACCTATAACTTCTAAATCATCACCAGTCAAAGCATATAAACAAAATACACCAAGTTGCGAGATATGATTTATATTAAGAGTTGTTTCCCTAACAGGAATTTTAGCAATAAGTTCATCTGTAATTTCATCATAAAATCCAATGTCTGCTTTGCTAACTACCATTGCCCCGTCATGTTTATCTCCCACACCTTTTTTCCCTTGTTCTTCTTCAATTTTTTTATAATAAGCACCAGAACCAAACCTCAAAATACCATTCTGTATGCTTTCCAGATGACTTTTTTCATCTCCAAATTTTAAAAACCAATATCTATTTTTATATAAAGAATTACGTTCAGACAACCTCACCCCAACCAACTCCTTTTTCCCCCTTTTCAACCATTTTATCATCCTTTTTTATAATAAAAAGACACTCGCCTAATGAGTGTCTTCCTTTTCGTATTTTGACCGCTCCCTTTGTCCTTGGGTATCCGCTCGTTTGAATGATTTCCCACGCTTGATAGCGGTCCTGAATAACTCCGTATCCTGCTTTAATAATTGCAAGACTTCTGATTCTGTCAGAATAATTATAGCTTTTGGGGTTGGAATCTCGATGTATTTCAAATGGTGTACACCTCGTTTATAGTTTTTCAATTGGGATAGTTGGAAAACAAGATGAAAATGGGGTCAATAGTGAACTTTAGTGAACCTTTCAAGGCGCTTATGCTCCAATAAAATTGTGCGGTGGCGACTCGTCGGGGGATTGCTCCTACAGTTGCTTACAACGCTTAGAATCATGGGATTTCCCCTTTGTTCTTGTTCAACTAAACTGCCCCGTTAATGCCATAAGAAAAAGGCTGCCTCAGCAACCTTCCTTATTGAAGTAAAGCACCTGTTAGTTGGGTTATCCAGCTCTTCCACTCTGATACTTCAGTGAATATTGACTTATTCATGCTATTGTAGGAATATCTATTAATCATCTTTTTTTAATCCCACTCACAAGCCATACCGTCCCCATCCCGGTCTAAATCATGAAGATCTTCATCTGGTCCCCCATTGGCTTCATAAAACAACTGTGCATCTTCCTGGTTATCAAATTCTGAACAGTCATAATCCTCAGTTGTGTAGGAATAGGGATTTCCTTCTTCCTCATATACTGAAATCGTTGGTTCTGTCTCGCTATTAAGAAGAGGCCTTATCCACATCACAATAAACAAGATACCGATGACACTCAGTATCCAAGGAACAGACCTACACCAAATACCAGGATCGAAAACTTTATTGTTTCTTCTCTTAATGATCCATGCCAAAAGGAACACTACTCCCGATGATACCGGAAAAGTGATATAGGGGAATTTTTCTACCAAGTAAAACCACACTTGTTCAAAGACGGTTCCCCCTCCCCCTGCTATCCACCCTGCACGGTATCCATTACGGTAGATGTCTTGCTGGTCTTCCTTGAGATTAAAGTTATTTTCATCATAGATATATCCTTTTTTAGCAACTTCATTTCCCTCATCATAGGCATCATCATACGAAAAATCTTCTTCAGCATAAGGCTTACCATCAGTCTCTTCTCCTGAATCATCTTCTGAGGAAGCAGAAATTGATGCTTCTAGATCAGTTTCTGTGGAATCCTTGTCTACCATTTCACCTTCGGCATCTGCATACCCCTTTGAATATCCCTTTCCGTAAGATGTTATATCTATTTGTTGCTGATCTTCGACTGGTTCTTCACTGTAGTCATTTCCATTCTCATAATCGTCATAACCGATGTCATAACCGACCTGATAACTGTTTTCAAAGCAGACCTCGAGACCCTTATAATGTCCATCGTTGATACCATCGTCATACCCGTTACCAAAATCTTGAGAACCTTCCCATTCCCAATCATATACTTCCTCGCAAACGGAAGTATATGAATAGGCATAATCGTATCCTTCTATATAGCCTTCATCATAGGTACCCTCATCATAAATATCTTCATTATAGATGTCTTCATTACTATTTTCGGTATTATGGTAGTGATATTCTCCATACTGTAATCCCCAATCTTCACAGTTTGTTCGGCATGTATGGCCTCCACTCGAATCTGTACCTCCAGGATGAGCATAAGCGGGACTCCTCGAAGTAAATATTAAGAAGAGAAGAAGAGAACAAAAAAGCAATATCCTAATTTTCATCTGGTTTCCCCTTTATCTCGACGTATCTCTATCTATTTTACCATCGCACCAAAGGGAATTGTTACCATTATTAAAGAAAAATACATAACAACCATACACAATCTCCTGCAATAAAGGTATTTCGTATTCAAAGTCCACTTTCATGTTGAATTATCAATTCAACCTTGCAAAAAGAATTTGCTTTAATAAACGAACGTACTGGATTTCTTTTTTTATGAAAATGTATTTTAATTTTATAGGTCACTCCTAATTAACCTGATTAATGATTTGCTGGACCTCTGATAAACCTAAGGGATACAATTAACAATTAATAACAATTACTTTTATTACTATTTGGCATACCATCACATCTCACAATCCTATGATACCTATACAAAAAGTTAATTTTTTAACACTAAAATATTGGTCACACTCTGGTCACATGGTGGTCACATACTACTGAAAGCTATCGGAAACTACAGTTCATATAAACCTTTATAATCTCCTTAAAAGGTTGATATAAGTGTATTTCAGTACACCCTAGAAAACTATAGGACATTTCATTCCCCACGCTGGCAGCGTAGAGGTCAGCGGTTCGATCCCGCTATGCTCCATTTCCGAAAACCCTTGATATATCAAGGGTTTTTTCTTTTTGTCAATTTGTCCACCACTGCCCCCTAATATTTCTTCAATCACTGCGATAAAATTTTCATGATTTTTTAAACGTAATGTATGAGCCTTTTCCTCTCTCATGGTCGGAAGAAAATATTTTGCTTATTAACTCAGATATAAAGAATAAAAAACCTACCCCCTTTAAGGAAGTAGGCGTACAAAAACAGCGAAATAACTTATAGATTAACAAACTAACAATCCTTCAGGACAAACTAGATGCGATAAGCTGTCCTAGTCTTCGTATTCCCTCGATCATTTCTTTCTCATTGGCATAACTGAACGAGAGCCGGAGAAACTCGGTTCCATCGTTTTGATCCAAGAAAAAGTATTTCCCTGGAACATATGAAACACCCTCAGCCAGAGCCTGTGATAATAACTGCGATGTATCCACTCCTGGAATTCTCACCCATACAAAGTAACCGCCATCTGGAACATACCAGGAAACGGATTCTGGAAGGAATTGTTCCATCGAATGGATTAACGCAGTGCATTTAGAACGATACGTATCTTTTAGAAGGTCGAGCCGTTTCTCAAAATCGGTGTTTTCTAAGTATACAGCCATTGAACTTTGAGCAAATGGATGGTCTAAATCTTTTTTAAACCACTCAAAAGCCTTGATGAATTCACTTTCTCCCGCTATCCATCCAATCCGCATTCCTGGCGCAACAACCTTGGATAATGACCCGACTTGGAGGACTCGCCCGCATTTATCAATAGATTTTATTGGGACCGGATTTTTATCGAAGGATAATTCCCCGTAAGCATCATCCTCCAGAATGAGGAAATCATACTCGATGGAAAGCTCCAATAAATGCTTCCGGCGCTCAATTGTCATAGTCGTTCCAGTTGGATTTTGAAAAGTCGGGATTGTATATACAAAACGCGGGAGGGTTTGACCTGTGCGTTTCCTTTCATCCAGCATTTCCTTTAATCGGTATGTTTGGAGTCCCTGTTCATCTATAGGTATACTAATAATCCGTTTCGTATAGTTTTGAAAAATCTCCAAAGCCTCCATGTAGGTGGGAGACTCTACCGCTACAACCGCTTTATCATCAAGAAGAACGCGGGCAATAAGATCAATCCCCTGGCAAGCTCCTGATGTAATCAAAAGCTGTTCTTCCAAAACGCAAATTCCACGCTCTGCCAACCTTTTCTGGATTTGCTGCTTTAGTCTTGGAATTCGCGGACTTCCGAGATAATGGAGCGGCAAATCCTGCTCCTCATCAAGAAGTCTGGCTACAGCTACCTTGAGCTCCTCAGCAGGAACGAGAGCAGGATCAGGATAGCCTGAACTCAAGCGAATACAACCATCTGGCAGATCTGGCATCCATGCACCGGGTGGATCATTCTTAAGTGCCGCTTTAATGTTCTCAGAAAAAAAAGATTCAACTTTCACTTCAACCAAACACCTTTCCTTCAACCAAATCTTGATTGATTCTCGCAATCTTTAAAGTTAGCTGCTTATTTTAAGATACAAATAATAATCTACTATTAATTTTAAACGTTCTTCTGATGAGAGACAACAATCCCTCTCTTTATATTTTCCAAATTCCGGAGTCCCTCTTACACGTAAAAAATAAAGAAAGGCAGATCGTCCGCCTTTCTTCACTTTTTGTTCAACTCATTCCATGTCTTTACCATACGCTTCGGTGCCGCACGTAAATAGCCTTCTTGAATTAGATAGGTCAATTCATCCCAGTCTTCCCTATCCGGATTTTGAATGGAAACCCAACCGTGACGACCTATATATGGGGTTTTGAAATATTTCTCTTTCTGCAGCAATAATTCTTGAGTTTCTCGATCTGACTTGAACGACAAGCTGAATCCTTTCTCGCTTTCACCAGAAATCACGAAGGATTTTCCATTGATTTTAAAAGTATTGTGACCGAAACCATCAATATGTTCATCAGCTTCCGGCAGTGCAAGACAGATATTGCGTACAATATCAAGCATCGCTTCCGTGTCTCGTGATTCCATGTTTCAATTCACTATTATCCACTCTATTTTGCATTCACATCAGGTTGATGAATTCCAAAAGTATTGCCTTCGGGATCGATATAGTATCCTTGCCAGGCCATTCCGGGCAGGGCAAATTTGGGCATTGCTAGCTTGCCGCCATTCTCGATAATTTTAGCTTCCGTTAAATCGTAATTTTCCACGCCAATGGTACACGCAAATGCATTTAACGCTTGGTGTGTTTCCGGCGGAGCACTAGGACGCTGCATCAAAGCACCATCGATACCATGTTCATTCTCATTGCCAGTCACTGCTCCAAAGTAAGGCATCCCTGCATAATCACTCCAGTCTTGAAATGACCATCCGAACACCTCTCCATAAAACGTCTTTGCCCGTTCCATGTCATTCACATGAATTTCGAAATGAACTATTCTTCCCATGATTGCCTCCTAAGGTACATATGAATTAGCCATTCACTTACATTATTCAGTCTGTGTTCGCTGTCTATTTAGTATTATAATTTAAATGGAAATAAATTCAAATTAATTGAAACTTCATCATACAACCAACCCGGGAACCGCTTTTCAATTTTGTATCCCAAACATTTGCGAAACTATGTGTATATTTTTGTGAAAGCTGGACGAGACTGCTAGTAAATCATTCTAGGAGGTTATCAAATGTTTAGATTCGGGAAGAGAAAACCGCGAAGCAAGGTCGGTAAATTAATCGATAAACACGGATATACACAAGAGGAGTTTGTAAGTGCGTCAGGAATTTCACGCAATACGATAAGCAGAGTTTGCAGTGATCCCAAGTATGTGCCGTCAGCCGGGGTTTTAAAGAAAATCATGAAGACGGTTCGAAGTATAGATGCAGGCGCAAAGGCAGATGACTACTTTAATTTGTAAACAAAAAGGCCCTGGCTTATGGGCGGGGCTAAATTATTTTTCAATTCTTGTTCATACTCTTCTATCCATGCTCCCAAATCCAAGCTTTCATTTCGGTAATAACCTTCATTCCAACGGCCCCAGCTTTTCAGGTGAAAAAGTTCATATGAGATTCAACGACATCCCCTGAATTAAAATCCCCCACTTCCATTAGGAGCGGGGGATTTTCTTCATTCTCGGCTGATATGTATATATTTGGGGCTCTTTGTCCCTTTTAGACAAACCCTGCAGGGATTTTCTTTAACAAGGGCGTTATCGATTAGGGACAAAAGGTTATGTATTCCGCTTGAGCTATTTTCGACCGACCATTTTCTTTATGAACTGAACCACAGGTGAAACGATGGATTCATGTACATTCGTAAGGGCATAACCGATCAGACCCATAATTACCAGGGCCATTATTAATCCTACTATCAATCCCGATGTTTCTCTAAGTTCTTCAAGTACAGCATCCATTCATTATCCTCCCCGGCTTACCGATGCACTTATTTTTGCGGTTTTTCACCGATTTTAAGTCTGAAAGCTTCATTTATCGTTTTTTTTCGAACATTGACCGATTCTGTTAAATAAGGTTCATTATAACGCATTGGATGATTATGGTCGAGTTTCCACTTTTAAACGCATTCATAGAAGCCCTACTTACTAATAAAGGCTTTATCTCTAGCGTTTCTCTTTAAGTCAAAAGATAAACCTTCGTTTCATCTGCAGGAATGTAAACCTTTTCATTTGTCCAAAACCGACAAAGAAATAACAGAATTATTGTTTTTTGAGAACATTGAGAATATTGTCGAAAAACCTTAAGCTTAATTTAAGAAATACATCTTCTTAGGGGGTGCGCTTTATATGGAAGCCATTACAAGGGACTTTTTCTTATTTTTATCTAAGAATAACCTGCTTAATAATATTGCTAAAAAAAGCGGAGGAAATTTTGCTGCTGGAAAGATCATTGGGGGAACAGATTTCCAAAGTTCCATTAAATTCATTAAACAACTTAATAATAGCGGCTTGTCGGTTACAGTCGACCATCTTGGGGAATTCGTTGATTCCAAGGAAGTGACTCTGGAACGGACTGCAGAATGCATCGAAACGATCGAAATGATCAGCAGGGAAAAACTTGATTCACAGGTTTCTCTGAAGATGACTTCTTTGGGACTTGATATCGATCATAAACTAGTGATTGAGAATATGACGAAAATTCTTGATACCGCCGAAAAACATAAAGTCATGGTCACGATCGATATGGAAGATGAAGTTCGCTGTCAGGCAACAATCGATATCTTTAGACAGTTCAAAGAAAAATACAGCTGCATAAGTACTGTTCTACAAGCATATTTATTCCGCACAGAGAAAGATTTGGAGGACCTTGGCCAATATAAGCCATTCCTGCGTCTCGTAAAGGGTGCCTATAAGGAATCTCCTGAGGTGGCTTTTCCCGAGAAGAATGATGTAGACGAAAACTATAAAAAGTTGATTAAGCAAAGTCTTCTTAACGGAAATTATACGGCCATTGCCTCACATGATGACAAAATCATCGAATATACAAAAGAGCTGGCCAAGAAATATGACATCCCAAATACACAATTCGAATTCCAAATGCTTTATGGCATGAGGAACAAGACTCAATACGAATTGGTCAAGCAAGGTTACAAAATGCGCGTCTATGTACCATATGGTCTGGATTGGTATGGATATTTCATGAGAAGGCTTGCAGAAAGGCCATCCAATATTGCCTTTGCCTTCAAAGGGATGGTCAGAAGCTAAATATACTTTCAACATTATTAATTGCTACAAAAAATCTATTAAAAGGTGTGATTATCAATGATTTCATATAAACACGAACCATTTGTTGATTTTACAAACGAGGAAAACAAAAAAGCATATCAGGAAGCACTTCAAACTGTAGAGGGCTACTTAGGGCAAGACTACCCTCTTTATATCGGTGCAGAGCAAGTGACGACTGATGAGAAAATCGTTTCATACAACCCTGCAGATAAGCAAGAGGTCATCGGCCGCGTATCGAAAGCGAATAGGGACCTTGCTGAAAAAGCCATGCAGGAAGCAGTTACCGCTTTTGAAAGCTGGAAAAAAGTGAAGCCAGAAATCCGCGCTGACGTTTTGTTCAAAGCGGCTGCCATCATTCGCAGACGCAAGCATGAATTCTCTGCGTTATTGACGAAAGAAGCGGGAAAACCTTGGAATGAGGCTGATGCTGATACAGCGGAAGCAATCGATTTCCTTGAATTCTATGCTCGTCAAATGCTTACTCTTAAAGATGGTGTGCCTGTTCAAAGCCGTCCGGGAGAATTCAACCGCTATGATTACATTCCATTAGGAGTAGGAATCATCATTTCTCCTTGGAACTTCCCATTTGCGATCATGGCAGGTACAGCTGTTGCCGCTATCGTTACCGGGAACACAATCCTGTTGAAACCAGCTTCTACTACTCCTATCGTTGCTGCGAAATTCGTTGAAGTGATGCTTGAAGCAGGCCTTCCAGCAGGTGTATTGAATTTCGTTCCAGGAAGCGGAGCAGAGGTCGGCGACTACCTGGTCGATCATCCTAAAACACGTTTCATCTCCTTCACAGGTTCACGTGATGTAGGTCTGCGCATTTACAAACGTGCTTCAGAAGTGAACGAAGGCCAAATTTGGCTGAAGCGTGTCATCGCTGAAATGGGCGGAAAAGATACAATCGTCGTCGACAAAGAGGCAGATCTTGAATTGGCTGCTCAATCGATCGTGAAATCTGCATTTGGCTTCTCTGGACAAAAATGTTCTGCTTGTTCCCGTGCTGTCATCGTTGAAGATGTATATGATCAAGTTTTAGCTCGCGCTGTTGAATTAACAAAACAACTTACAGTTGGTAATCCTGTAGAAAATCATTTCATGGGACCGGTTATCGATCAAGCTGCTTTTGACAAAATCATGAGCTATATTGAAATTGGGAACGAAGAAGGACGCATTCTGACTGGAGGAGAAGGAGATAGCTCTACAGGCTACTTCGTTCAACCGACAATCGTTGCCGATGTCGATCCGCAAGGCCGCTTGATGCAAGAAGAAATCTTCGGACCAGTCGTTGCCTTCACAAAAGCCAAGGACTTTAACGAAGCACTTGAGATTGCCAATAACACTGAATATGGTTTGACTGGGGCTGTCATTACGACAAATCGCCTTAACATGGAAAAAGCACGCGAAGAATTCCATGTCGGGAACTTGTATTTCAACCGCGGCTGTACTGGTGCAATCGTAGGT
Organism: Peribacillus sp. TE19612; assembly: GCF_056279465.1. Taxonomy (NCBI): domain Bacteria; kingdom Bacillati; phylum Bacillota; class Bacilli; order Caryophanales; family Bacillaceae; genus Peribacillus; species Peribacillus sp. TE19612. The sequence goes on along the minus strand of NZ_JBWCCL010000008.1, from coordinate 248,486 downwards.
TATCAGCCATTCGGCGGGTTCAACATGTCAGGAACTGATTCCAAGGCAGGCGGACCGGACTACTTGCAGCTTCATATGCAAGCAAAAACAACATCCGAAACATTCTGATAATGTTCCATTGAGCAATTTGGAAGATGATTTGAAATCCCTATGGTTTCCGTATCCTCCATTCTGGATACGGAAACCAAAATGAAGTTAAATGGAGGAAGTGACAAATAGGTTGCTTCCTCTTTTAAAACAAAAAAATTATAAATTTCATCACGAAGGGAGTCTTTTATGGATTACGCATTAATAATTTCGATCAGCATTTACATGGCTGGCATGCTTCTCATCGGTTACTTCGCATACAAAAGGACTTCCAATTTAAATGATTATATGCTGGGCGACCGGGGTCTTGGACCTGCTGTCACTGCATTGAGCGCCGGTGCCGCGGATATGAGCGGTTGGCTTCTAATGGGTATGCCTGGTGCCATGTTCGCAACAGGACTAAGTTCAATCTGGATTGTAATCGGTCTCACATTAGGAGCCTATATGAACTGGCTGTATGTTGCACCTAGATTGAGAACCTATACGGAAGTCGCCAATAACTCGATTACGATTCCCGCTTTTCTGGAAAATCGTTTTGGCGAGGGCTCACAGATCTTAAGGCTCATTTCGGCTTTGGTTATCCTCGTATTCTTTACCTTTTACGTTTCTTCCGGAATGGTATCCGGCGGAGTCTTATTCCAAAGTACATTTGGCCTTGATTACCATACAGGCCTATGGATCTTAACAGGCGTCACCGTTGCCTATACTTTATTCGGTGGATTCCTGGCAGTAAGCTGGACAGACTTTGTTCAAGGGATCATCATGGTTGTCGCCTTGGTTCTTGTACCGATCGTCACCCTTTTCCATGTTGGCGGTTTCGGTCCTGCGATCGACACGCCACGTTCCATTGATCCTGCTCTGTTGAATATTTTCACGGGGACGAGCTTTTTAGGAATCATCTCATTATTTGCTTGGGGACTGGGTTACTTCGGACAGCCGCATATCATCGTCCGCTTTATGGCGATCAGTTCTATTAAAGAAATCAAGAAAGCCCGTACTATCGGGATGGGCTGGATGATTTTCTCCAGTATCGGTGCCATGCTGACTGGATTCATCGGTATCACGTATTTTCATCAGAACGACCTGAAGTTAGCTGATCCTGAAACGATTTTCATAGAGTTAGGGGAAATACTATTCCACCCGCTTATCACTGGTTTCTTGATTTCAGCGATACTGGCAGCCATCATGAGCACGATTTCTTCGCAGCTTTTGGTTACGGCCAGCTCTTTAACGGAGGATATGTACAAAACTTTCTTCCGTCGTTCCGCTTCAGATAAAGAGCTTGTTTTCCTGGGCAGACTTTCCGTACTGGCCATATCCGTCATAGCGCTCATTCTCTCTTGGGAACAGAATGACACGATCCTTGGACTTGTCGGATATGCATGGGCTGGATTCGGATCTTCATTCGGTCCATTGGTCATACTGAGCCTCTGCTGGAAACGAATGACAAGATGGGGCGCTTTAGCCGGGATGATCGTTGGTGCCGCTACTGTAATTTTCTGGTCGATGGCAGGATTATCCGATACGCTTTATGAAATGATTCCTGGTTTTGGCGCAAGCTTGATTGCCATCATCCTGGTCAGTCTTCTAACAGCGAAACCATCAAAAGAAGTAGAAGCGAAATTCGAAGAATTCGAAAAAACTTTAAAACAAAAATAAAACCCCTAAAAGGAACGGTATTTTTTCATATACCGTTCCTTCTTTGTTCTTGCCCCTATACACATCATTAGTTTAAAAGTATTATTAAACTAAGTTGTCATATACTTCAAAAAATTGCAGGGGGCCATATATGTCATTAGAAAAAATCCTGACACTCACAAACATCAACGATATAACGGATATGGTCAGCACTTATTTAAAAAAACCAGTCGTCATCGAAAATGACCAATTTTTATTGCTGGCATATAGTTCATATTATATCGAACACTTCGACCAAGCCAATCGGCAAACCATCTTCACAAAGCATTGGCCGATTCCAATCCTGGAAAAATTCATGGATGAGGGCATTGTCGAACAGCTTAAAACAGTGGAGCATCCCTTTAGGGTGAAACAAATCGAGGAAATCGGGTTAAATCAAAGGGTCGTTGTGAGCGCCGTTCATAAAGGACAGGTCTTCGGGTTCATTTGGGTCCAAGAAACGGAAATGATGACTGATTCCGATCTGGAATTTTTACACGAAGTTTCCCATCATATCGGCAAGCTCCTTTATCAGAAAAAACAGATAAACATGAAAAAAGATGAAGAAAAAAATGAGTTTTATCAAAAGGTCATTGACGAAGTCTATCAAACGGAAAACCAAATAAAATGGGAAGCCGCCAATATGAGTCTTCTCATTCCGGAAACTTTCCTTGTCAATGTCTTTACCATCGCTCAATCAGATGCGGAACATTTCGATGAATTAGCGGATACAGTCAGTCTGTTCGCCAATGCGCTGAATCATTTTACCCATGTATTCACAAACCAATTGAAGATCATCGTCCTTATTGGCAGCAATGGAAAAGGGAAAGACCTGCTTACCGATAGCGCCAATGATTTAACGAACACCGTTCTTTCCCAATTCACTGACAAAAAGGTATTCCCGGGAATCGGAAATGAGTACTCTTCGATTCTTCAATTAAGAAAATCCTATCTCGAAGCCCTGGAAGTGATCAACGCAGCCAAATTCATCGGTGAACCCGAACAGCTTCCCTTCCAATATAGCAAGCTTGGGATTTTCCGTTACCTCGAAATGATCTCCAACCATCATACTAAAACGAATTATATCAATACGGATTTAGAAATTCTTCAAAAGAAGGACCTGGAAAGCCAAACCAAACTCCTTCAAACACTGGAAATATATCTCTTGAACAATTGCCGGATCAAACCGACATCGGAACAACTTTACATTCATACCAACACATTGAAATATAGATTGAATCAAATAACCGATCTCACCTCAATCGATTTTGATGACTTTCATTCGAGAATGCAACTATACATCGACTTACAGCTTATAAAGCAGAGATCTTAAAGAACGTCCCGTTTTTGAGTTCAGGTGATTCAATAAAGCGAAGGAGAGAAGAAACGCGGCGAGGTCTGCCGGTTTCTTCTCTCCTTATACATTGTCTTTCTAAAGGGTTAGACTCACCTTATACGGAAACTTTAGGCGTCCCAGTGAGAACGAAATCCATGATTTCCTCTTTCGATAGTTTGCTTAGACCCAGAGTTTCAATGGTTCTTCCACTTTGCGGAGTGCCCCCAATAAGAATCGACTTATCGCTTGAACCAAGCACCATTCCGTCTTTATCCGTGATAAGCACATCATTTTGCCGATTACTTCACCTGTTATATTCACAATTTCTTGAGCTAATTTAGCTAACATATAATCGCCCCTAGTTATCGCAAAACCATGAAAAACCAGCTCGTAAATAACTTGAGCTGGTTTTTCATGTATCTTCTTATATTAAATTAATTTAATAGCATTTTCCCCCTCAAGAAACATTTTCCTTGTCGCCGGTGTATTCACGCTCCCAAAAATCGGCGTTTTTTATGCCTAAAGCTTTTGGATTGAAAACCGGATCGATTCCTGCCTTCTTTTGCTTTTCGTAATCCTTTAACGTAATGAGCGCCGGTTTAGCAAGAATTAAAATGGCAATGACATTGAGCCATACCATAATGCCTAAACCCGCATCCCCTAATGCCCAAGCCAACTCTGCCGTACGCACGGATCCGTAAAAACTGGCCGCCAGGATGATCAGCTTCAAGGCGAACATGGCCGATTTACCATTCCGGTTGCGCATTAAATAGGCGATATTGGTTTCAGCGATATAATAGTAGGCCATGATCGTCGTAAAGGCGAAGAAGAAAAGGGCGATTGCAACAAATCCAGCACCAAAACCTGGGATTACACTATCGATTGCCGCTTGTGTATACCCTGGACCAGGTGTCACATCTCCCAAATTATTGACGATATATGAACCATTTTCCGCTTGTGTATTATACATGCCTGTAAATAAAATCATGAAGGCCGTAGCGGAACAAACGAACAATGTGTCGATATAAACCGAGAATGCTTGAACAAGACCCTGCTTTGCCGGATGTGATACTTCAGCCGCAGCTGCCGGATGAGCTCCTGTCCCTTGGCCGGCCTCATTCGAATAAACGCCGCGTTTCACTCCCCAAGCTATCGCCATGCCAATGATTCCCCCAAATGCAGAATCCAACCCGAAGGCACTTCTGAATATCAAAGAGATGACTCCTGGTAATTCTGTGATATTCATTAGGACGATGACAACAGATAGCAATATATAACCCAGGGCCATGAAAGGCACGATTAAGGTTGCAGCATTAGCTATCCGTTTTACACCGCCGAATATAATGAAGCCAAGTAAAAGGACGATGGCCAAACCAGTGAATACCGGTTTGATGCCGAATGCATTTTCCACCCCGGCAGCAATCGAATTGGATTGAACACCTGGCATAAGGATGGCCATGGCTATAAGGGCTGCAAATGCAAAAAGGACAGCAAACCACTTCCACCCTATCCCTTTTTCAATATAATAGGCTGGTCCCCCTCGATATTGACCGTCTTGTTTGACTTTATAAATTTGAGCTAAAGTGGATTCCACAAATGCACTGGCCGCTCCTATGAAGGCGATTGCCCACATCCAAAAAACGGCACCGGGGCCACCAAAAGCGATAGCCGTAGCCACTCCTGCAATATTACCTGTACCGACCCGACCCGAAAGGGCTATGGATAAGGCCTGGAATGAAGAAACGCCAGCTTCCGAACTTTTGCCTTGGAACATCAAAATGACCATTTCCTTAATATGCCTTACTTGCAGAAACCGGGTTAAAATAGAAAATACTAAACCTACTCCCAATAATATATAAATGACTGGCGTACTCCATAAAACCCCATTTAAAGCCGTAATAAAATCAGACAATCAATTTCCCCCTTAAATTAAATTTAGAAAATTCAAACTTATCTTTCATCGATTATATTTCATCTTAATGGATTAAACAATAGTTTTTCGCGTCAGGAAAACTAACATGAACATTTTTATTTTTCCACTTGCATATGCCCCGATAATCACACTCTGAATACAAAAAAAACGCCAGCGATTCCGCCGGCGTCATGTTTTTTGCATAATGGTCAAGATACTTTAATCGCACCCAATATTTCCTGTTCCAATTGATTGGTTCTCTCCATTTTTGTTGATTCCGTCCATCCAAAATATCCTGCCATATAATCGATCACTGCATGTTTATGCGTTTGGACCAAATCGATATCGAATAACAATGTCCCCGTCCTGCGGAAGAAGAAATCCACTGGAGTTGCGGCCATTTCATGATCCACTGCGTATTTCAGCTGTACGAACAATTTCTTTGGAAGGCCGCTGTTCGCTCCTCCGTCTCCTTCGTTTTTGGCGATATCGAATAACACAGGTGCGTTGGACCCGTACATGGCCAATATCTCTTCGGAGTCCTTTACAGCGAGCCCTGAGTCAACTCCCATTTGAACATGTTGCTTGATATAATCGGAGAAGTTGCTTGATCCCCCGACATCCCCTCCGGAAATCGGCATTCCTTTCGTGCTGCTGGCTGGGTATTTTTTATTGGACTGCTCGGCAAGCTTCCCTGCCAAAAGGTCGACCGTCGTTTTTGCCATTTTACGATAACCGGTCAATTTCCCACCCGCAATCGTGATGAGGCCAGATTCGGACTCCCAGATTTCATCTTTCCTTGATATCTCAGAAGGGTCTTTCCCTTCTTCAAGAATCAAAGGCCTTACCCCAGCCCAGCTGGATTCGATATCATCATCCGTAATGTTCACTTCTGGAAACATATAATGTATGGACTTTAATAAATAGGCACGGTCTTCGGAAGTAACGGTCGGCACTGCAGGATCACCATCATAAAAAGTATCCGTAGTCCCTACATAAGCTTTACCGGCTCTCGGGATGGCAAAAATCATCCGTCCATCAGGCGTATCAAAATAAAGGGCCTGCTTCAACGGGAATTTCGATTGGTCGATGACCACGTGAACACCCTTGGATAACTTCAACGTCTTCCCTTGTTTTGACTGGTCCTTCTCACGAATGGAATCCACCCACGGACCTGCTGCATTAATAACTTTGTCTGCGTATATTTCATAAGCATCACCTGAAAGCAAATCGGCCACTTGGACTCCGTTCACCTTACCGTTTTCATATAACAATTTATCTACTTTTGTATAATTTATCGGTGTTGCACCTTTATCGACAGCCGCCTTCATGACTTCAATCGTAAGACGTGCATCATCTGTCCGATATTCAACATAATAGCCTCCGCCCTTCAGTCCCTCTTTCTTAACGAGAGGCTCCCGTTTTAGTGTTTCATCCGCCGAAAGCATTTTCCTGCGTTCAGATTTCTTAACCCCTGCAAGGAAATCATAGACCCGAAGCCCAATCGAAGTACTGAATTTCCCGAAGGTGCCTCCTTTATGCATCGGTAACAGCATCCATTCCGGCGTGGTCACATGCGGTCCATTCTCATATACGATTTCTCGCTCTTTACCAACCTCGGCAACCATTTTTATTTCAAACTGCTTCAAATACCGCAATCCGCCATGAACAAGCTTTGTCGAGCGGCTTGAAGTACCTGCAGCAAAATCCTGCATTTCAACCAAAGCCACTTTCATCCCACGGGTCGTAGCATCCAGGGCGATCCCTGCACCGGTAATTCCCCCACCAATGACAACCACATCAAATTTCTCTTTCTTCAGAGTTTCGACCGTTTCTTCCCGATATATATTTGAAAACCTCATGCCTGACTCCTCCTTTAAGTATTGCATTCTATTGTTTTTTTGTATGAATTCTGCGTTTACTCGTGAATTCTGCACTTTTACTCGTGAATTCGCACTATTTACTCGTGAATTCTCCACATTTACTCGTGAATTCACATGGTTTACTCGTGAATTCGATCATTATATTCAATTGGTTCATTTGTTCGCATAAGTTATATAGATATTAATATCCCTAATCTGCCGTTAAAAACAAAAAAAGAGACCATAAATGCACATTATCGAATTAACGATAACGCATTCATGGTCTCTCCTGTTCTCCGGCCGAGTTATTAACTTGATTTCATTATAGCATACTCCAGCTCATTTGAGAAAGGATACATGTTGTTTTTTATTTAAACGCCATAGCGGCATGTACGGCTTTCTTCCAGCCTTCATATAATTTTTCACTTTCTTGCTCTTCCATGGATGGTTCAAAAGTTTTGTCTACCGCCCATTGCCGGGAGATTTCTTCTTGATCCTTCCAATACCCGACAGCAAGGCCTGCTAAGTATGCAGCACCTAATGCTGTAGTTTCGTTTATGGTCGGCCTCTCGACGGGCACACGTAATAAGTCGCCCTGGAATTGCATCAAGAAGTCATTCTTGACTGCCCCGCCATCCACTCTTAATGTTTGCAGCTCGATTCCTGAATCCGCCTCCATTGCATCAAGGACATCCTTCGTTTGATACGCAAGTGATTCAAGTGTGGCGCGAATGAAATGTTCTTTTGATGTGCCGCGCGTCAAACCAAAAACGGCTCCCCGCACTTCGCTGTCCCAATATGGAGTTCCAAGTCCTACAAAGGCCGGTACCACATATACTCCATCCGTACTTTCCACCCGTTTTGCATAGGCCTCGCTGTCCTTGGCATCATGCAGCATCCGCAGGCCATCGCGGAGCCATTGGATGGCGGAGCCAGCTACGAATATACTGCCTTCAAGTGCATATTCGACCTTCCCATTCAAGCCCCAAGCAAGGGTCGTCAATAGTCCGTGTTCGGAGCTGACAGCCTTGGTTCCTGTATTCATGAGCATGAAACAGCCTGTTCCATACGTATTTTTAGCCATTCCTTCATTAAAGCAGGCTTGGCCGAATAATGCTGCCTGCTGATCACCGGCTGCCCCGGCGATCGGAATCGATTGGCCGAAGAAATGATATTCGATCGTACGTGCATATTCCTCAGAGGAAGGCCTCACTTCCGGCAGCATCGACTTTGGTACAGTCAATATCTCAAGCAGTTCTTCATCCCATTTCAGTTCATGGATATTGTACATCAATGTCCGGGATGCATTGGAATAGTCCGTTACATGAGCCTTGCCTCCTGATAGCTTCCAGATCAGCCAAGTATCGATGGTACCGAATAACAGCTTGCCTTCATCTGCCTTTTGCCGTGCCCCTTCCACATTATCGAGGATCCATTTCACTTTCGTTCCGGAAAAATAGGCATCTATCAACAATCCCGTTTTATCCCGGAATAAATCATTAAGTCCCTTTTCCTTCAACTCATCACAGATTCCACTTGTTTGCCTGGACTGCCATACAATCGCATTATAGACAGGCGTACCTGTTTCCTTATCCCAAACGACTGCCGTTTCACGCTGATTGGTGATCCCGATACCGGCAATTTGCTCTGGCTTTACACCGGATTCAGATAGTACACCGGCGATCACCGCCAGGATCGATCCCCAAATCTCATTGGCGTTATGCTCGACCCAGCCTGGTTTAGGGAAATGCTGTGTAAATTCCTTTTGGGAGGAATGGACGATTTCCCCCTTTTCATTAAATAAAATCGCCCTCGAACTTGTTGTTCCTTGATCTAATGATAAAATGTATTTTTCCATTGTGTATGCCCCTCCTTTTAATTAACTAGCGATATTTCTGCTATCCATTTCATGTGACTGTTTTTTACCAAAAGCATAGGCTACTATCAATAGTACCAGGCTTGCACCCATAACAGACCAAAATCCTGCCGTTATTTCCCCCATAAAGAATGCTTTATAACAAACGGCACCAAGTGAACCCCCTACAATCGGTCCAACGACCGGAATCCATGAATAGCCCCAGTTGGAATTGCCTTTACCAGGTATCGGCAGCAAAAAGTGAGCGATGCGCGGCCCCAGGTCGCGGGCCGGGTTAATGGCGTATCCTGTCGTTCCCCCAAGTGACATCCCGATCACGACAATCAATAACCCGACTGCGAATGGGTTTAGACCCTCTGTAAAATCATTGGCCCCTATAAATAATAGACCAAGAATAAGGATGAAAGTTCCAATCATCTCACTTAATAGATTTGAAAATGTGTGCGGGATTGCAGGTGAAGTCGTGAACACACCAAGCTTCGCCCCTGGATCATCCGTAGCTTTCCAGTGTGGCAAATAGTGCAGGAATACTAGAGTTGCGCCGAGTATCGCGCCAATCATCTGGGCAACGATGTAACCGGGCACATCACTCCATGGAAATTCTCCAATAATGGCAAACCCTACTGTGACCGCCGGGTTTAAATGCGCCCCGCTTATGGAACCCACTGCAAAAACACCCATGGTAACAGCCAATCCCCATGCAATCGTGATAACGATCCAGCCGGCATCTTTTGCATAGGAACTCTTTAAGGATGAACCTGCCCCAATACCTGCTCCGAATAAAACTAAAATCATCGTGCCTAACACTTCTCCCCAAAATGGAGTCATGATAAAACCCCTCCCCTGATAATTTTTTAAACCTTGCCAACAAATAAAAGGAGATCCACAGCAGAACCATCTTCATAAAAAAATTATGAATAGATCTGTTGTGAATCTCCTAGTCTCCGTCACATATATTAACTTGTACTGTAAAATATACTAGGTTATGAAAACGCTGTCAATATTTTATGAAAAATTAATCTATTATTCTGTAATTTTTTTCAATTTTTCCCTATTAGACGATATCCCATAATTCAGTTTTTGAAGTGGTGATTGACGACGCCCCGGCATCAAGGGCATTCAGGACTTCATCCGAAGTACGTATGAGGCCGCCTGCAAAAATCGGTGTCTGCAATCGTTCCTTCACTTCTTTTATCATCCATGGCATGGCGCCCGGCAATACTTCGATATAATCCGGCTTTGTTTTCTGCACCAGCTTATAACTTTTCTCAAGCGCATGTGAGTCTATTAAAAAGATTCGCTGGATGGCAATGACCCCCTTTTGCTTCGCCTTCAATATAACGCTTGATTTAGTCGAAATCAGCCCATAGGGGTTATATTCCTGACAAATGAATTCCGTCGCGTACTCATCACTTCTTATGCCATGGATCAAATCGACATGATAAATCATTTTCTTATTATGCTGCTTTGCCATCATACTTACATTTTTCAATTGTGAGATATGCAAATCAAGAAACACACCTATTTCATAGGAACTTTCTAGAAATCTTTCGAAATCCTTCATGCTTGCTGAAGCAGGCAAAATCTTCTGATCCATCATTATCCTCCTCATTCCCAGAAAAACTCAAAACTTCAAGTCATTTAGTATATTTTAAAGAGCTTGATTTATCAAACACATTTTTTCATGAACCATGACATCTTAACACTATCATACCTGGCAAACCCTTTATAGGTTACGGCTAAGGATATATGTAAAATATCCCCTTAAATCATATAGAAAGTTTCATTTTCAATGCACCTTCGGCGAGTTCATACGATTTAATTGTGCCAATCGGAATTTTCCTCACGATGCTCCAAGCATTAACATTCATTTTGATTGCTCTTTTTTCATATTCAAAAAATGGCGGTCTGTTAAATATCCTTTGGTTGATGAAATTCCTGTCAATGGGTTCCATTTCCACTAATTCAAATGAAATCGTTCTTTTTTCCACATGAACCGGTTTTAATGTAATCCGGAAAGCCACGTTTTTCTTAAACATCATTTTTTTCACTTCCATCGTACCGGAAAGCACAATGTGCCTTGGCGTAATCTCGACTTTAATATCCTGACCAGATGATTTCATTTTTATGATTCTCTCTATCATGTCTTCAGTTACCGTAATCGGTATGCCATTTTTGAATGGACTCATCCTTGCATTCCTCCCCACTCAAAGCATATGCCGGATTCCCTGATGCCGTTAACATTTCAGCCCGGATTAATAACCGGTATATTCGAAATATTCCAGCTCCACCCCTTGACCTTCATAAAAACTACCTGTATAGTCATAGTTAATTTAATAGACAACTCTTATCCAGAGAGGTGGAGGGACTGGCCCTTTGATGCCTCAGCAACAGACTGATCTTGTACTGTGCTAATTCCAGAAGTGTAAAAACTTGAAGATAAGAAGAGTATATAGCTTTGTTGCCAACACCTCTTCTTATTTTTAAGAAGAGGTTTTTTATTTTTAAAAGGAAAGAAGGAATCAACATGTCAATCACATTAACGAAAGCACCATTCAGGGCGGACCACGTCGGAAGTTTATTAAGACCGGAACGATTACATATTGCCAGAAAGGACTTTAAGGAAGGTACCATTTCAGCTGAACGGCTTCGTGAAATTGAAACCGAAGAAATCAAACGGATCGTCGATAAACAAATTGAAGTTGGTTTAGAGGCCGTTACGGACGGTGAGTTCAGACGAACATGGTGGCACTTTGACTTTCTCGAACATTTAAATGGCATCGAGGGATATGTAACTGAAAAAGGCCTCACATTCGATGGTGTGGAAACAGAGAGATATAATGTTCGCAATACCGGGAAGGTTTCATTCAACCCTGAACATCCCTTCATTCGTGATTTCATTGAATTGAACAAAATCGTGAACGGACGTGCCGTTGCCAAGCAAACCATCCCCAGTCCGAATCAATTATTTGCTGCAGGCATTCATAATGAAGACGTCTACCCTGATATTGAAGACTATGCAAATGATATCATCAAAGCCTATCAGCATGCTTTGAAAGCCTTTTATGAAGCAGGTGTGCGTTATCTTCAATTGGATGATGTATATATTGCCAGACTTTCAGCTCCGGATTTCCAGTTCAAGGATGGAAAATATACGAGGGAACAATTAATTGGTCTTGCACTTCGGGTCATTAATGGCACATTGGAAGGCAAACCAGAAGACCTTATCGTCACTACCCACCTATGTCGCGGAAACTACCAGTCGACATGGGCGTTTGAAGGAAGCTATGCCCGTATCGCCCCAACTTTATTGGCAAAAGAAAAAGTGGATGGATTCTTCTTGGAATATGATGATCAACGCTCTGGGGATTTCAAACCATTAGAATACATTCCAAATGGCGGTGCACGGGTCGTACTGGGTGTCGTCACTTCAAAAAATGGGGAAATCGAGGACAAGGAAGCTGTTAAGGCACGCATTAAAGAAGCCTCGCACTTCGTTCCGCTCGAACAATTATGCTTAAGCCCCCAATGCGGCTTCGCCTCCACACATCACGGCAACAAGCTAACCGAAGCACAGCAATGGGAAAAACTGAAATTCGTCGTTGATGTAGCAAAAGAAGTATGGGAATGATTCATCCTTAAATATAAAGTAAAAGCTAGGCATTAGGAAGGCCTAGCTTTTCTTCAAAACAACTCAATAAAATGTTTTGCCGTTTTGGAAAGATAACGATCTTGTCTAAAAACCAAGGCTATATTCGATTGAATTGAAGAATCGATAATATCCAGCACTTTCACTCCTTTTATAATATGGGGTGAAACAGCTGATTTCGGAACAATACTCGCCCCAACTCCAGCTGCAACCAGAGAGAGCAGAACATTTACATCATGGCATTCGCATAAAATATTTAGCTGTATTTCCCGCTTTTTAAATTCCTCGATAATTTCCTCGTAAATCCCCGGTCCTTTTTCCCTATGCACTAAAAGCAATGGGATGTTTTCAATATCCTTTAAATGAACCCTATCTCTCGAAGTGAAGCTGTCCCAATCCTCAGGTACAACAAAAACATTGGGCACTTGTCCTAAGTTCAAACTGGAAAGACCCTTCATCTCGACAGGTAAATGAACAATGGCAAGTTCGATATCCTGATTCTCCAAATAATTACTTATTTCATATGGATCTCCTGCGAATATTTTAAAGGAAACGGAAGGATATTTTTTCTTGAAACTATTAATTTTATCAGGTAAATAAGACATATACGCAAGTACGGAACCTACTGAAAGTGTACCTTTAATTCCCTCACCCGTTTCCTTCACTTCGAGCAAGGAGTCCTCGAAATATTGCAGCATATCCTTAGCCTTCTCGTAAAGTACCCTCCCAGCTTCGGTCAACTCCATACTTTTACCGTTCCTTTTTCGCTCAAGTAAAGTAGTCCCTAATTCTTCTTCCATAAGGCGGAGCTGCTGGCTTAATGGCGGCTGTGACATATTCAACTTTTTGGCTGCACGGGAAACCTGGCCTTCTTCTGCAAGAATGAGAAAATATCGTAATTGTCTAATATCCATATTGGCACCTCTGATATATATGTATATCGTATATAAACTTAATTATATAGATATTTTATATATGATACAAACAGCAGTAAAATATATTTGTTTACAACATAAAGGGGTGTTCAAAATGGAGAAATTCAAGGATCTAAACAAAAGCTTCATCAATGGGGAATGGATGGAAGGCTTAAGTCAACGCAGATATAATATTTTAAACCCATACAATAATGCCGTTATTTCAAATGTGAGCTTGGCTACATCAAAACAGCTCGAAGAATCATTTGAAATAGCAAAGAATGCTCAAAAAGGTTGGGCAAAAACATCAGCCGAAAAACGTCGTCAGGTCCTGCTTAAAGTTGGTGAATTCCTACAGGAAAACCGGAATGAAATCGTTGAAATCATTTCCCGTGAAACAGGTGGATCGCTTATTAAAGCAAACGTTGAATTTCAGCTTACTATGGAAATAGTCGAAGAATCTACTAACATGGTGGATGAAATATATCAAATGCATGAGGTTCCGTCAGCTATAGAGCATAAAGTCAATCATATACATCGTCTGCCACTAGGAGTTATCTCTTCAATATCTCCGTTTAACTTTCCGATGAACTTGTCAATGAGAACCATCGCACCAGCCATTGCATTAGGAAATGCAGTCGTTCATAAACCGGACGTTCAAGTTGGATTTACTGGAGGAATCATCATCGCTGCAGCATTTGAATATGCCGGTCTTCCAAAAGGGGTCTTTAATATGATCCTTACTGACCTGGAAGAAATCGGTGATGGCATGCTGACAAACCCGATTCCTAAATTAATCAGCTTCACAGGCTCTACTCCTGTTGGACAGCACATCGGGGCCATTGCAGGGAAAAACCTAAAACGAGTTGCGCTGGAGCTCGGCGGTAATAATCCTTTCATTGTATTATCGGATGCAGATGTGGACCGAGCCGTTGATGCTGCAATCTTCGGGAAGTACATTCACCAAGGACAGATTTGCATGTGCATTAACCGCATAATCGTGCATAAAGACCTTTACGAAGACTTTACTGCAAAATTCGTTGAACGTGCAAAAGCTCTTCCATTTGGTGACCAATTAGATCCTAAAACAATCATTGGACCACTTGTCAATGAGCGTCAATTAGAAAAAGTACAACAAATCATCGAGGAAACTAAAGCTGCTGGGGTCAATGTTGCACTTGAGGGAAAACGCATTGGCAATGTGCTGACACCAACTATTTTCCGGGATGTACAGAACTCGGATAAAATCGCACAAACAGAGATGTTTTCTCCTGTCGTGTCCATCATTCGAACAGAAACGGATGAAGAAGCCATTGATATCGCCAATGACACCATTTATGGTTTAAGTTCGGCTATCTTCACTTCTGATCTGGAAAAGGGCGAACGCTTAGGGTTACAAATCGACAGCGGAATGACACACATCAATGATCAAACCGTTAATGATGGAACGAACATACCATTCGGCGGGAACAAAATGAGTGGTTTAGGCAGATTCGGAAGCCCATGGATTGTCGAAGAATTCACTGTTACGAAATGGATTTCCCTTCAAACACACTATCGCGAATATCCATTTTAACCATTAATTCATCGGGCATCTGATACAACCTTTTGGGATGTATACAGATGCCTTTTTTCAGTAATTGCGTACTAAGGAAAGGCAAAAAAAAAAGAACGGCCATCTGCACGTTCCCTTTTTACTTGCAGCTATCATCTTCATCCTCCATTTTCTTCACGAATATATCATCCGTCACCCTATCTTCCAGCTTATTCCTCAAGGCTAATTCCGCAGCCTTCCCATCACTAGGCGATCCGTCCGAGAAATACATCGGAAACAGGGAGAAAAACATAATATAAAAAGAAAAATAGATAAATTGATACCAGATTACCGAGCTGTCCAGGATATTCTGATACACTAAGCTATATATGATCAGCATGCTGATCAAATTAAAGATAGCCCCCCCTAAATAGATCAGGGTATTCGTCAATCGATTATCATGTTTCAAACCCTTGAACTCGCAAGTCCCATTCCAAAAATAATATTTCCTCACTTCTATGTTCCGAAAGGCGAAAAGCTTATTTCCACACCCGATCAAGATCTTCTTTTCTGATCCCCCAAAGATCGTAACAAAGAAAATATGCCCACTCAAATGTATCAGTGTAACGATCGGCATGATCAAAAAAAAGGAAAATAGAAATTTAATGATATCAGAGAGACCAAACATATTTAACTAACCCTCCTTACCAGCGATTTCCTTACCAGGATGCTACTCTGATACCCTGCCCACACTGGTTATAACTAGTAAATTTTCACAGTGGGAATATGTTGCTTTCCACAAATGATAAGAGGATAATTGTTCTCCTCCCGCTTCACTTCGAACCGAACGATCATATCGACCCTCCCCCTGCTTTTTCCGGCATTCAAAAAAAACAGGCTATCACCTTCCAAAAAAACCCAGAAAAGTGATAGCCTTTACATTTTTATTTAGCGATTGGGGGTGCGAAGGATTTCTGCGTTGTTTTGTCCTGGCTCCAAGCCTGCATGTTTATATTCAGGGGTGAAAACCGATGTTTTGATCGGGCAGGCGATTTGCCTCTGGACATTCCCTTTTCCGTCAGGTACCTCGACGATCATTCCCCTCCCCTTCAATTGGGGATGCTCGGCCGCTTCGGTGAAGGTCAGCACTGGTTCTGCGCAGGCCTCGAATTCAGCGAATATCTCCTGCCATTCATGAAAATCTCTTTCGAGGAAAGCCAGCCGGACGGCCGTTTTAAACCTGATTCCGCTTTCTTCATCGCTTTCCATGCTCAGCTCATATAATTCGGGTGCACCAATCGCTTCACATAATGCTTTTCGAAAAGGGGGCTCAAGGCTGCCTACCGAAAAATAGCGTCCATCTTTCGTTTCGTAAAAGTCATAAAAGGACCCTCCGTTCAGCATCAGTTTTTCTGGTTCAAGTTCAAGGCCCCTTTGTAAATTCAGAGGTGCGGATATGGCATTCAAGGCAAAACTGCAGTCGGTCATGCTGATGTCGATGGCTTGGCCGAATCCTGTTCTTTCCCTGTGAATGACTGCAGATAATATTCCGATGACAGCATGCAGTGAGCCTCCGGCAAGATCTGCTATTTGGGTTCCGTTTTTTGCCGGGCCGTCCTTTTTCGTACCGGAATATCCTGATAAGCCAGCAATCGAAATATAATTGATATCATGTCCCGGTCGGTCTTTATAGGGGCCAGTCTGGCCGTAGCCCGTGATGGAACAGTAAATCAGCTTCGGGTTGATCGATTTTAATGCCTCATACCCCAGTCCCAGACGTTCCATGACACCTGGACGGAATTGTTCAATGACAATATCGTATTCCGTCACTAGGTTTCTTACGGATTCGATAGACTCGGATTGCTTTAAATCCAATGTGATCGACTTCTTCGATCTGTTAAGATATTGGTTTACACCCCATGAATCCTTTGTCCCCGGCCTCTCCACCTTCAAAACATCCGCTCCTAAATCCGCTAGCATCAAAGTGGCAAATGGGCCTGGCAGTAACGTTGAAAAGTCCAATACTTTTAAATGAGTCAATAAGGTCATCAGCCGTGCACCTTCCCTTTCCCTTGAAAATAGTAAAAGCCCTCCATTCGTTCTGTACATGCAATAAAGCCGAGTTTACGATTATCATATAACACCTCCAATAACATTTGTATAAATTTCCATTTAATAAAAATAAAAAGCCAGGAATCAGCTTCCTGGCTTTTTATAATGAGCCTATAGAAAACAAGTAAAAGCCGGACAATTTAAAACTGCATTGTCCGGCTGCTTTTACTTTAAGCTTGTTCATTCATATTTTTTGTCAAAGTCAAATTCGACTTCATCAAGTTTAACGAATTTAGTTTTTCTTACAAATTTATAGCCAAGCCATAGACCAAGGAAAAGCGGGATTCCCAGGTATGCAGCTACAACACTGCCCCAGTCGATATGGTCTGAGAAAAAGGCTTGGATATTTTGGGATAGGATGACGATCATGCCGATTAAAATGGCAAAGATCGGTCCAATCGGGAACCATAATGCCTTATATGGCAGCTTTTCCAATGAATGGCCTTGAGCGATGAACGCTTTCCGAAAACGGTAATGGCTGATGGAAATGCCAAGCCAAAAGATGAATCCTGTAATTCCAATGGCATTCATTAACCAAATATACACTTTACCATCGCCGAATATGGAGGCTAAAAAGGCCAGCATGCCGATGGAGCATGTCAAAATCATGCCTGCAACCGGTACGCCGCGTTTATTAAGTTTTGCAAAAATACGCGGTGCTTGCCCATCTTTTGCCATTGAATATAACATGCGCGTAGATGCATAAAGACTAGAGTTACCAGCAGATAATACCGCTGTTAAAATGACGGCATTCATAAGCGAAGCGGCAAAGGCCACTCCAGCTTTTTCAAAAATGAGCGTGAATGGGCTTACCATGACGTTATCACCTTGCAAACTAGAGTTCGTATAAGGGATAAGCAGTCCAATTACGAAGATTGCCAATACGTAAAAGAGCAAGATCCTCCAGAAGACACTTTTAATGGCCTTCGGTATATTCCGTGCAGGATCTTCACTTTCCCCGGCAGCCACACCGACAATTTCGGTACCTTGAAAAGAAAAGCCAGCCGCTATGAAAACGATGAAGACACCCATGAACCCGCCCGGGAAAGGAGCGTCATCGACGGTGAAGTTTTTAAAGCCTACCGCTTCGCCGCCCATAATGCCGACGATCATTAGCAGCCCGACGATAATAAAAATAACGATGGCGGTTACTTTTATGAAGGAAAACCAGTATTCCCCTTCACCATATCCTTTAACGGATAAATAGTTCAATAGGAAAATGAGCACCAAGAATGATGAACTCCATAACAATGATGGACTATTCGGAAACCAGAATTTCATGATCATTGTCGAGGCAGCCAACTCTGCGGCTATCGTCATCGACCAATTGAACCAATACGTCCATCCTAAGGCAAAACCAAATGCCGGATCGACGAATTTCGATCCATAGGTACTGAAAGAGCCGCTTGTCGGCATAAAGGCTGCCAATTCCCCTAAGCTCGTCATCACAAAGTACACCATTGCCCCAACTAAGGCATAAGCAAGTAATGCCCCGCCTGGCCCAGCTGTATGAATGGCTGCCCCGCTGCTGAGGAACAGCCCGGTACCAATAGCCCCGCCAATGGAAATCATCGTTAAATGGCGGGATTTCAAACCGCGCTTTAACCCTTGTTCTTCTTGCTTTGGAGGATGCAAGATGTCATTTTCTTGTTTTGGTATCATAATTTTTCATCCCTTTCTATATAAGCGCTTTCATATATGGGGAAATCATTTAATAAATTTTCCTATTTCATAGACTCTCAAATAGACCTAATTTACAATTCGAATTCCTTTTCTGAATATATGCAATTTTCATGCCAAATTTACAAAGCGCAATATTCAACACATTATCAAAAAAAATGCCTTCAATAGACAAATTTCTTTGCACTTTACGCCATGTTTTTTTGCACATTATGCCATGTTTTTTTGCACATTTATTCATATGGTTTAATTTAAATACATTCCAAATATTACTAAAAGAATATATTCAAAGAATATTTCTATTAAAATCCATTTTTCTCCATTTTATTCCTTTAAATGTCATATTTTTTGCGAGTTTTCTCCATTTGATAATAATTATGAAACGATGTAAAAATGAGGTATTCTCATGAAGGAGTTGAGTGTTATGAAAGGTAAGGTATTTTTAGGAACTGCACTATCAATCGGTCTATTATTTTCTGCTATTCCCCATCAAGAAGCTTTAGCGGCAAAAAATGTGTTAAGTGTTGAAAAGTACAATAAGCATAGGGATTCGCTAGAATACAAGTCTGGGAAGCTTACGGACCCCTCAAAGCAAACGGCAGAAGATATCATCCTTACCTTTTTTGATGAAAACAAAAAGTCTTACAAGCTAGAAAAGCAAAAGGCGAAGGACTCCTTCACGATCGAGAAAGAAAGCAAGGATGAACTGGGCAATACCGTCCTTAAATTGCAACAAACCTATAAAGGCGTACCAGTATGGAATTCCACACAAGCTGTATTGATTGACGCTAAAGGTGTATTGACCGTCGTGTCCGGTACGGTTGAAGCCAATCTAAACACGAAATTAGGGAAAAAGGCTAAAAAAGGCATCAGTGAATCCGAAGCTATCAAAATAGCTGAAGCCGATCTGGGGTTCACACCTGCCTACGAACAATCACCTGAATCTGACCTATATGTATACGCAAATGAAGGCAAGGCCGATTATGTATATAAAGTCAATTTGAAATTCTTAAGTCCGGAACCAGGAAATCATAATTATTTCATTTCAGTCAAAACGGGTAAAATCCTGAATAAATATAATACATTGGATGAAGTGACGGGGACCAACTCCGTCGGAACGGGCACTGGCGTCTTAAACAATACGGTGTCGCT
Source organism: Peribacillus sp. TE19612 (assembly GCF_056279465.1). Classification (NCBI taxonomy): domain Bacteria; kingdom Bacillati; phylum Bacillota; class Bacilli; order Caryophanales; family Bacillaceae; genus Peribacillus; species Peribacillus sp. TE19612. The sequence goes on along the minus strand of NZ_JBWCCL010000008.1, from coordinate 228,695 downwards.
GAACACTACCTTATCCAACGGTCAATACTACTTACAAGACAATACACGCGGTAAAGGCATCTACACGTATAACGCCAATAACCGTTCAAGATTGCCTGGTACACTCTTTTCCAACACAACAAATGCTTTTACTGCTTCTGCCGATAAAGCTGCGGTGGATGCCCATTATTATGCGGGTAAAACCTATGATTATTACAAATCCACATTTGGCCGGAACTCCTATGATGGTAATGGAACCATCCTGAAATCAACCGTCCATTATGGCTCAAGATACAATAATGCTTTCTGGGATGGCACCCAAATGGTTTACGGTGATGGAGATGGCACGACGTTCATCCCATTGTCCGGCGGGCTCGATGTCGTTGCGCATGAATTGACGCATGCCGTCACTTCCTCGGAATCGAACCTTACCTATCAATATGAATCCGGTGCTTTGAATGAAGCGATATCTGATATTTTTGGCACTGTCGTAGAATTTAAGAATCAAAGTGCCAAAGCCGATTATTTGGTCGGGGAAGATATTTACACACCTAACATTTCCGGTGATGCACTCCGCTCGATGGCTAATCCAACATTGAATGGGGACCCTGACCATTATTCGAACCGTTATACAGGAACGGGTGATAATGGCGGAGTCCACACGAACAGCGGAATCATTAATAAGGCAGCTTATTTAATCTCTGCAGGCGGAACCCACCATGGCGTGAGTGTTTCCGGAATCGGCATCGATAAACTAGGAGCCATCTTTTATCGGGCAAACACAACATATTTAACTTCGTCGTCTACTTTTTCACAAGCCAGAGCGGCCGTCATACAATCGGCCTCTGATTTATACGGTTCAAGCAGTGCAGAAGTCACGGCTGTCAAAAATGCCTTTACAGCTGTCGGTGTGAATTAACAGATTTACCTATATATCAAACACCTCCCTAGCTTCCCTTCTAGCGGAGGTGTTTTTTCGTATCGGTCTACCTTCCGAGGATCATTTCGGCCGTTCGTTCCCTTTTTTCGTCCTTGATGTGAAGAATTCCGTCCTACGGTACAGGCGGGGCCTCAATAAAAACAAACTGAGTCGTTTACTAAAAATGATTAATTCCGTAAAATAGTTGCTTTTCTTCTTATTAACTGTCAAGCTTAGATGATCTGGACTATATTGAATAGAACAAGTAGGTGACGAACATGATTGAAGTTAAAACTTCCACACTCAGTGATGGCGAGTTCAATAGAGGCGTATTCGCAACACGAGATATTAAAAAAGGTGAGCTTTTGCATGAGGCACCTGTCATTGCATATCCGAACGAGGAGCATGTTTTCATTGAGAAGACATTGCTGGCTGATTATGCGTTTGAATATGGAATTAACCATACTGCCATGCTTTTAGGCTATGGCATGCTGTTTAATCATTCTTATACACCCAACGCTACGTATGACATAAACTTCAAGAATCATACGTTTGATTTCTTTGCTTACACCGACATAAAAGCAGGAGAGGAAATCCTGATTAATTATAATGGTGAAGTCGATAATGAGGATCCGCTTTGGTTCAATAAAGAAAATGACGGCGAAGATGAAGCTGAATGATCATTGATCCTTCATGAAAGCACTTGTACTTTTGAATGCCTGTCCATGGCCTTCGAAAGGAACGAGTGCTTTTCCTTTTACCGGCATGATGAATAATAAAAAAAGCCCCATTAAGATTAACTTAATGGGGTCAATTCACCTTAACGTACGGATGGGTTACTAGATTTTGTTTTGGTTATTGATTGGAATTGGCTCTTCACCTTGTCAATGGTTTCTGGGGTGGCTAGAGATCTTATTTGACCCATGGTTTTTTCACGGGTTTTCTTATTGCGCATTAAAAATGCGGCTGCTCCTATCAGGACGGTTCCAAGCATTTTGTTTGATGGCATGTTCGTTTCCTCCTTCAAGTTAGTCCTATTTAGTGTTCCCTCTATCAGCTGATTTAAACAAAAGCATCCTTTCGAGAGAGCGGTTTCGCTTTTATTCATCCTCGCTCAGGCTTTCGATGAACTTTATGCTTTCGGGATTTTTCACGATTTTTTCCGCTTGATCCGGGGCAGCTTTCGTTTGCTTCATGTTGTTAAGTTTATATGTCAGCACTCTTTTCACTGACTCGTTAATTCTATCCATTGGAACTTCCCCTGCTTTTACTGCTTGCAGTAAACCGTTATATACCTCAAGCTCATGGGAATATTCATGACAGACAAGTAATAAGTCGGCTCCTGCGAGGATTGCCTGCTTCCCCATCTCATCATAGGAGTAATACTTGTTCACAGCCCCCATTTCCAAATCGTCGGTAACGACAAGTCCCTCATATTTGAGTTTCCCCCGAAGCAGGTCTTCTATGATGATTTTAGAAAGGCTTGCTGGTTTTTCTTTATCATAGGCTGGATATTTAATGTGGGTCACCATCACGAAAAACTTTTGGTTATCCATTTCACTTATGATTTGCTTGAAGGGATAGATATCCGAATTTTCCAGATCAAGTTGGTTTGCCTCCACGGAAGATGTTTCGACATGCGGATCGATTTCGCTGCGTCCGTTTCCAGGAAAGTGCTTCAATGCACCAGTTATCGATACATCATTCAAGCCTTGAATGGCTTTCTTTCCGTATTGATAGACCTTTTCCGGATCTTGCCCCAATGAACGTTTATCCGTTTTCGATAGATCAAGTACAGGGGCAAAATTAATGTTAATCCCCATGGAGCCCAGTTCTGTCCCATTCAATTTGGCCACCTTGTACATGTCTTCAATAGAGGCATTTTTTCCAAGATCCTGTTGCGCAGGGAGGGGCGATACCCTTTCCTTCATCCTGATGATGTCCCCGCCTTCCTGATCGATGGCCACCATCAACGGAAGCGAATGTGCACTTTGATTGGCCGTTTGCTGAAGCGAGTTGGATAACCTGGCCACTTGTTTAGGTGATTTCATATTCCGGTCAAAATAAATGACGCCTCCTATATGTTTTTGTTCGATGAGCTCCGTAATTTCATCGCTCTTTTCAGTCCCCTTGAAACCGACCATCATAAGCTGTCCGATTTTTTCTTCAAGCGTCATTTTATTCAGCAATTTCTCTATTCTCTCATGATGATCTGCATCGTCGTCTTTCCCTTTTTCCGCTCTGGAATCGACACCCATATTCAACTGAATGAACACGGCTGAAAAAGCGAGGATTGCGATGAAAAGCAGGCCCATAAATATTTTTTTATTCCTCATACTTTGACCTTCTGTCCTTTCTTGTTTGCCCTTTTATTGATTTTGTTGCACACTTCTTAATCATGTTCATAAAGTAACGATTCTATATCATCATTGCGGATTTTTTTGCATAAACCATTAGCCGCGTCTAATACTACATACATAGCCTAATTCCAAAGGAGATGCACCCATGAACGGAATCTTGAAGAACATTGCCGTCACTTTCGGTCATGCAGTCGATTATGCAAAAGAAAAAATAACAGCCATTACAGGAACAACTTCTGTTACGATAGCGGAATTGAGTGAGCATATCATCAATCAGCCCGAAACAAAACTAATCAGGAAAGACCTTTTAGGGATACCTTTTTCCTTTTACCATTTACAAATAGAAGACGTTACGTACTATTTGGAAATGAAAAGCTCACAGGTTCTCCAGTTGGATGTTCAAGCGCATAATCATACGATTGTGTCTTACAGGTCTTATCGAGATAAATCCAGCTTGCCCACGGCCATTAAATTTCCTAAAACCCTTTTATCCGAATGACTCTGGTACAAAAATAAAAAAGCTGATATCCCCTGCATATGGGGTTATCAGCTTTTTTTCAAATATTATAGGGAGAAAAAACGGTCTCTTTCACTTGAAATCCATTTCTCGGCATCTTCTTCATCCTTTTTAACCAAGCGGTTAACGAGGATATCATGCCAAATGTAATTTTCGAGAAAATTGATATGAATGGGATCATCTGTGTAGAACGCCGTTTCTCTCGTTTCGGGCGAAGGGCCGTAAATCGTCTCCTTGCCATCAATGGATAAGATGAACCATTTGTTTTCCCCGATATTTTCCACATAGCTTGTTTGGCGATGTATATCTATACCCGATAATGGGTTTTCAACCTGAAATGCAATCCCCTTGAGCGTGCAATGCGCAGCGGCCCCTATTAGCTCTTGTTCAAGTTTTCCATACATCTCGTCCCATAGGGAAACCACCACCCTTTTCTCGGCTTTTTGAATCAAGGTACGGCAGAAGGATAGGATGTGCCCTTCACCTTTAAGCGTCATTACACGATTGTCGGACATCGGTTCGTTTTTCTCGAATTGCTTTAATGTATGGCTGATGGATTGATAGGTATTGTTCCATTTTGACTGAACCGATTCCAAAAAAACATCGACTGGCAGCGGTGAATATTTTATCGAGTCATTGATTTCCTCTTTTAAGACGATTCCTTCTTCTTGCAGCCCATTTAATATTTCATAGATGCGGGCCCTTGGAATCCCTGACTCTTTGCTTACTTGATAGGCACTGGTTGGGCCTTGGCGAACCAAAGAAACATAAGCCTTTGCTTCATATTGACTAAACCCGAGAGATTGTAGTTTTTGAATGATATCTTGCATAGTACCTCCTAGTGCTTTGGTAAGTTATATGCCTATCATACCAAATCTCTTATCGAAATCTATTCGATTTCAAACAGTATGGCTCAAATATTCTTATTTACAGAATGGTTCATATTAGTTACTATCTAAATAGTGACTAATATGAACGCGTGGATTATGGCTCCAGCAAAACAAGCATTTCAGCCATAATGCCATTGATACGGAGGCTTCTTGGATGGAAGATATACAAATTTCAACACTTTTGCTGCTGATGTTTTTCGGATTTTTGGCAGCATTCATTGATTCCGTGGTCGGCGGCGGCGGCCTGATTTCGATACCCGCTTTATTATTTTCAGGACTTTCCCCGTCAGCAGCAATCGCTACGAATAAGTTAGCAAGTTCCATGGGGTCTTTAACAAGCACCATTGCCTTCATTCGCTCAGGTAAGGTTGATTTCAAATTGGTTTCAAAACTTTTCCCATTGATTTTCATAGGTTCCCTGCTAGGAGCTTGGATTGTCAATTTCGTCTCGCCTGAATTATTAAAGCCAATGATCTTGGTTCTATTAATAGCTATTGCCATTTATACCTTTTTTAAAAAGGACTGGGGCCAGAAATCGACTTACCATACACTCACATGGCAAAAGGCTGGACTATTTGCGTTCGCTATATTTGCCATTGGTTTTTATGATGGCTTTTTGGGCGCTGGAACGGGATCCTTCATTTTGTTTGCCTTTTTAATGATTGGCTTTGATTTTTTGAACTCTGCAGGAAATGCCAAATTTTTGAACTTCGGAAGTAATTTGGCGGCACTGATCATGTTCATATTCCTTGATACCGTCAACTTTTCCTATGGAATTCCAATGGGGATCTCCATGATAGCAGGAGCGTTGGCCGGTTCTAAATTTGCCATTAAGAAAGGGGTGGCATATGTAAGAGTATTATTTATCATCGTAACCGTCATTCTGATCATGAAAAATATATTGGATTATATAATGGGCGGCTAATCTTTTAAAAAAATAGACGACAGCACATCGTTCCCCGCACAGAATGTGACATATAGGAATTATTTGGGTATATGATAGGTAAAGACTGTGTGGAAAGGTGTGATTGGATGGTTGAAAAGTGGAATGGCGAAGAAATGGCAGATGTATCAGGGCAAACCATTGTGATTACTGGTGCCAATAGTGGGCTTGGCTTCGAAACGGCTTTTGCACTGGCTGGTAAGGGGGCAGAAATCATCCTTGCTGTCCGGAATGCTTCAAAGAGAGAAAAGGCGGTCGATAGAATCTTATCGGTCCACCCTAAGGCAAATGTACGTGTGATGCAGTTGGATTTAAGTGACTTAAGCAGCATTCGTCATTTTGCTGATTCCTTTCAGGAAAACTATGACTCACTCTCCGTCCTCATCAATAATGCAGGTGTGATGATTCCGCCATACAGTAAGACGAAGGATGGTTTCGAGCTGCAATTCGGCAGCAATCATCTCGGTCATTTTGCTTTGACAGGTCTCCTTCTTCCACGTATCCTTACTACACCAAAATCGCGTGTGGTCACATTGAGTAGCTTGGCCGCCATCAATGGATATATAGACTTCGAAAATCTAAATGGTGAAAACGGTTATAAACCAATGAAATACTATGGGCAAAGCAAGCTAGCCAATCTACTCTTCGCCCGCGAATTACAGAATAAATTCAACCAGCATGGTGCAAGCCCTATCAGTGTTGCCTGTCATCCGGGCCTTTCCCATACTAATCTCATGTCACGCGGTTCTGGCAAACCCATAAATAGATTCGTGCACTTTCTTTCCAAAACCATCACCCAGCCGGCAAGTATGGGGGCATTGCCTACCCTTTATGCCGCAACGGAACCTTCATTGACAGGCGGGGAGTATATCGGACCCGATGGAAAGAAGGGCAGAAAAGGCTTTCCCAGAAAAGACGAGGTCATCGATACCTTATATAATGAAGAAACGTCGAAAAGATTATGGGATATTTCAGAAACCTTGACAGAGGTCAAATATCGTTTCACTGAAAGCATGACGCAAAATGACTCTATATTTCCCTGTCTTCGCTCATGAACAGTGCAAAAAGAAAGAGGGAGCATAATGCCCCCTCTTTTCGCTTCCATCATTCAGCGTCAAAAACTTCGACTTTTTCCATTTTGTCGCCATTTTTCATAGCTTTGGCTGTTTCAAGTCCAGAAGTCACTTTACCGAATACTGTGTGAACACCGTTAAGATGCGGTTGTGGTTCATGCACGATAAAGAATTGGCTTGAGCCAGTGTCTTTTCCAGCATGTGCCATAGATAGGCTTCCAGCCTCATGTTTGTGAGGGTTTCCTTCTGTTTCACATTTGATTTGTGTGCCGCTTCCGCCTGCGCCTGTACCTGTCGGATCTCCTCCTTGGCTTACGAAACCAGGGATTACACGGTGAAAGACTACGCCATTATAAAATCCTGTGTTTGCCAAGTTTTCGAAGTTAGCCACTGTGTTAGGTGCTTCGTTCGGGAAAAGATCGAATTCGATTTTTTCTCCATTTTCCATAAGTATGTATCCTTTTTTAGCCATGTTAAACATCTCCTTTAATATGAACTGAATCAAATCTAATAGTACCATTTTTAGAAGCAGAAAGAAAAGGAAGCGCTACTTATTTCGAATTGAATCATTATACATTCCTCTATTTTTTCTTTTATAATAGGGTAGATTCATTATTATAAGGGGGAACAAACCATGATACAGCAATTTGATGCATTAGTCGTGAACAAGCAAGATGATCAATTCACCGTTAACATTCAGCAGCTATCACTTGATGATTTACCTCAAGGCGAAGTGCTCATCCGTGTTCATTATTCCGGTGTGAACTATAAAGATAGCCTTGCAGCCATTCCAAATGGAAACATTGTCAGCAGCTATCCGATCGTTCCGGGAATTGATATGGCTGGTGTTGTCGTTTCATCTGAGGATTCCCGCTTTAAAGAAGGAGACGAAGTCATTGCGACCTCCTACGGAATTGGCGTTTCCCAATCAGGGGGCTATAGTCAATTTGCCCGTGTTCCTGCAGAGTGGATCGTCCCGCTTCCTGATGGCCTAACAATGAAAGAGGCGATGATCATCGGAACGGCCGGTTTCACTGCAGCACTATCGGTACTGCGGCTGGAAGAAAATAACCTCACACCTGAGCAAGGGAGCGTTCTTGTCACTGGTGCAACTGGCGGGGTCGGCAGTTTTGCCGTCTCGATCCTTTCCAAACTTGGCTATTCCGTTGAGGCGAGTACTGGAAAGGAATCGGAACATGGATATTTGAAGGCAATCGGTGCGTCGACCATTGTATCGCGTGAAGATGTATATGATGGCAAGCTTCGGGCTCTGGGCAAACAGAAGTGGAGCGGGGCGATAGATCCCGTCGGCGGTGAACCGTTAGCTTCGGTCCTTAGCCAAATCAAGTATGGCGGAGCTGTGGCGGTCAGCGGATTGACAGCTGGGACAAGCCTTCCTGCCACCGTCTTTCCATTCATCCTAAGAGGTGTTAATCTACTTGGGATCGATTCGGTCAATTGCCCGATGGATACAAGATTGAAAGTTTGGCACCGCCTTGCCACCGACTTTAAACTAGAGGATTTGGAACAGCTCGTTCAACAGGAAATTACACTTAAAGAATTGCCTGACGTCCTTCCTACCCTACTAAAAGGGGAAGCAAGAGGCAGGACGATCGTTAAACTATGAACCAAAAAGTGACGAGAGCATGGCTTCTCGTCACTTTTCATTGTGAACTTTCATAGATAGGGAGACTGATATCTACAATCGTCCCTTCTCCCACTTCGCTGGTGAAATGAATTTCCCCGTTATGTTCATGGATGATTTTGGTGCTGACCATGAGCCCAAACCCTGTTCCTTTTTCAGATGTACTATAAAAAGGCTGCCCTAGATGCTTCATGCGCTCATTTGAGATTCCGCAGCCTTGATCAATGAAACGGATCATCGCAGATTCACCTTCATGGTTTAACTGTATTTGAAGTTTGCCGCCATTCGGCATGGCTTCTATCGCATTATTGACGACATTCGTGAATACTTGTTTTAACTGATTCGGTTCGCCAAAGACAGATGCCGAATCCGTATTATATTCCTTGATGATTTCGACATCATTCAATATCGCTTGAAACTCGGCTAACGTAATCACACTGTCCAATATCTCGTTAAGCTGAATGAGTTCACAAACCTTCGCTTCAGGCTCTGCTAAACTTAAAAACTCATTGGCCAGGATTTCGATTTTTTCAACTTCACTGACCGTCATTTCAAGATAGTCCTTTTGCTCAGGGTCTTCCCTTAATAATTGCAAAAACCCTTTGACCGTAGTTAATGGATTTCTTATTTCATGTGCGATGCCTGCAGCCATCTGTCCTACCGCCGATAACATATTGGATTTACAGAGCAGCTCTTCGGTCTTTTTACGCTCCGTAATATCCCTACAGAATACCTGTATGGCTGGTTGCCCTTTATAAATAATCGGAAGACCGAGTGTTTCTCCATAAAATTCTTGTCCGTCAAGCCGAATGAACTTTTGTTCCAGTAAACCAACCGCCTGATGATCGTCCCTCATGATTTCGATTCTTCTTTGTACACTTTCCCGGGACTCCAGGTGGACGAACTGAAAAACCGATTTACCGATAATATCTTCCACACTATCCATCCCAAGCATTTTTGCCCCCATGGGATTCATATACTCGATGATCCCATTGCGATGTACAAAAATCGCTTCAGGTGACACCTCCACTAAACTGCGATACCTTTGTTCACTTTCCTTCAAGGCAGCTTCAGCAAGTTTTTGATTCGTAATATCCCGATAAACGAAAACCAATGCGCACGGCTCATTTTCATTATCGCGGATATTAAACAGGGAGATGCTTACATCGATTAACTGGCCATCCTTCCTTAACCTGACCGTTTCAAAGCCTTTCTTTTGTACCCCTGCCTTAATTTGGTCATGCAATTCATTGACTGACTCCTTCAAGAAATCAGGAATAATTGGAAACGGCATGCCAATGAGCTCCTCATTCGTCCATCCGAAAAACTCTTCAAAAGCTGCATTCACCTGAAGGGTCTTTCCTTCCAGATCAACAATGGAAATGGCGTCCGGGTTGTTCTCCATGAAAGACTTGAATTTCTCGGTACTATCCTCCGGCTGTTCTCCCATTTGCCCTTGTCCATAATCAATAAGCCTTTTACTCATCAATTTTTTATTCCTTTCTTATCCGGAAATTTACAGTCTCAATTTTACAGTATCAGTAAATCATTTGCCAGTTTTATCATATGTTTTTCCAAGTTAAGGATTGATGCACAAAGAGGCCAAACCCCCATAAGGTTCAGCCATTTCCTTAAAATGTATTATAAATATTGGGACATTCTGTACCTGTTGGTTCATAAAAGCAATGGAGCTTGAAACGCCCAACAAGGGGCTGATTATACCAGGTTGCCGGGCAATCTCCCGGTGGCCTGAAGTACCATAGGCTAAATTTCGAAGGCCATATCCTTTCACCATTTACACTGCGGCGTGCAAGCCTCTTTTCCCTGTCTCTTGCCCGCTGATAAAAATACCCCTTCTGTACAGCCTCAAAGGCATGCTCCTGATAAATCATGTCTGGAATCGTCCTCAGCCCTTTGAAATCGGAACAATTCGACCTAATCCGATTGATCCCTACATTACCGATCATCAACATGCCTTGATCACCTTCACCCTCGCCTTCCGCCCTAAGCAATCTTGCCAATAAGGCAATATCGGCATCAGTGTGCTTTACAACGGCCATCCCATCACCTCCACGTTTTTATCCTATGCCTTTGATATGGAAAAATACTCCGTTTATTAACAAAATCTTCATATGGAGTACACGTCCTATCAATAATACAACCCTATACTTAAGTAAGGCTGGATAGCACGCGTGGCTATCATGGTATTTGGCGAAGGCGGGGCCGATACTTTCCTTATACATATAAAAAAGGCGGCACACATTGTGCCGTCTTTTATCTTGTCATTCTTTCGCTTCAAATGCCGCTTCAAACGCCAATGATACCTTTTCGAATTCTTCATCCGATTCGATATCGAGCAGTTCACCTTCGCCTTCGACCCTGAAAAAGAAAATATCGATATCTTCATCCGTATCCTCTTCAATATCTTCAAGCAAGCCTACTGCAACATATTCCGTTCCTTCTACATCCAAGGAACCTAAAACCTCAACTTCATGGCCTTCATCACTGTCATCAGTAAGAGTGAAAACTTCACCTTCACGAATTTTTCCCATACTACCTCTCCTCTCCTATCCATTAATAATGGAGTTGTTTCCATAGTATATCGACTATTCCATTTAGAAACAAATTTTTGCCCTGGAAAATGATGAATACATTTCTTTCCAAGAAAAGAATCTATCAAGAGATACTATGGAAGAAAAGTATTATCCCATAAGCCATTTGTCATTTTTCATATACTTTCCCTTTATTAACATCATTTTAAAAATTATCTAAAAACGGCTATAAAAAAGTAATTTAATTCCGAATAATCTTATATATACTACTATTAGCAAGTTGCATACGGATTTAATGAAGGAGGAAGATTTCTTGGCTGTAAAAAGGGTCGATCACATTGGCGTTGTTGTAAAAGATCTTGAAAAATCCATCGCCTTTTATCAAGATGTGTTGGATTTAAAATTAAAGGCACGCATGACTCATACTAATGGAGTGATCGAACTGGCATTCCTCGGTTACGAAGAGTCGGACGAAACAGAAATAGAATTGATTCAGGGATATAGCGACACACTTCCCTCCGAAGCAACGATCCACCATTTTGCCATTACCGTGGATGATATCGAAGAAGAATATGACCGGATCAAAAGCTTGGATAACACCGAACTGATTGATGAAGAGATCGTCACCCTTCCGAATGGTTATCGCTATTTCTACGTATATGGACCGGAAAAAGAGTGGATTGAATTTTTCCAAAGGTAAAAACCATCCTAAAAAGGCAGAGTCTTATAGACTTCTGCTTTTTTTAACGTTCACTCTATTCTTCAAACAAAATTTACAGATGAAAAACCTTTCTTAACTTACTTGAAGTAATTTCTTAATATACTACATTTATCCTAAAAGTAATCATATTTTTGGAGGTATGCATTTTGGGGAAAATGAGCAAAAAGGTAGCAGGAATTACTTTAGCGGGTGCGGTGGCCATATCATCACTTGGTATTTCAACAATGAAGGAAGATGTCCAGGCTAAAGACAAGAAAAAAGAACCAACCAACGTCATCATGATGGTGATGGATGGAACAAGCACAGGAGCCACAACCCTTTCACGGTGGTATAAAGGCGATAATCTAGCCATGGACGAAATGCTGTCTGGCGGCATGCGTACATATTCGGCTGAATCGGCCATTACCGACTCAGCTCCTGCAGCAACAGCGCTTGCGACAGGAAATAAATCAAATGATAAATTTGTCGGTGTCCTGCCAACCATCGTTAATTCTCCAGGGCTCGATCCGGTTAATCCGAAAAATACCCATAAACCAGTCGCTAACGTTTTGGAGGGGGCAAAACAAGCCGGAAAGGCTACTGGCATCATTTCTACATCTGAAATCCAGCATGCTACACCCGCAGGCTTCTCCGCTCACGTGACACATCGAAGCAATTATGGTGATATTGCGGAACAGCAGGTTTATCAGGGGATTGACGTCGTTTTGGGAGGGGGCAAAGAATCCCTTTTACCAGGTAAAACAAAAAATGCAAGAATTGATGGAGAAAACCTTTTGGAAGTGCTCGATGAAGACAAATATGATTTTGTTGAAACCCGTGACGAGCTGTTAAAATCCAAATCGAATAAAATTTGGGGAAGCTTTGCACCAAGCGCCCTGGCATATGATTTAGATCGTAAAACAACAAAGCCAAGTGAACCCACTTTAGCTGAAATGACCAATAAAGCCCTTAAAACCTTGAAAAAAGATAAAGATGGCTTCTTCTTATTTGTTGAAGGAAGCAAGATTGACTGGGCTGCTCACGGAAACGACACGATCGGAATGATTAGTGATACTTTAGCTTTTGATGATGCCGTGAACGAAGCCCTTACGTTTGCAAAAAATGACGGAAACACGATGGTCATTGCTGTAACGGACCATGGGAACAGCGGAATTACAATGGGTAACGTAAACACGAACTCCTCCTACCCGGAAACACCCGTATCAGCTTATATCGATCCATTAAAGAAAGCGAAAATGACAGTTGAAGGGGCCTTAAGTAAGCTAAAACCAGATCATTCCAATCTGAAAGAAGTTGCAGCACTGTATGGACTGGATAATCTGACTTCTGAAGAAACAGCAAAACTTACCTCTTCTAAAAACGTAGGTGCTGAAATGACAAAGCTGCTTGCTAACCGTGCCAACATTGGCTTTACAACTGGCGGTCATACAGGTGAAGACGTATTCCTGTATTCTTATGGCCCTTCAAAACCGACTGGATTAGTGGAGAATACAGACCTCGCTAAAAAAATGGCCGAATTCATGGGCTTTGATTTACAAAAATTATCGAACAAACTATACATGAATGCTAAAGATTCCTTTGAGAAAAAAGGATATTCAACCCGCATTGATGTTACAGACCCGAATAACCCGGTTTTCGTAGCAAAAAAGGGGCAGCAAAAAGTGGAGTTGCCTGCAAATAAGAATATCGTTATCAGCAAGACTCCTACATCCACTAAACAAAAAGAAATTAATGCGATCACCGTTTACAACGGAAAAGACTTTTATATATCTGAACAAGCATTAAAGGCAGTCAAGTAAGCACCATTTTTGAATGGGAAGGAGCCCTTGTTTTTAACAAGGGCTCCTCAGACTGTAAACAAATTAATTATTGTCCCAGTTGGTTTCAGAAATCCGCTCCCTTTCCACCGACTGTCTGCCAAGCCTTCTCACCGCAAGCGGCTGTGGGGTCTCGGCTAGCCAGTTTTTTGGCAGGAGCAATTTTCTTCAATCTAATGAGGATTACAGGTGAAAAACTTAAAGGATAAACTAGTTTTAAATATAAGTTGGGATGAGACCAGCCTTCAGTTTTTTCCAGAAAACATTCCAGTTGATTTCAGAAATCCGCTCCCTTTCCGCCGACTGTCTGCCAAGCCTCCTCACCGCAGCGGCTGTGGGGTCTCGGCTAGCCAGTTTTTCGGCAGGAGTGTCGCAATTTTCTTCAATCTAATGAGGATTACAGGTGAAAAACTTAAAGGATAAACTAGTCCTAAACATAATTCGGTGTGCGATCAGCCTACAGTTTTTTCCAGAAAACATTCCAGCTGATTTCAGATTCCGCTCCCTTTCCGCCGACTGTCTGCCAAGCCTCCTCACCGCAAGCGGCTGTGGGGTCTCGGCTAGCCAGTTTTTTGGCAGGAGTGTCGCAATTTTATTCAATCTAATGAGGTTTCGTCCGTATAAACAAGCACTACATTGCCCTTATTCGGACTCCATACCCCTTTTGTCGCCAAACTGAGGAGCCCTTCTTTAACAAGGGCTCCTTTTCTTATGAATGATTTAGAACTCCCCGCTTCACCAGCTTGACTTTTTGACACCCGGCAGTTGCCCTTTATGAGCAAGTTCCCTAAAAACGATACGCGACATGTTGAATTTGCGCATATATCCACGGGGCCTCCCCGTTACTCCACAACGATTGTGAACCCTAGTCGGCGAGGAATCACGAGGGAGTTTGGCCAATGCGGCATAATCCCCTTTCTCCTTCAATTCCTTTCTAAGTTCTGCATACTTTTCCACCATTGCCAACTGTTTTTGCGCTTTTATCACCTTGGATTTTTTCGCCATTGATATTCTCCTTTTTTAAGATCTTGAATGTATGAAAAATCTATAAACTATTCACAATTCGTTCCGCTGCCTGTCTTGCTCCCGATATATTCCTGGATATCGGTCCCATTTCAAGTTCAGCCAGTGCACCCGTGACATATAAGCCAGGTCCCCACTGCAACGACTGCGATACAATTGGATAACCACATTCCGCGCAGCGTAAATCATGCGACCGGATGACTGGCGTCAGCCAATCCTTCCCTGGCAATGATGACTTAAAGCCGGTCGCTAAAAGGATCGTCCCTGTTTGTTGAATGACCTTTTCGTTTTTATCCCTGAGGCTGATATGCCCATCCTTCCACACAGCGCTTTTCACCTCAACATCCATGACACGCAATAATCCATGTTTAACCTGATTCATCAGCGCTTTATGTAAGTCAGGTGGGATGGATCCTTTATTACGGGCCTGGATAATGGTCTCTCGTCTTTTTTGAAAGCTGGATATAGCACGGAAAGGTCGCTGTTTTTTCGGCCCCAACCAACCAGGATCACTGTCGAAATCATGAATTCTAAAAGGATGCCGCTTCAGAACCGTTACATCATGTGGATAGATTTTACTCAGCTTTAAAGCGAGATGGACAGAAGATATGCCGCCCCCAATGATCGTGATGGGTCCTTGTAATTGTGTCAGCTCCGGAATATTTTCATCGAATATGTGGTAAACGGGACCCCCATGCTCTTGTTTGAATTGCCGTGCCCATTCTGGCCAATAAGGCTGTTCGCCAATACCAATTGAAATTACAAGTTTTTGTCCCTCAAGCCGTCGCTTGTTTTGCAATTGGATTTCCCAGCCTTGTCCCGTTTTGCAGGCAGAGATGACTTCCCCTTGCACCCATGCCTGCTTAATGGTTAAATCATCAGCCAAGTGAACACAATGTTCATTGAACGATTTTAGTGATGGCCGCTTATATTGGCCGTAAAAGTTATTTTTCCAGTCTGCCTTCTCCACATATTTCTGCAGGCTGAAGGGATTCACATCCAGATGGTGTACGGATGGAGAACGTAAATATGGCATTGAAATGACTTCCGTACACTGCTTCCATCTTGCCAATGGTTCTTCATTTCTATCGACAATCGCCAGCTGGTCCACCGTCGTTTTTCCTGACTTAAGTAAAAATGCAGCCATCGTCATACCTTGAATGCCTCCGCCAACAATGATCCATTCCAACATGAACTTCCCTCCTTTTACATCCATTCTCTTCGATAAAACATAATCATTACGATTTAAACCTTAAAACTACTTCGTTTCACGGTGAAGCGTGTGTTTCTTCAATCGCGGGCAGTACTTTTTCAATTCGATCCTGTCCGGGTTATTCCGCTTGTTTTTCGTTGTAATATAATTTCGGTCCCCTGATTCTGTGCATGCTAACGTAATGTTTACTCTCATTTCTATTTCCTCCTAAAGTTTTTTAATGAACGATTTCCGTAAATGCAGGCAATCGATCTTCATAAAGAGACCAATCCTGCTGCATCTCCATTTCCGTCAATAAGCATTGATCTAATTCAGTTTCGATTTCCTGTTGATCCATTTGAATGCCAATCATCACAAGCTCCGTCATCCTGTCACCGTATACTGCATTCCACCGTTCCAATAATTCAGGTGCTTCCTTTAAAATTTGGCGCTGTTCTTCTTCAGGGTAAGCTGCAATCCATTTACCGGCTGCTTGTAAAGTCAATGACGGTCCTGCCTGTGAAAGCAAGCCTGCCGTATCATTTCTCGATGCCAGCCAAAGGAATCCCTTCGCCCTCACCACTTGTACGGGCCAGTTTTCCAACCACTCCATCAGCCGTTCGGGATGAAAGGGTACCCCCCTTCTGTAAACGAAGGAAGAAATCCCATACTCCAAGGTCTCCGGGATATGCTCTTCATTCAATTCCTTTATCCAGCCCGCTCCTTGGCTTGCCTCTTCAAAATCAAATAAATGTGTATTCAATACATCCTTTAGCGGCACCTTGGAATGGTTTGTTTCGATAATTCTCGCATCGGCATTCACTTTATGAAGAACCGCCTTCAATTCCGCAACGGCATCAGCATCCATCAGATCGATTTTATTTAACAGGATGACATTGGCGAACTCTATCTGATCTATTAGTAGATCGACCACTTCCCTGCCATCCGCAGCATCTGTTGCCTGCATCCTGTCAATAAGCGTTTCTCCGGAAGTGAAGTCTTGCCAAAAATTATACCCATCAACAACGGTGACCATCGTATCAAGCCGGCAAGATTCCGATAAATCAATTCCCATGCTTTCATCAACATAGGAGAAGGTTTGGGCTACAGGTACCGGTTCGCTTATCCCAGTCGATTCAATCACGATATAATCGATGTCCCCTTGTTTCGCCAATTTCTCCACTTCAATCATCAAATCCTCACGAAGCGTACAGCAAATGCAGCCATTCTGCATTTCCACTAGTTTTTCATCTGTCCGGGTAAACCCTCCCTGTTTGACCAGCGAAGCATCAATATTGATTTCACTCATATCATTAACGATGACAGCAACCTTCAGATCATCCCGATTTTCAAGAATATGATTCAAAAGCGTCGTCTTTCCCGCACCAAGGTATCCACTCAATACCGTAACCGGAATTTTCTTCATCTCCATCCCTTACCACTCCTTTACCTGATTTCTTTGCTGCAAGTAAATCAAAATCATTACGATTTAAAAACCGAAGCCATCACCCATGTAAAACACTCTCTAATAATAAAACGTAATCATTACTATTTGCAAGTTTTTTTCAAAATTTCCTCCGAATACTTCTCCCAAACCCATGTAATCACGCTTGCTCCGACACACGGATAAATGAAAGGTGCTGACTATAAAACAAAAAAATTAAATGGAAGCCCAATCACACATTACATCATGTGTATGGAACCTCCATTGCAGTTTTATCATTTTCATGTACTTCTATATTTACAAGCAGCTGATCATTAACAACGTTTCATTATCCAATACATTTTTCTTTTTCTTTGTTGCAAATCGAGAAAAAAATTATTGGCCATTGTGCTTATTCCGCCATTTCCCACCCTGAAGATGTTACTGTCTTTTGTTCAAAAGTTTCAATCTCTTTCTGTTTCGCCAACTTAGAAGCTTGTGATACGGACCACGTTAAATTCCCAAAGGCAATCACTGTCCCGATCGAGATAACTAACACCTTTTTACAAAATATTTTCTTCAATAGCTTCCTCCTGAGAATGTATTGGAATACTCTAAATATAAACCAACATTGTTAACCTAACATGTAGCTGCTGTAAATGTACGAAATTATTTCTGTACATATATAAACACAAAAAAGCTGAGTGCATATGCAGTCAGCTTTTCATAGGTGTTTCTTATTTATAGAAAACTTTATCGACGTTGTATTTAGCATGAAGCTTATTGATCATATACGTTTCATAGATTTCACGTTCCATAGCGTCTTCGACTAAAAGAATGTCAATTTTCTTGACTTCATTACGATGCTCTTTAATCGGAGAAACTTTATCCTCAAAATGCTTCTTGACCCTTGGTCTTAATTTACGGGCTTTACCGACAAAAATCAGTTCATCATTCTCATTGTAAAACAAGATGATGCCGCCTTTATCACGGGGAATCAAATGAAAATCGATAAACCCGTAAATTTCAGGAATGACAGCTTCGTCTCCTTCAATCACTTGCTTTCTTTGTTTGATGCTTATATCCGCTGCAGGGATTTCAATTTTAATCATTACAATTCACGTCCTCTATTTGTATAAGGTGAAACTTTCAATCGGAATCAAAATACGGTTTCACGCAAGCCAATCACTTCAATCTTAAAGATAAATGGTATCATAATTATGAATGAAAAGCCATGTATGCCTTGATTGGTTTAAGATGATTCTAAATATAAAGAAGAAGACTCGCTGGGAGCCTTCTTCTTTATCGGAAATATCCGTTACCACCTGTGAGCCTTTGCATTGCTTCTTAGTATAATGTTTGTTTGTGATTCTTGCGTATGGCCATTAACTTGAGATTTTGAACGCTTAGGTCTTGTCCAATTATGGTGAAACTTTTGAGAATGTGGATCTAATTGATCTTTATAGCTCATTCTGTGTCACCTCATCATTAGGATTTGGATATTCCGTTCAGTGATAGTAATCCCCATCACTTGTTCTAGTATTTTATTTTTCCAAGCCATTTATACATATTCTTTAAAAAGCGAATTCAGCTGACTTGCCTTTTGCAAGGACTTTCCCATCGTCATCCACCGCATCACTTGACATGACGGATATGCCTTTTATGTTTCCATCATTTAGAATGAAACCAATGTTTCCGCTTTTTGAACCGTTTCCTTCTATTTCACCAGTAAGTTCTTCCAAATAGATCTCATCTTCCCATGTCAGATGTTCTCCTCTGTCCGTTTCAAGGAAAGCAACTGGCGAAAACTTAATTTCTTTATCCGAATTGTTTTTGATTTCCACGTTCACTTTTACGATATCGAAATCTTCATCATGCGTATAGCCGTGGAAGAAATCGATCATGCTGTAATCCGGAGTGGCATGCATCACTTTCATTTCTTTGACTTTAACCTCGACCGGGCCAACATTCAACGTTTCATTCACTTTTTTATAGGCCTTCAAAGTTAATTCGCCTTTGGCATCGGAAACGTTCTGTCCAATCTGGTTCAAGTTTATATCATCAGGAAGCTGCGGATTCGGAACATAGACATCCTTTTTTTCCAGTGGTCGTGCAATTTCCTCTGTTTTTTCTTTAGCTGTCGTTTCTTCTTCGTATGCTGGTTGGGTATTAAGAGCACCAAATGCCGTTAATAACAGGGCACCGATCATCAGTCTGTTCATTGAATCCCTCCCTGAAGTCATTATTTCTTTAATAGCTCAAAAATGATTTTGGCTTGATCCGTGTTATCGACTTGCCCGGCAAAACGTTCTTTATATGGCCCGTATGCGTAGACCGGAACATCTTCACCCGTATGTCCGCCAGTAGTCCAGGCAGTATTGGTACGGTTATCGAATATGGATTCGATGGCATTATCGACATTCGTCACATTTTTTGATTTGGCAGCTTCAGTTACCGTTTTGATTTCACCGTCAGTTAGCTTCACTACATTTTGGTTAATATATTGCTTTAACGTCTTTTCGACATCAGCGCCTTTGACGATGGCATCCGCCATGAAGTCAGGAGTGCGTTTGGCTGCCTTGATTGGCTCACCGTACCAGTTATATATTCCTTTTGCTCCGATCGAGAATCCTCCTGTAGAGTGATCCGCCGTAGCCACCACTAAGGTATGTTTGTCTTTCTTCGCAAATTCTATGGCCGCTTTGTATGCTTTTTCAAAGTCTTCCATTTCACTCATTGCACCTACGATATCATTATCATGTCCTGCCCAATCGACCTGGCTTCCCTCGACCATAAGGAAGAATCCATCTTTATCTTTATTCAAGCGCTGGATCGCCGAACTTGTCATGTCTGCCAAAGAAGGCGTTTCACTTGGGCGGTCAATCATTTTCGGAAGTCCTTTAGAAGCGAATAAACCAAGGACCTGCTCATTTTTGTCCTTTAGCATTTGATTTTTATCCGTCACATAACTGTAACCGTCTTTTTCGAAGGCTTTCGCCAAATTGACATCAGGCCGGACAAAATTGGACTTCCCACCGCCCAATAGGACGTCAATTTTATGTTTGCCTTTGATTAATTCGTTATAATAATCGTCTGCGATTGAATTCATGTTTTTCCGATTTTCATCATGGGCGCCAAAAGATGCAGGCGTAGCATGAGTGATTTCCGAAGTGGCAACCAATCCCGTCGCTTTTCCTTTTTCCTTTGCTGCTTCCAATACGGTTTTGACTTCGGATTTATCATTATCCACTGCAATGGCAGCGTTATAAGTCTTCACTCCTGCAGACATTGCCGTAGCGGCTGAAGCTGAATCCGTTATATTTTGTGCAGAGTCTTCTGGGTAAGTCATCTGCTGGCCAACCAAGTATTTATCAAACTCTGTCCGCTCTGCCACCTTCGTACCAGGATTATCTTTTAAATACCGGTAAGCGGAGGTATAGGAAACACCCATGCCGTCACCGATCAGGAAAATAACGTTCTTGATTTCCGGTTCTTTATTTGGGTTCCCCTTTGCCGAAACACGATCCGCACCGGACCATGATAAACTTCCAAATGCCAATGCAGAAACGAGCGTGATGGGTAAAACCTTTTTCCTCCAAGTGCGATTCAAATGAATGACCTCCCGTAATGTTATCTATTTAATTTAACTATAGGTGAAGAAAATGAACTCAATGTCAAGGCTATGTAAAAAAGCGACAGGATAATTGTTAAGACAAAGTAAAGACAGCATGCGGAATTGGTTATTCAGGGAAATCATCAGTAGCTGGGGTATATTACAGGCCATTCAACGTCTTCAAATCCGGTGGTTGTTAGGAGTTTAATATGCTATTAATGGAGAAAAAAAATAAAGCATCCGAATAAGGATGCTTTAGAGTAAGACAGCAGACAAAGTCATCTTTGAGAAACGTTACATTTCTTTCGAAAATCCGCTTTTTTTCGCCGACTGACAGACAAACCTCCTGTCGTAAGCATCTAGCGGAGTCTCGGCTAGCCAGTTATTCGGCAGGAAAATCATGAAGCACAAACTATTCTTAAACCGTTCGATGAGACCAGCCTACGTTTTACTTTAAAAACCAGTCCAGTTGATTGGAATGGAAGGTACGAAACTCCTGCGGGAAAAACGTGTCCAAGGGAGACTCCACAGGCGCAAATGGCGCCGAGGAGGCTTCCGGACAGCCCGCGGAAAGCGAGTACCTGGAGTGAAGATCATGTTCCATTTGATTTAAGAAATCCGCTCCCTCTTGTCTGCAAGCTGAAGCGCTCCATTCAAAGAGCGCTTTTTTCACTATTCTTTCTCTACAACTAAACATTCCAAAGCACGGGCCGCATTCACTCTCGCCACCTCGATGGAATCGGCAGACGACAGGGCGACCGCAACCCTTCTACCTGCCTTTGTAACAGGTTTTCCGAAAAGACGCACTTGTGTATTAGGTAAAGCCAAAGCCTGTTCAACACCGACTATTGAATATTCCGATAACTCATCTTGCGCTTTTAATGGACGGCTGGCACCCGGACTGATCAGCTTGATTTCCGGGATGGGGAATCCTAGAATCGCCCGAATATGAAGGGCAAACTCGGACAAATTCTGAGTCACCAATGTCACTAGCCCCGTATCGTGCGGACGTGGGGAAACTTCACTGAAATAGACTTTATCCCCTGAGAGGAAAAGCTCTACTCCGAATAATCCGTACCCGCCAAGTTCATCCGTAATGGAATGGGCAATTCTTTTCGCTTTCATTATTTGTGCTTCTGTCATATTATGCGGCTGCCAGGATTCAATATAATCCCCGCCCTGCTGAATGTGACCGATGGGAGCACAAAACATGGTACCATTTACGGTCCGGACAGTAAGCAGCGTGATTTCCGAATCAAAACGGATAAATTCTTCAATGATCACCCGTCCATTTTGAACCCGGCCGCCTTCCATCGCGATTTTCCAGCAATCCTCCAGGTCACCTTCCGTGCGGCACACACTTTGCCCTTTACCTGAAGAACTCATCAGAGGTTTGACGACATTGGGAAACCCAACTTCCTTGGCAGCTTGGACAAATTCTTCATAGGTGTTTGCGAATTTGTAGGCTGCTGTCGGAATCTCCAGAGTTTCTGAAGCCAGCCTCCTGATCCCTTCACGATCCATCGTCAATTTAGCGGCTCTTGCTGTCGGAATGACTTGAAAGCCTTCCTCTTCCAACTTGACTAATTCGGATGTAGCGATGGCTTCTATCTCCGGTACAATCAAATCGGGTTGTTCTTTCTCTACAACTCCCCTTAGTTGTTCCGCATCCAGCATATCGATCACATAACTGCGATGAGCGACTTGCATGGCAGGGGCATGTTCATAGCGGTCTACAGCAACGGTCTCCACACCAAGTCGCTGAGCTTCAAGTATGACCTCTTTCCCCAATTCACCCGAGCCCAATAATAAAATCTTTTTCGATTTATACATTCAGTCTCTCCTCCTTAATTCCTCAAAAACATTATATACGAACTATAAACGAATAAACATAAATATTTATTCGTATTTTCATTTAAAATCACACTGAAAACAGGAAATGAATATATTTATTTCCCGTTATCAAATACCAACTTGACAAATAGGATTAATACACTTTATACTGCTTTTATATAAGGATTATATATAAGCTGACTAGTCTACTGGAGGCTCTCTATTCAACAGGAATAGGGGGTTTTTTCGTTTTTATCAATGAGGGAGGAGTTTACTATGCAAAAGGAATTGCTAAGGACCATTTCCCCTGTCATGAATGAGAAGAAAAATGGGGGCTTAGAAGACATGGAGTACCTTAATCTTCCTGACAGACTATTTTTCCACTGGTGCCAGCAGAAATATCGACTGAATAGAGGGGTTTACAACACGATCGATCATTGGTTCTATGAATACGGCATTGTCCATATTCTTCACCGCAGGATCAACCTTTTAGCCTTTTTGGATTTCGCTTCTACCTCGGAACAGGAAGCCGGAAAGACAAAGTTCATTAAATTCGGCAATGGTGGCCTAAGGCAAAAGCTACAGGAATTCATTGCAGATTAACCTGAATCTTATAGGGCCCTTATCAGTAATATGCCCATTCTCCACCTACTGGTAAGGGACACTTATACGAATGTCGAAATTTGCAATACGATTACTTTTGAAAATGTAAGCGCTTTCTATTATAATAAAATTAGGTTGGATGGCATGCGTGGCCGTCACAGTATCTGGCGTAGGTGGGGCCAATACTAGCGCTAAGGAAGGTAAGCTTCTTTACCGTAAAACTATTAGATTTCCTTTTGGTAGGGGCTGCAATATAACCGGGGCATGGAAAATGTCCGTTCATTTCAAGCTAAAAAGCAATTTAATCATGCAATCGATAAGTAAAGCATAACTTTACTTATTTTTTGCAGCAGCCCTCATCGTTTCAAGTCTGATAGTTTATAAGACTAAAAAGCTCTACCCCATGGAAACGGAGTTGAGCTTTTTCATTTGGTCAGATTTCACATATATAACCCTGCCAAGAAAATCCCAAGCGACTTCTGATAAATCTCATCGAACTGTGATATGGGAAGGGGATTCGTTCCTTTGCCCAGCTCCACGGTAAATCCCGGCCTGCGCCAATCCTGAATGAACCAATCCTTATACCCTGCATAACTATTGGCGGATTTAACAGGCTCATATCCACTGACCCTCGCAAACTCATTGACTATCGTTTCCGACTCGGGTGGTTCCAAACCTTCAAACCCCCAAAAAATCACCTCTCCTTGGGTGTGGAACGCAAGGACTTTGCCAAAATCACGTTTTTTTGTCAACTCTGACATTGCAATGGCCTCTGGCTGTGTAAGCGGCCCTTCCCCTGGATAATTAGCCGGACCTGGCTCCGTTACATTATTACGGGCTTGTTCCAGTTCCCATTCGGCGGGAAATTGATCATTCAGATCCACACCATTGATATTGGCTTTCCAGCCAGAGAAGTCTTCGCTGCCATTATTCCATTCGATGAGCCGTCCTCTCAATGTCTCATCTGCAGGCGGTCCTTTCAAAACCAACTCCACTCCGTCCGGATTCACCATTGGGACGATCGACAGCATCGTCTGTTGATAAAAGGGAAACATATCTAGACCGCGGATGTCGGCCTGATTCGTGATTGCGAGTAAATAATCATTTAAAAAGGTCATGATCACAGGCGTCGTTATCCACTCATTCGCATGAAAGGAACCATTATAGTGAACTCGTTTGTTGCCATTTCCAATCAGAACTTCGGGGATATCCCTTTCAAGCACCGAGTCCCCGATGGGGGAGTTTTTTATAAATGGATAGATTGTTTTCAAACGCCTAACATCGGTCATCATCGTCCCATAATCATATTCTCGGTTACCTTGAATGAGCCTCCACGTAATCCTTAATGGCACAGAAATTGTCTGACCGACTTGCAAGGCATTCGGATTGAGATTGGGATTAACTAAAAATAAGGCATCCAATGAAAGATTGCGTGACCTGGCAATTGCCCATAACGAATCACCTTGCTTTATACTATAGCCGGTCGTCGTAAAGCCAGGTATTTTGATTTGTTGGCCAATCATAAGTGCAAGTGGATCAATCCCACTATTGGAATCAATGATAAGTTGGTAATTCACCTTGAATAATTGGCTATAATACCACAAGGAATCATTTTGCCGCACAAAAACGTCCATACTGCACCTCCTCTTAACCAAATGTATGCAAATACGATTCAATTATTGCCAAAGCAAAAGTCACTCCTCAAAACGAACCAAATTGGGGTTTTCATCGAGAATGCTTTGATATTGCTCAGTACTTCCATACGTACCATCAGGGTCTAATTCCCGATATCTTTTGAATTTCGCCATCCGATCTTCTTTTTTGACCCAGCCCAGATGCTTCAATCGTATGTCGGATAACTTGTGAGGCAATTCAAAGACATTTTCCGCAAATCTACCGCAATGCTGCGGCCTATCGTTCCATTTGCATTCAAACCCCTCCCGATATCTGATCAGGAACGGCCGGTAATACTGGTGAGCGCACCAGTGTTCATCCTCCCTGTAATGGGTTTCATTCCAAAAGTCATATAACCGGAAGCAGTATACATCCACTTCTTGATCGCTTATCAGCTGCCTGACTTCCTCTTTGAATCTATTTTCAAACACTTCATCGGCGTCAAGATTTAATATCCAGTCGGGATTTGACTTCACCGTCTCTTTCCATTGCATTTTACGAAGTTCAATTTCATTGGAGAACTTGGAGATATCATTCCTGATGATACGCACCGGCATCCCTTTCAATACCTCTAAACAAACCTCTGCGGAATTGTCCGTGCTGCCGTCATCAATAATCACGGCTTCATCAATATAATCACGAATTTCCTCTAAAACCCTCCTTAGATAGCGCTCGCTTTCATTTTTCATGACCTTGCTCAGCGTTAATTTAGGACGTGATGCCTCTGAACCTTCCCCCATATCCGTTCGATCAAGGAATTCCATCGCACCTTCCAAATCCGAATCCCTGTATATATGATAAGCGGGTAAGTGGGTATCAACATACATCGAAATCCCTAAAGCTGCTGCACGGATGCAAAAATCCGGTCTTCACCCCAAAATGACAGATTCTCGATTCTATTAAAATTCACCCCAGCTTTCAAAGCTTTTTGGCTGATGAGTGTACAGGCACCCAGTCCCCCAACTTTATGAACACCAGGTGTTCGCATCTGTCGGATGAACGTCTGATAACGTGTGTTGATCTCCGAGTCCGTCAACGCCTGACCGCGTGATATCTCCCATTGGGTATATTCATCATATAACCATACTTGAGGCCGCTCTTCAGCATCAGGCTGCCATTTTGTCCAGAAGATGTTAGAGGTGATATCCTTATTTGCAGAAATAAGCTGGTTGATGGTCTGAATCGATTAGAAATAAATAATCATATTGTTCTTTAATCGCATGTTCGATTATCATATTTTTGAAATCCGCGACCTTCCATACCAGATTTTCATTCCAGTAATGGGTAGTGCCATTACACACATAAATATCGCTTTGAGTGGATGCCAGTAATTTGACATTGTTCTGCTCCTGACTGAAATCTTCGAGCATCTTGCTTGATCGCTCATCTTCATTGTCATCAATGAAGAAATAGACAAGTTCCTTCCCCTCCGCATCCAACCGTTTGAGTGAAAGCAGGAACTTTTGTAAAATATGTGGTTTTTGGTAAATTGGACTGCCCACTAACACCCGAACCTTTTTACTGGTCATTAATACCACCCTTTACTGTTAATCTTGACTGGCCCCCAATTAATCTGACTGCAAGACTTTCCCTGAAGACATTTATAACTATATATTCTTACCGAACTTGTCGGGTGTCATTTAAAAACGGCGTCCTGTGTACACAAAACAGGCATCCATTCATGAATGGATGCCTGTTTGCATTTACTAGATTGGGAGTTTCATATTTTACACTTCTTGCGGTACAGATAAACCTAAACCTTCGGCTATGCGCGTTCCGTATTCCGGATCGGCTTTATAAAAATGACCGATTTGACGAAGCTTGATTTCCTCTAATTCCACAGGTTTCATTGCGCCCACGATCGTGTCAACAAGGCGCGTTTTCTCTTCGGCACTCAATAGACGGTATAAGTCACCTGCTTGAGTGTAGTGATCATCACTATTATGACCAACTTGTGCAGCTTTCCCGGTCACCTCGAAAGGAGTGACTTTATTTTCCGCTGATTCGGCAGGGCCGCCAAAACTATTCGGCTCATAATAAACAGATCCCTTGCCATTGTCATCTGCACGCATGAAGCCGTCACGCTGATAGTTGTTCGCTTCCACTTTCGGACGGTTAACCGGAAGCTGGTTATGATTCGAGCCCACACGGTAACGGTGTGCATCTCCGTATGCGAATAGACGCCCTTGAAGCATCTTGTCCGGGGAAGCCTCAATTCCCGGTACGAATGTTCCCGGTGAGAATGTAGCTTGCTCTACTTCAGCAAAGTAGTTTTCAGGATTTCTGTTCAATTCCATACGGCCAAGCTCAATCAGCGGATAATCTTTTTGAGACCATACCTTCGTCACATCGAATGGATCGAAACGGTATGTATCTGCATCTTCCAGAGGCATGATTTGAACATATAATTTCCAGGCAGGGAAGTCCCCTTTTTCAATCGCATTGAAAAGATCTTCCGTATGGTAATCAGGGTTTTCACCTGCTAGTTTTGCAGCAAGATCCACATCAAGGTTTTTGATGCCCTGTTCTGTTTTGAAGTGGTATTTCACCCAAACGCCTTTTCCTTCTGCATTCACCCATTTAAATGTGTGGCTACCGAAACCATGTGTATGACGAAGTGTAGCAGGAATGCCCCGATCGGACATCAGGATCGTCACTTGGTGCAGAGATTCCGGTGAATGTGACCAGAAATCCCAAACAGCCGTAGGGTTTTTCAAATGTGTTTTAGGATCTCTCTTTTGTGTATGGATGAAGTCGGGGAATTTAATCGCATCGCGAATAAAGAATACTGGCGTATTATTACCGACGATATCGTAGTTTCCTTCTTCGGTGTAGAATTTAACGGCAAATCCGCGCGGGTCACGGACTGTATCTGCAGAACCCAATTCACCTGCAACTGTGGAGAAACGGATAAAAAGATCTGTCTTCTTGCCCACACCATTGAAAAGCTTTGCTTTCGTGTACTGAGAAAGGTCGTTCGTTACTTCGAAAGTACCGTATGCACCGGCACCCTTCGCATGAACCACACGTTCAGGGACACGTTCACGGTTGAAGTGAGCTAGCTTTTCCAATAAGTGTACATCTTGAATGAGCACAGGGCCGCGTTCGCCGGCAGTGATAGAGTTTTGATTGTCTCCAACTGGGGCTCCCCAGCTTGTAGTAAGGTTTTTCTTATTCGACATAATTGAACCACCTTTTCATTATTATTTATGTATATAATGATAAAGCTTCTCAGAAAAAAATCAATACTTATTTATAATAATTTTAATATAATAATCAATTCATTATTCACTCACTGATGATATAACTCCAAACACATCCATAATATGGATAGTTCAAAAGGTACAAACGCTGGTGGAACAGCCAATTCACATAATTGTATTCCTAATAATGGTATACGACCCTTATAGGCGATTTTCCTTCATGACGAGTGATTTTATCATTTCTCCTACCAATGGGATAGCAATCGAGAATGGTTAACGAATAATCATAGATACTTTGCGCTACTTCACCCTTTTCTTCTATTCATCTTATAACAAACCGAAGTGTTCTCCTGTGACTTTGTTCACTTCGTCAGCCTTTATTTACAGAATGACGAATAGCTTGATGCATAGAAACTGAATTTTTCATTGCTTTTGTGAACCCTATCTTTCAGCAGAACCCTTCCTGAATCCGCTGAAACAAAAGGCCATCCCCCTTATTTTGCTAGAGAATTTGTAAACATACTGGTTTGTGTTCATATAGAAAATAAGATACTATTACGTTAAAATGACCGTCCAATAAGAGTAAGGGTGATATATATGAATGAGCGCAAACAACTGGTAGTTAAATATGCGCACCAATTATTTATTGAAAAGGGTTACCAAGCAACTTCCATTCAGGATATTTTAGATTATAGCGGCATTTCAAAAGGAACATTTTATAACTATTTTTCTTCTAAAAGCGAATTGCTTAAGGCAGTCTTCCTAACTTCGCAAGAAAAATTCGAAAAAGAGCGGAATGAATTGCTGATTGGGCAAAACCTTGCAGATATTGAAATATTCATCAAACAATCAGAATTACAAATGCACTCAAACAAAAACAACAAAATCTTTTTCTTATATGAAGAAGTAATGATTTCAAATGATAGCGAACTTAAGAACTTCATAACACATGCTAAATTCCAGCATATCCATTGGTTATCAAAACGGTTTCTGGACATTTTCGGTGCTGATAAAAAACCTTATATTTTGGACTGTGCCATTCTTTACTCGGGAATGATGCATCAAACGATTCATTTTAATGCCTTGGCTAAAGAGCCTGAGTTCAACCCTACTGAAATTATCCGTTATTGTGTCGATAGGATTAAATCGATTTTCGAAGATGTCAGCAAGTCAAATGCACAGCTTTTGGAACCCGATCTCATCAAGCAATGGCTGCCTGAGTGCTTCCATAACCAGCAGGATTTTCATACAGCACTCCTGCACTCTGCAAATGACCTAAAAAAGATGATCTTGAGGCTTTGCCAAGATGATGAAGCGGAACGGGTTAAAAACTTAAAATTGATTCACTTTATCCAAGAGGAATTATTACAAAACGTTGAACCGCGAACCTTTCTTATTGAAAGTGCCCTTCTTTCCTTAAACACCAATCCCAAATTAAAAAACACTTTGGAATTAAGTGAATTCGAAAAGATCATTGCCAACAACTAAAGAGAACCTAATGAATCCTACTTTGTAGACAAATAGGGTTCGGAATGGCCTTATCACCAACCATAATTTTACAAAAAACCAAGTTATCCTTCATGGTTTTTTACTGTTTTATAAAATCCGCAACGGATTGAAGAAAACTAGCTGAAACGTCCTTTTTGAGGGTTTGTAAAAAGAAACGTTGATTTCCACTACAGGCACTCGCTTTCCGCGGGCGGTCCGGGAGCCTCCTCGGCGCAAGCGCCTGTGGGGTCTCCCGTGACGCGCTTTTTCCGCAGGAGTCTCGTACCTTCCGTTCCAATCAACTGGACTGTTTTTTAAAGAAGAACTCTTTTATGACCCTTAAAAGGGTTCTTTCCATTCTGGAGGAATGCATATCGTATCCTCTTTTTTTGTGACAATTCTGCAAACATATAACTGAAATTCATCAAATTTTAGTATAATGACTTGTAGAAAGTGACTTCAGGAGGAGTTTTTCATGAACATAATCATGCGTTTTCTTATCAACGGGCTGGTATTGCTCGTTATTGACTGGCTTCTCGACTCCATCACGATCAAATCTTACGGAACTGCCTTGTTGGCGGTTTTTATATTATCGATCATGAACTTGCTGGTTAGACCCATCCTCCAACTTATCACATTGCCGATCACCATCCTGACGTTCGGGTTGTTTTCTTTCATTATCAATGCCTTCACATTCCAAATCACTTCCTATGTTGTCAGTGGCTTTGTAATAGATTCTTTTTGGGGGGCTTTAATCGGATCATTGTTATTGAGTTTCATTCAAAGTCTTCTTATAAAACAGAGTAAAAAAAAACGTCAGTAGCATGCTGACGGTTTTTCATGTCATTTCCATGACAGCATTCGATATTTCCCGGGCTATTTCACTAAATTCCGCTAAGCATCTCTAGCTGTTTTCTCTCATTTTTGACAATCCAGAAGGAAAAAGCGGCTATATCCATAACTTTACATATACTTGCCAATTTCTCTGGAAATGGGTATGAATCGAATTATGGAGGAATCACATGTTCACAAAACATGAATCAAGATTTGCCCTGTCCATTGTACTCGTGCTCGCTTTCCTTATTCCCGCTCTTTTCATTACTCCATCACTAGCCGCAGCTGGCGATGGCAGCTCGTCATCTCCTTACTCCGTTTCCCAAGCCATTACGAATCAAGACAGCACGATTAAAACGGTCAGTGGATATGTGGCAGGACAGCCCATGTCAGCCAATACCGTCATTACGAGCAGCTATCCGAATGATTATGCCATAGCACTTGCAGACAGCTCATCGGAAACAAACATTGCCAATATGGTTTATGTTCAGATTCCATCCTCCTTCCGCTCAGAATTTGGGTTAAAAACAAATCCTGCATTAAAAGGGAAAAAAGTCACCGTCATCGGTACACTGAGTGCCTATTTCACCCATCCAGGCTTAAAAGATGTATCTGCCATGTTTTCAGGGAATGATTCACCAGAACAGGAGACACCGGGGGTTGGCTCATACTATGATTCAGCCAGCGGCAAATCAGGGGCGTCATTAAAGAAAGCCCTCCATGAAGTCATCGATGACCATACGGAAATATCGTATTCAAATGTCTGGGAAGCTTTACGGATAACCGATGAGGACCCGAATAACGCCAATAATGTCATTCTACTTTATACTGGGCGTTCCCAAGGAAAAACGCTGAACGGATCAGGTGTTAATGATTGGAATCGTGAGCATGTATGGGCAAAATCACATGGTGATTTTGGTACCACTTTAGGACCCGGCACCGACCTGCATCACCTTCGGCCTACTGATGCCTCCGTCAACAGTACAAGAAACAACCTGGACTTTGATGATGGAGGTTCTGAACATACCGAAGCGACAGGAAATTACTATGATTCTGATTCGTGGGAACCTCGCGATAGCGTCAAAGGTGATGTCGCCCGGATGCTGTTTTATATGGCGGTTCGTTACGAGGGTGATGCAGGGGAAGTCAATTTAGAGCTGAATAATCAAGTGAATAATGGAACCGCCCCTTATCATGGTAAATTGGCTGTCTTACTGGAGTGGAATGAACAGGATCCTGTAGATGCCTTCGAGCGTAACCGAAATGAGATCATTTATAATCAATATCAGCATAATCGCAACCCTTTCATTGATCATCCTGAATGGGCCTCCGCCATCTGGCAATGATGAAACGAATCAAGCTGTTGCTTATCTTCGGGACAGCTTTTTTTCACTTTTAAATGTCTAAATTTTTAGAAAAATCACATAATTATATTTTGTTTGTATAGCATTATAATTAGTTTCGAAAGATTATATTACGATGAAAAATCTTAGGAACACTTTCTTAGTAAGCGTTTTCATATTTTTCTTTACATTCTAACTATTAAAATATATTATTTAATTGTAATATTATGTGAAAAATCAATAAATAATATGTATTCACCTCTACTAGTGATAAAATGCTAGATAGAGAAAATTAAACTCCAACATAGAAAAGGGGAAAATTATGCAAAACTCCAAAGAATCTCAACTACATAGAGGTTTGGAAGAAAGACATATCGCATTAATGTCTCTTGGCGCAGCCATTGGAGTCGGTTTATTTCTCGGCTCGGCATCTGCGATTAAATTAGCCGGTCCAGCAATCATCATTTCTTATGCCATTGGCGGACTTATGATCTATCTTATCATGCGTGCACTAGGTGAAATGGCAATAAAAAATCCAGTCGCAGGCTCCTTCAGCCGTTACGCAAGCGAATTTGTCGGTCCTCTAGCCGGATATATAACCGGATGGAATTACTGGTTCGTT
Organism: Peribacillus sp. TE19612; assembly: GCF_056279465.1. Classification (NCBI taxonomy): domain Bacteria; kingdom Bacillati; phylum Bacillota; class Bacilli; order Caryophanales; family Bacillaceae; genus Peribacillus; species Peribacillus sp. TE19612. The sequence continues at coordinate 196,428 of NZ_JBWCCL010000008.1, read as the reverse complement.
TGGATCGCCACCTGTATGGCTGAAATTACGGCAGTCGGAATCTACATGCAATTTTGGTTCCCTGATACTCCGCAATGGGCTTGGGCATTAGCCGCACTTGCCATCATGACAACGATTAACTTTCTTGCTGTAAAAGCTTACGGTGAATTGGAGTTCTGGTTCGCCCTTATTAAAATCGTAACGATCATCCTGATGATTGTCCTTGGCTTCGGAATGATCATCTTTGGTTTGGGGAACGGCGGAATCGCGGTCGGTTTCGGCAACCTTGTTGAAAATGGCGGATTTTTCCCTAATGGGATTTCTGGAGTCATCCTCTCGTTCCAAATGGTCATGTTCGCCTATTTGGGAATTGAAATGCTCGGTGTAACCGCAGGTGAAGTTAAAAACCCTGAAAAATCTTTAAAAAGAGCCATCGATACCGTTTTTTATCGGATTTTACTTTTTTACGTTTTAGCTCTGACGGTCATTTTATCGATCACTCCATGGGATGAAATGAATGGAGAAAACAGCCCATTCGTTATGATGTTTGATAAAATCGGTATACCAGGCGCAGCCGGAATCATTCAGTTTGTCGTACTGACAGCAGCCCTTTCATCTTGTAACAGCGGGATCTTCAGTACAGGAAGAATGTTATTCAACCTGGCACAGCAAGGTGAATCACCAAAAAGTTTCGAACGTACAACAAAGTCAGGCGTTCCTGGCGTTGCCATTATCGTTTCGGCTATCGTACTTCTTTTCGGCGTTTACCTTAACTACATGGAAGCCGATAAAGTTTTCACTTACGTCACAAGTGTCGCTACATTCGGCGCCCTCTGGACATGGGGAACGATACTTGTCACACAGATTATGTCTAGACGAAAAATGAGTCAGGGAGAAAAACAAGGCTTATCTTACAAGATGCCTCTTTTCCCATTCACTTCTTATTTCACTTTAGCCTTTTTGGTATTCGTAATGATAGTACTCGGTTTTTCAGCAGATACAAGAATCGCTCTAATCGTTGGTCCGATTTGGATTCTACTGTTGGTAGCCCTGTATTATGTGACCGGCTTGCATAAACGGAAAAGATAAATAGCAGAGGGTGCCCAGTCTAATTGGCACCCTCTATTTCATTCCTTCACCTTTTACCCCTTCTTTTGATCACCCAATGGACCACCGCACCAGCTCCTCCTAAAATAATGAGGATCGGCAAGTTTCCTATTATAAAAACAATGATTCCTGAACCCGCTTTAAGTAATAGATTCGCACTCGTTGCAAGTTGTTTCTTCGTCCTCTCCCATGTATTCAATTCCTTATTATCAATGCCCGGCACAACTATCCTGTCCTGTGATAACGTGATGGTGACGGTCGAATACGAAGTCTGGTTTTCAAGATACTTGATTTGCCCGGTCAGCTGCTCTATTTCTTCTTGCACCACGGCAAGATCGGATGATATTTTCAGCAAATCTTCCGTCTTCTCAGCATCCTTCATGAATGCAAGCAACCTTTCCTCCACTGCCCTCTTTGACTTCAACCTTGCTTTTAAATCCACATATTGCTCCGTTACATCCTGTCCTGTCACATTCCTTCCGACCACTTCTGAAGCCTCGCCCTCGCTATCGGTTAGAAAATCCTGAAAATGGGCTTCAGGGACCCGAACAGTGATCGTTCCTTCCACCAGTTCTTCATCTTCCCTGTATACATTGGACTCAACAACATATCCGCCATATTCAGCCACCTTATTCTCAATCTTCATTTGTGCCTTTTCAAGGTTCTTCACCTTCAACTCAAGCTGGGCCTGATGGATGACCTTTCTTTCATCCGTCATCCCTTCCTTTTCCGCCGCTTCTTCCTGCACCTTATTCCCGGAAATGGAAGCGTCCATTTTACTTTCAGCCTTTTCATCCTGTGATTCCGATGCTGAATCATCTTTTTCGTTACTGCTGCATCCAGCAAGTAAAAGGAACAAACTGAACATGAGCATCATTGTTTTACGGTTCATCGGTATTCCCCCCCTTTTCTTACTAGTACCGACGTAAAGTTTGGAAGAAAGTTACACTTCTTGATTAAAGGGGATGTTTTATTTTCAGGTGCGAAGGTAAAGGTATAAGAACATACAAATAATGAAGAAAGAAGAGGATTGCATTATGAACTACGGAAAATTGGCTAAAAGTGTATTGGTACCTGTCGTCGGAGGTTCACTTGTGGGGATATTCGCCACAAGGAATTCAAAAGAAATTTATGACAAACTCAAGAAACCTGCTTTTGCTCCTCCTTCCTGGACTTTCCCCGTTGCTTGGACCAGCCTTTATACAATCATGGGAATAGCGAAATATCGCATTGCATCCAAAGAAAAAGAATCGAAGTCCGCTGAACTCCTCTATGATACTCAACTAGGGTTGAATTTCTTATGGTCTTTTTTATTCTTCAAATGGGGCTTGCGCGGAACAGCCTTTATTGAAATGGCTGCACTACTGACCTTGATTACATTGACGGCATTCGAGTTTTATAAAATAGACCGTACATCAGGTTTAGCAATGATTCCCTATATCGCATGGGTCACCTTTGCATTGGGATTGAACTTTTCCATTTTCAGAAACAATTAATCACAAAAAAGAGCGCCCCTTATATTAAGGAGCGCTCCCTTTTAGAGTTTCACGAGTAAAAGTTGAAAACTCACGAGTAATTTCTCAATTTTCACGAGTAAACCCAACTAATTATTGATATTCGTAATTCTGCCTTCAATTTCTGCCGTGATCTTTCCGCCTTTAAAAGTTTCTTTCACATAGTTAACGAATGCTTCCAGGTCTGCATGTCCAAACACACGCTCTTTTCCTTTCAGGACGGTATAGTTATCACCGCCGCTTGCCATGAAATCATTGACGGCCACCGTGTATGTTTCGGTATCCTTGATCGGTGTTCCGTCCGCTTTCTTCAATAAGGTGACACGTTCCGTGACAGGCTTACTGAAGTCGGCTGTATAGCTCAGTCCAGAAATTTGCAAAGTTTTCGGAGATCCTTCCACGATCCATTGCTGTTGAAGCAGCGTCTTCACTTCGGCTCCAGTCAGTTCCAGCTTAACCAATACGTTTCCGAACGGCTGGATTTTCGCTAAATCGGAAAAAGTGACTTCCCCCTTGGGAATATCTGCACGGATTCCGCCTGGATTCATGAAGGCAAAATCGGAGTTCAAATCGGCCTTCATTGAATCGGCAATTAAATTCCCAAGGCCCGTTTCCTGCGTATAGGCATTGGTTCTTAAAATTTTCTCATCCGTTGTCCCAAGCGGAGCTTTCAGCTCGGGGAACATGTCCAGGTAGTCGTTGATGAATTTCGTCGTCCCGGCATCCGGTGTGATGCCATCTTGTGTAACCGTAACAATCTCAGCTGACTTTTTAACAATATCCTTTGTGCTTGGATCGATTTCCAAATCCACATCTTCAAAAGCCGTTCCATAAGAGTAAGCTTGTACGATCAATTTATTATCGACATAGTTATTGACCTTTGCATGATTATCTCCTGCTAAGATCACATCCACTTCATCATCCACGGCATTAGCAAGATCAGCCACTTCGCCTGTGATGACCCCTTCCTTTTCCGTGCCTGGGTCATGTGAGATGATCACGATCGATTTGACGCCTTTACCTTTCAACTCATTTACCGCCTTATTTACGGCAGGTGCCTGTTCTATGAATTCCACATTCTTAATGCCATCCGGACTTACTTTTTGAGGTGTGGCATTCGTAACTACACCTATGAACCCAATATCAACCCCTCCGACCTTTTTTATGACGTAAGGGTCCAAAATCGGTTTTTTCGTGTCTTTATATACGACATTGGCCACTACATATGGAAAGTTCAATTTATCGAATACCACATCGGATGTTGGCGACTTTCCGCCATTGATCTGAGCCATCAAGGTTTCTACCCCTTTGTCGAACTCATGGTTCCCGACAGTCCCGACATCGAATTTCATATTATTCAAAAACTGAAGCGTCGGTTTATCCTGGATCAAAGAAGAAACGGGTGCACTTGCCCCAACGGCATCCCCTGCCGAAAGTAAAAGTGTATTTTCAGGGTTTTCAGCTTTCCGCTGCTTCAAGTGTGCGGCTAAATAATCGGCACGCCCTTGTTTGATGCCGCCGAAATCGGAGGTGGTATCAAGCTGGCCGTGAAGATCATTGATCCCGAGCAGTTGCACCTTAACGTTTTCTTTGCCCAAATTGTATTTGTAAATGCCAAAGCCTTTATCATCCTTTTTGCCTGTATAGGAAATCGGGCTATCTTCCTTTAAATATTCCGCACCTTTTGGCGATGAGGTGAAAGTAACGTTCACCTTGCCTGAAATCGGGGCTATCGACCAGTTATTATCAGCGGTTGGATTGATCTCACCCTCTTGTGTGATGTAATCCATCAAGATCTGGCGATTTTCATCCGCAGAGTCAACCACATATTCGCTGCCCTTGACTCCCGGGAAGTTCCCCCCGCCCGAAGCACGGTAATTATTCGTCACGACGATGAAATCTTGGTTCGGGTCCACTGGTTCACCATTATATTTCAAATCTGCAATCCTGCTTGAATCCGACACTTTTATCCCTTTTTCATCATAGCGCGGAGCCTTGGTGACATCGATTTGGTACGTGACACCGTCAATCACATCAAAATTATAGACGGCAAACTTTCCATTAAGCAGCTCCTGTTCCTCAGACTTGGCAGGATCGATCGTATTATATTTCCCGGCTGACATCTCAAGCCACTCTTTAACTACGGACCCTTTGATCTTGATTGCCTTCAAGGTATTATCGTATAAATATAAATCACCGGCGCTGCGAATGGTCAGTCCGCCTTCCTTGATTTCCGTGAATTCCTCGACGCCATTGCGACCCGCTTTGAATGGGGCTCCTACAGAGAGGATGGGCAAGTCTTTGTATTCAGGGCGGTTGCTTTGAATGTATTTTTCTACATACCATTTCTGTGCGCTCGTCACGACCTGTACGGAAGGATCGTCTTGAACAAGGGCGAAATAACTATGAATTGGAGCTGTAGTCGTTCCGATTGGCGTGTTAACATACTTGATCGTTCCTTCGTGATCCTTCTTCACGGCTTTGACGACAGCTGCATCTTCAGCCGCTTTTTTTCCTGTTATTTTGTCGTTGATTGCCCGTGTTGATGAATCGGAATTGACGACTTTCCATTTTCCCTTGATATTTTGGATATCAAGATCGATGATCCCGAGATTACTGCCGCCATATCCTGCTTGAACGGCTGGTACACCATTGATGGTACCCTTTTTATTATCAACGCCTTCAAGGACTTTTCCTTGGCTATCTTTGAATAGGCTGTCTAAAGAAGCCTCATCTTGTGCCGGGAAGACTTTATGTGTGTGTGAGAACGTGATGGCATCGATGCCGGATACCTCGCTTAATGAATAGATGACATCCTCGGTATTCTTGGTATCGCCATTAAACCCGGAATGCGTGAGGGCCACGATGACATCCGCGCCTTTTTTCTTCATTTCAGGTACATATTTTTTTGCAGTCGTGACGATTTCCTTTGTCATGACCTTACCGTCTAGATTCGCTTTATCCCAATCCATGATTTGCGGAGGGGCAAATCCAATGTATCCTATTTTTACTGATTTTTCTTTTCCATTGATGTCCTTCACTTTCTTCGTGACGATTTTATAAGGAGCATATTTATTTTTATCATTCTTTGGATTATTGTCTTTATCCTTTTTATAAACATTGGCATTGACGTAAGGGAAGTTCGCATCGTTGATGGCCTCGTCCAAATAAGATAAACCATAATTGAATTCATGATTGCCGAATGTGGCCACATCATAGTCAAGCAAGTTCATCGCTTTATAAACGGGATGGACTTCACCCTTTTTCAGTGGCGCTATTTTTGCTTTGTACGTACCTAGGGGGGTCCCTTGAATAAGGTCGCCGTTATCCACTAAAACGCTATTTTTCACTTCTTTTCGTGCCTGTTTGATTAAAGATGCCGTGCGGGAAAAGCCGACGGAGTCCGATACGGCATCCTTATAATAATCATAGCTCATCAGATTAGTGTGTATATCAGTCGTTTCCATGACCCTTAGTTCGAATGGGGCATCCGAAACGGAGGCTGCCAGGCTTTTGCCGAAGTCACTCGTATGGCCGTTATAATTGGAGACAACCGATACGTTAACCCAATAACCCGATTTGTACGAGTTGAAGTACGCCGAGAACTTTTGGGCCGATTTAATATCCGCCTCAACGGCTGATTGTGAAATGACCTTCGTCCCATTCATTAATTGAAAGACAACGGTTTCATTTCCTTTGTTCCCCTTTTTCGGTGTGACCGTTACAGTCGCTTTGGTGCCTTTTGAGTAATGAACAGTAGGAGCTGAAATGATAAATGGTTCAGTCGTGGCCGGTTTCTTATTAGACTCTTTGGCGGATGCCTCCCCCGGTACGGTAAATGGCGCTGTAATCAAACTCACAGCAAGAATCGGGGCGAGCATCTTCTTAACATGAATCTTGTATGACATACTTCACAACCCTTCTAGTTTTGTAAAATGCTAGAATAATATATCATGATTTTGTCGAATTATCGCCAAAATTTACCTTAATATTACTAATTTTGAATAAATGGTACTTTTTACTCATTCCCATCCAAAGCGCCTAGCTCGATATACCTTCAATCATGTAAATGAATCATCATAGAATCCCTTTGAATCCTTAGGGATAATGCCCCCCCGATAGAGAAAGCTGGCCCATGAAAATGAACCAGCCTGCTAACATCGTATGGATTTTAAAGATCGTTCCTTACGCTCTTTTTTCAGGGAAACCCTTTGAAAACGGTGAACCTATATATCCCGATCTATTAAACTGGCGGATACCGGTTCGATGTCCATCTCCCTCGACCAGATGGACAGCTGGCCTATATGGTGAATTTCGTGCGCTATGAGATGGCGCAGTATCCTGCCTTTTTCATATGTCCCATCCATCCAGGATGGCTGAACCATTCCATTCTCTTCTTCAATTGCATGCGAGTTGAAATAATCCATGACCTCTGAGTGATATTGGTTAGATAAATCTTCCACTTTTCCGATCGTATCATAAGCGTCCAAATCGATCGCGACATCAGGCCTCCCTTGTATGGCCCTGATCCAGCTGCATTCGACATCGATAATATGGGCAAGTGTCCGCAATATATTGCCCATCCCTCCCGTACGCTGCCGTTTCAGCTCCTCATTCGGTAAGGACCGGCACCACTTGAACCATTCCCTTCTCACCTGCCAGTTATAATTGAATAATGTCAACATCCATCCCAGCCCCCTAACACTCTTTGTCGTCAAATCCCCTTCAGCCTTTGTATTGATAATAATCCTGTCTTTGAATCGTTTTGAAGCCACAAGATTCATAGAGTCTTAACGCATGCTCATTAGTCGCCTCGACCTCGAGAAAAATATCATATCCCAGCTGGCATTGTTCGGCTACAACCTTTTTCAATGCCTTTCTTCCAAGTCCTTTTCCCTGGTATTTTGGCAAAATGGAAAATCCATAAATCCACGCTTCCCGGCCTGAGTGATCAACCCGGATCTTACCGACTGCGCGGCCGCCCTTTTCAATCATCATGGTTTTCAGAGTATCCTCATATAGGATGCGCTGATAATAATCCTTCGCCTCTTGTTTCGTAAAATGGAAACATTGAATATCCAGCTGAATTTCCGTTTCCTCATCATCTCTCCGTGAAGGGCGAACGACTGCATCATCATAATCACCAAGCTCCGTTTCGGACCACTTCATTTGAAACTCTGAGAAAGCAAACTCACATGGGAGCTGTTTCAAAAATTCTGTCCCTGAGTGGGATTGAGCAGGTGAGTTCAAGAGAATCACCTTATAGTTGCGCTCCACGGCACTCCTTATCGCCTCTTCCAGCAGCTTAGTAAAAATGCCTTGCCTCCGGTAGTCAGGGTGCACCATCCCGCACATCTCCGCTTTGTTTCCAAAATCGTAAAGACCAAGAAAACCAACAAGCTTCAATCCATCATAGTGGAGAAAATCATTCTTATTAACACCATTTCGACTGCGAAGCGTTTCCCAATTCAGTTTTAACGTAAAACCTTCCCGTTCACATTCTTGCTGCAGGATCCGAATATCTTCCAGTTGTTCATTTTTCAAATTCCCACCCCTTTTCCATATTATCAGTTTATTACCAAAAAATAAGAAAAGCAGCACCCATTTATTTGGGTGCCGCATACTATTCAGAAGTTTATTGATGAATGTTGTTTTTTTAAAAGTATTTTCACTTTAATCCATAAAACTAAAATCCTACGAGGGGAGGATTTCCTATCTAATTCCATTGACGGATGAATTATAGCAGTAAAATGATTCCAAATGACGATTATTTTTTACCTATTTTGTGCTATATTCCAAATAATGGTTTATCATTATTTTATTTTAGGTTAAGGGAGGGATTTAACAAAATCTTGAATTCAGATAGTACCCATTTCTTTATACCCGAATTCCGGACCCTTTTTAGTATAGAATCCGAAATTCGGTGTTTACCATCCGGCACTTACGTCCTGAGGTTATCGTTTTTTCGTTTTATGAGCGGACTTTTTTAAGTTCTCTACGTCCGTTGTCAGTTCTTTTAATTGTTTACCGAAGCGGAAGAGCAAAAACATAGAAACGACGAATGGATAGCCAAATTCGCTAACTAATGAAACCCACATAGTAGCATCCTCAATCATCATCCTCTTCACCCCTTTTCTTGTATCTGATATCTAAAGTGAAACTTGTCAAAAAAAATCAATCTAGCACTATTGATTTATGGAAAAAAGAACGAATGTTCCTATATAATTGATTTATTCCCCTTGTCTATCACTTTATTAATAAAAGGAGGGATAACAATGAACCAATTAACTTCTCATTTTTTTTCTCATTCATTGGAGTTTCTGCAGCAACAGTACTCATCTTTCTTTGCACAACCGATCATTCAATTATTCCTACAGAACCCAGAGCATTTAAAGATTTTCACTGAAACTCTTGACTCCCCTTCTTCCCACAACATTGATCATCTCAACGAGACTTTCAAAATTTTCTATTACCGGGCTAAAGTATACAAATACATGTGCTCCTTAATTTACTTTTTCTCTGTTGATTTTGATAAAAGGGCTCGGAAGCAGCGGGAACGCTATCGAATGGTACTTGATGCGACACCAAGGGATACTGGCGGATTGATCGATCGAATCGGCACCTTGGATGTTCAACTTGAAAAGATGGGGGAATCGAATGAACTCGCTTCACACATAAGTGATGAAGAAATGATAAAAGCCTTGAAGAAGTTAACAGCCAAACAAAACCTGGTGCTGACCATGATCTTTTCCTACGGCCTATCCAACAAGGAAATCGCTGCCTATTTCCAGGAGTCGCCACAGAATATCTCAAGCATCCGTAAACAAGCTCTAAAAAAACTTCGAAAGCACTATATGGATGAGGTATATGTTAGAAAGGAGAAAAGCCATTGTGGATAAAAAACTGTCAAAAGAAGAATTGTTGGACCTAATCGACTCTTTGAATCCTAAAATAAAAAAATCATTAAAAAACACGAACTATCAAGACCGGAATGATCTGGAACAAGAAATTAAACTCAAGATCATTGAATCATATGAAAAAATCGCAGCAATCGAAGCCCCAAATTTTGAGGAGTTCCTTGCAGAATTCCTGACTAAGCAAAAACAATGAAAAAGTACCAAGTCCAGAGAAAGATGCTGGACTTGGTACTTTTTTTTGAATCTCAGTATGATGGTTTCAATGTCAGCTTATCCCCTTTTGGATCGTCCATCGTGGTTTTGTGATAAGTACCCTCTGCCCAATCATCAAGCTGATCGTGATACCACTCACTTTTAACGTTACCTGATTGACCCGGACCAACAAGGTGATATCCTTGATTCATGTCGGCTAGGTCGATGACGAATCGCCAGGAGCCACCGTGATTAACGGTTCCGTCATCTAAAAATGCCGCCGCCTGTACGGTGACACTGCTGCCGCCTACCGGAATGCCGCCGCCGCCGTTAAATAAATAATGTAACGGGGCGACACTTGATAGCGGGTGGTTAAACCTGACCTGATGATAGTCTCCCCATTCCCAATCTGCTATATCGTCACCTTGTGATTCTGCCAGTTCCGTTAACGTCACCTGTAACGACTTGGCAAGCACCTGCTCAAGTCCGCCTGCATCTTCAATCCAAGGGCCCGGCTTACCATCCAGTGCCCGCCTTAGCAGTTCATCAACGGCCGAACGCCTTCCATTAAAAAGGTTGAGGGTTTCTTCCGGTATTTCCTCTTTTAGCAGAACATCCCCTATATTTCGCATCCAGACATTAAAAATCATCGGTGCCGCTTCATCAGCGGAATCGATATGATTCCATTTCTTCAGAATCGTCAGTGCCTGGGCTTCCTGTTTCCCAGATGGACCTTTCAATACCTCCACGAATCGAGGAACAAACTCCTTAGCTTGCAAATTCACTTTATCCATCTGCAGGCTTTGCATATCCTCAGCCGTAAGCTTTTTATTCGCCTTTAAAAACTCCTGTATCCTCATCTGGCGGTATGGCTGTGCCCAGTTATTGCTGATATGGTAAGGGTAATCATCTGATATGACTTTATTATTCGCTGTCGAAATGAATCCCTCTTTTGGATTCACCGTTTTTGGAAGTTCATCAAAGGGAATATAGCCTTTCCACTCAAATTCATCCGTCCATCCAGGTACAGGCAGCATACTATCACCTTTTTTCCGGATTGGGATTTTCCCATTCGCCTTGTATGCAATGGTCCCATCGGCTGAGGCAAAGACGAAATTCTGTGCCGGCGTTTCGAATTTCAAGAGGGCCTTTTCGAATTCTTTCCAGCTTCCCGCCTTATTCATATTCAGTACCGCTTCAAGCTCGGCAGATGGATCAAGTGCCGTCCACCTTAAGGCAAGCACGGTATCTTTTCCGCTTTTTCCGGCAAACTCGGAGACAACGGGTCCATGGCGGGTAACCGTCACTTGATAGTCAAGTGTTTTCCCATCCTTCACCTTGATGGGTTCGTCCAAGATTTCAGCTTTTTCCCATTTACCTTTGTAGGAGAATTCTTTCTCGTTTTCGGGGTTTCTCCTTTCAATATACAGATCCTGAACATCCGGACCGGTATTGGTCACACCCCAAGCGACCTTTTCGTTATGACCTAGTATGATTCCCGGAATCCCGGCAAAAATAACACCGCTCACATTGACTGACGGGGCCTCCAAATGCATTTGATACCAAACCGACGGTGTAGCCAATCCCAGATGGGGATCATCCGCCAATAACGGCTGACCGGATTGAGTTTTCTTGCCTGAAACGACCCAGTTATTGCTGCCGTTGAATTCATAAGGAATAACGGCCCCTGCAAAACTTTTTTCAATATCCAGTTCTTCCTTGCTGATGATATATGGAGCGTTCTTTGGATAATCAGGAAATAAATCATATGCCTTTTCCTTGGGGAACGTTTGCAGCAAATACTGCCTAAACGCCTGATCTTCCCAGTTCCCTCCTAAATCAAAGGCCATATATTTACCGATGGTCAGCGAATCGACGGGTGTCCAAGGCTCCGGTTCGTATCCAAGCAGAGTGAACTCCGCCGGCCATTTCCCATTCTCCTTCAATTCATCGATATAAAGATTTACACCCTCGGCAAACATATCCAAGGCTTCTTTTCCGTCACTTGAATATGCAGCATAAGAGGCTTCGGCCGCCCTCCTCAAACCAAGTGTGCGGAAATACTTATCATTTTTGACGGTTTTCTCACCAATCACTTCACTCAATCTACCTGACGCCTGACGCCTGCTTAAATCCATTTGAAATAAACGGTCCTGGGCTTGGATATATCCTTGGGCTAAATACAAATCATGTTCACTCGCTGCGCTGATATGCGGGACCCCACTTAAATCCCTCACCACCGTAACCGGTTTCAAAAGACCTGGAAGCGATATTTCCCCCTTTGTTTCCGGCAAGGATCTTGAAAGAAATACATTTGCGGCAATCAAGACTGACAGCGAAAGTATGATCAGGATTCCAAAACTCCATAGCGCCCGCTTTCTCCACTTCCGTTTTGGCTTTTGCTGAGGTACGGCAACTTCCATCGATTCATCTTCCTCTCCCCTTAAAACTCTCTTTCTTTCTATTTAAGATATTCCGCGTTTAACTCCATCTTTCCTACCACCCTCCCCACATTCTCTCTTTTTATTTCAAGAAGGAAGAAAGGTCCAAGTACGGATTATTTCGAGCAACGTCGAATTATTACACACAAGGTCGAATCAACTCGCTCAAGGTCGAATTTTTACCGTGAAATTACTCCGATAAACAGTAAATCAAATGCAAAAACACCGATACAATGTATCGATGTGGCAGGGAATGCTAGCTATTTGCAATAATGTATTCAATCACTTTATCTGCATCGTCTGTATAAAAGAGAGCTTTATCAAAGTCATGGGCCGCCTTCGTCTCGGCTTCCATATATTCAATCGGGGAAAGGAGACCAAAGATCCTCTTCCATTTATGAGTTTTCTCCAGAAGTTTTCTTTCCTTTTTTATATCCTCTGGTATGAATTCATTAATGATAAACCATGGGTCGGAAAATGAGGGGTCCCCAAAACGTTCATTCAAGGCTCGCAATTTGTCCCGATCCCATTCCACCCTTACCAAGTCCGATATGACCGAGACATTTTGGACCGAGTCGAGGATGCGTTTGGATAAAACATCATATTCTTCATCCTCCAGCCCATTATCCGTCATGATTCCTACACAATACCATTTTTCGTAATGTTCAGGTTCTTCATTTTTCTTGAAAAACACTATTCAACCACCTTCCTTACACGCTTTACATGTCCTATTTAATTTAAATCAAAAACAACATGTCCGTCCACGTCACTTCACTATAACATGGAGAAATATCGATGGGCGATTAAATATGGGAGCAACAGGAGTGTTAGCCTGACATAGAAAAAAAGATACCCTAAAAAAGGATACCTCCATCATACTGGCTGAAGAGCCAGCCCTCTTTGGTTAAACAGATATTCCATGGCCTGCCTGAATGATAGAAAGGCTTTTACCTGATTTGCAAAATCAAGTTTGACGATCTCTTTCACGACATCAGGGGTAAAACCAACAAACATCGTTTCCGTTCCCATCAAGGCCAATGCCCCCACTAATTGATCCAGCAGGGAGAGCATATCGCTTTCCTTCGTAAAGGTAATTCCCGAGAAATCCATGATCAATACTTCCGCATGCAGATCTGCACATTTTTGCAGCACCGTCGATTGAATCGACTCCATTCTCCAATCGTCAATGCGTCCGATCAAAGGTAAGAGCAGCACATCCTTTAATACGGTCTGAACAATCGGGGTGGACAATTCTTCCATGACTTCTTGGTTTTCTTTTATCTTCTGCAACGAATCGTTTGCCATTCTCGCCATTTCTTTATAATGATTCACGTAACTGATACTCACACAGTGTATGAACTGGTCCAGGATTGCATCAATTATTGAGCTTGCCTTTAACAGAATTTCAATGGAGTAATATCGGTTGCTCACCTCTTCTTCAATGAAACTCCAGAAAAGGTTACGCACAAGCTGCGCTTCCTCAATATTCTTATCTAAAGGAATGCCCATATCCACGATGCGCTTACCTATTTCCATACCCGTTATTTTCATGCTTTCCATCGCTTGTGCCTTTCCATGAATCAAGGCATCTGCATGAATTTGAATAAGTTTTGACCGTACCTCTTTACTGGTTTCTAAATCATAGAGCGGTTCCTCTTCTTCAAACAACTCGATATGCTCCACTAAGATATATTTAAATTTTTCAATTTTTTCGCCAATCATTCTTAATTCTTCCATATGGACCTCCCATACAGGGCTTTTATCATATTTTAGCAAATAATCGAGGGTTAAGGATATAAAATCCTTCTATTACCAATATGATAATAGACGTTTACCCTTTTCTTGATAAGGGTATTATGATATATGACTTGGAGGGATGAACATGAAAAAAGATCAACAAGACTTCGAATCTGAAAACATGAGCGATTTAGTCGAGCTCATAAACAGTAAAAATAACAGCCGCAGAATCTTGAATGTACTTCGGCGTAATAAAAAGGATAAAAGTAAAGGCAAAGATAAAAAATGAAAAAGCCCAGTCCAAAATGGCCTGGGTTTTTTGAATGGGATCAAATAAAAGAGCTGAGCTGTTCATTAAGCAAACCCAGCTCTTTCGTCATTAAAAGTCGATAAGCCACTACCTTTTTCTCCGGATCTCCTCAACATGGTTCCCTTCAGTAGTAATATAGACTGTTTCACCAATTTTGTATGTTAAATAACGGTCACAATCAATTTCAAACGTTTTCCCATTGTCGAATTTCATTGCGCAATTGGATCCCTCTTCGGTTTCCGTCACATCAATGACTTCGTTCGTCTTAAAACCGACTGCCTTGCCATCGGAGAAATGCGGATAGTATTTTTCAACAATCTGCACCTTTTGCAATCTGCCAGGACTTGTTAAGTATACAACGAATAATATAATTAAAACGGCTATTAACCCAATGAGAATTACTGCTTTTCGTTTCACTCTATCTAATACCCTCTTCTCTTATCAATCTATTATTCAATATCCAATTTCACTAGATTATATTCAGGATTCCGGAAAAACATGATAGAAAAGATCATTTTATTTAACGATTTTCATTTCAACCATCATCGCACAAGCGGCAGCAAGGAGGATCAGAATGGATACAGCCGAGATGACCCCTCCCCAGCCGAACTTCATCAGGAATAAACCGCCAGATGCCCCCACTATACTTGATCCTGCATAGTAAAACAGGAGATATAATGCGGATGCTTGTGCCTTTTCACTCTTATCTGCCAAACTGCCGACCCAGCTGCTCGCAATGGAATGAGCTCCAAAAAAGCCAAATGTAAACAGGGCAAGCCCCATTATTTTCAGCAAAAGCGAGTCCAATAAGGTTAACAGGGCGCCCATCAGCATGATTGCGATTCCGATAAGAAGTACACCCCTCCGACTATATTGATCGGCAAGCTTCCCCATCCATGTTGAACTAAACGTCCCCACAAGATAGATTATGAATATGAAGCCAATCAATGTCTGTGATAAATGATATGGCGGTCCCATTAAAGGTATACCCACAAAGTTATAAACGGTAACGAACGAGCCCATTAATAGGAAGGCCATGCCGAATAAGAGTACTAGTCTGTTATTCCTTAAGTTATTGATAAGGGATGTTTTGATCCTTGATAATGAGACCCGTACGCGGACAGCATGCTGCGAGGGCGGAAGCATCCACCAAAAAGCCAGACTGATGATCAAACTTAAAGCTCCAAGGCTTCCAATCGCTATGTTCCATGAGAAATGGTCGGTCAGCACCCCGACAATCAGCCTGCCAGCCAATCCGCCGATACTCGAACCACTCACATAGATCCCCATCACATAGCCAAGGCTTTTCGGATGAAACTCTTCATTGATATAGGCCATCGCAATGGCCGGGAAACCTGCAAGCACCGCACCTTGAATCGCCCGTATTGCAATCAGGATGTATAGATCATCCTGGATGAAGCTGACACATATGGATAACAATGCAGACAGAGTGAGCGCCGTCCCCATTATTTTTTTCCTATCGATATTTTCTGAGAAAAAAGAAACAAGCAATAAACAGAGTGCAAGCGTTCCAGTTGCGAAAGATAATGTAAGGCTTGCCATTGCAGGAGAGACTCCGAATTGCTTGGCGAAAACCGGAATGACCGGTTGGGTACTATACAGATCCGCAAACGTTACAAAGCTACCAAGAAATAAAGCCAAGATCGTTTTCCTGAATGATTTACCAGCAGGCTCGATATAATTCACTTTTGTTCAGACCCTTCACTATTTAACTTTCCCCCTATGTTAATACGAACTTCCCGAGTTGTCTATTTCACCACTTTTGTCAAACGGGAAAATTTCATTCCAGCAACTAAAAAAAACCTTCACTGCATGCAGTGAAGGTTTTTTCATTAATTTGAACGTTTACCATCCCGCTCATTTTTCTTAAGGAACCAGTACACTGGCATACCGATAATAAGGATGATCACTGAGTACAAGGCATTTAAAGGTGTTTGGATTAATGTGCTTAAAACAATATATATTGCACCAGCAATCGCCACAATGGGGATGAATGGGTAAAACGGCACTTTATACGTTTGTGCATCCGGATCTTTTCTGCGTAAGATGAAGACCGCAAAGAAGGCTAATCCATAAAAACAGAAGACAGAGAATACAGCCATATTGGTAAGTTTGTCAGGGTCTGTTGCAACCATCATGATGATTGCAATGATCACTTGCAATACCGTGGCATTTATAGGCGTTTTGAACTTGGGCGATATTTTTCCGATTTGTTTATGGCCTGGCATCATTTTATCAGTCGCCATCGCCAAGGTAATGCGCGGAAAGGTCAAAAGCTTTCCGTTCAAGCAACCGAAGATAGAAATCGCAATTCCGATCGATATCAATTTCCCGCCCAACTCTCCGAATAGAAGCGTTGCTGCAACATTCGCTGCATTCGTACCATGGGCTATGACTCCCTCCGCCCCCAATACATGAAGCATGGCAAGATTCACACCCAAGTAAGCGACCATGACCACGACCAATCCCGTTATGATTGCCCGCGGCAGCGTTTTCTGCGGATTTTTCATTTCCCCTGCCATGAAGCCGACATTCATCCAGCCATCATACGCCCAGAGCGTAGCCAAAATCGCACCGGCCATACTGATTTTCATTGAACTTTCGCTATCGATATTGAATACAGGCATATCACCTTGTGCGATACCGAACACCGCTATGAAAATGATCGGGATCAATTTAGCAACGGTCGATAAGGTTTGGATGATACCGCCGTATTTTGTCCCCAGCAAATTCATGCCTGCTATGAATACAATCGTAAGAATCCCTATCGCCAAAGCGTAGCTTGAAGCGATCTTAAATATTCCTGCAACTAATAACCCGAAGTATAAACTGAGGGCGCCCATGACTGCAGGTCCGTATACCAATGTCTGAACCCAGCCGCATAGGAATCCCCATGCTTTACCGTACACTTCTTCCATATAGACATATAAGCCGCCCGTTTTAGGAATCCGTGTACTCACTTCCGCAATCGTCAACCCGCTTGCAAGGGTAATGAGACCGCCTATCAGCCAAGCTAACAAGGCCATGGTTGAATTACCGCTCAATTCAAGCACGTCACCAGGTCTCATGAAAATACCAGAACCGATAACTGTACCAACTACAATAGATGTTCCTACCCAAAAGCCAATCGTTTTCTTCAATTGGTCATTTCCCATGTTGTCCTCCCCAGGTGTACACATGTACTTTATTTATACTAAAATTATATCATATAAATTATATGGAAATAGTTTATGTAATCATTTGAATATTCCGTAAAATACCCAAACACGTTGGTATCATTACGCTCAGGCAGCTTTATTTAATTTATATTTTTTTTACTAATTATGACTGGAACTGCACTAAAAACCGAATATTTTTTTATTATAAAAAGATTTATTGAGTTTTTACTCAATAATAACGAATTAAAAACACCTAAACTCAATTATCATTCGTAAAGAATTTTATGGGAATCCCGCTTATTTTCGGACACACAAAAAAACCACCCCGAATTAACGGGGTGGTCCATCTCCTCTTTCAAGCTTCATTTCGTATTACCAAATAATGAATAGAAGCACAACCGCCAAGACGATCCGGTAAATGGCAAAGGGAGTCAATTTAACTTTATTGATTAAAATCAAGAAAAAGCGGATACAGAATAACGCAAAGATAAATGCGCTGATGAAACCTGCAATAAAGAATGGCAGAACTTCAGGCGTGAAGCTATCCCAGTACTTCACGATTTTTAACAAACTGGCACCAGCCATGATCGGCACTGCCATGATGAACGTGAAATCGGAAGCAGCCCGGTAGCTCATCCCTAATAGCACACCGCCTGATATCGTTGAACCTGAACGGGAAAATCCCGGCCATAGTGACAAACATTGAATTAACCCTACACCAAAGGCCTGTTTATAAGTGATTTGGTCAACCGTCTCTGCAGTCAGCTTTGGACGGAATTTATCCGCAGCAATCATCAAAAACGCGCCAAGGAACAATCCGACGATAACCGTCTTCATCGTAAATAGATGATCATCAATGTAATCTTCGAATAATAGACCTAAAACGCCCGCCGGCAACAATCCGACAATGATCTGCAATAGGTTAAGCTTTTGGCCGTTCACAGCGGATGTGCCTTTCAGCTTCCTTAAACCAAGCAAGTCCATGAATCGCCCCCAGAAGAGCACGACAACGGCGAGTATCGATCCAAGCTGGATGACCACCTTGAAGGCATTAGCCACTTCACTCCCGAAAAGTTCTTTCGAATTCAGCCATAAATCATCAACGATAATCATATGCCCTGTTGACGATACAGGAGCAAATTCAGTTAATCCTTCTACAAGACCAAGGATAACTGCAACAAAAATTTCCCACATATTCATTTTATTCACCTCATATTTCGAACACCTATTTATGGAAATATCATATGTATTTTACTCGTTGTTTAAAATATTGTCTATTAAACATTGCTGAAACAATTCAAGCGTACATGTATGATAGGGTTCAAGATAAAGTTTAAAGGGGAAGTGATGATTTTGCAAAACATACTGATTTTCGCCCATAGAGGGTCCAAGGGGACGCATCCTGAAAATACCATGGCAGCCTTTCAAAAGGCGGCAGAAATCGGGGCCGAGGGAATCGAGTTCGATGTCCACCTCAGTTCTGACGGGGAACTGGTCATCATCCATGACGAAACACTTGATCGAACGACCACCCTTACCGGTTATGTAAAAGATCATTCGGCACAAAAACTGAAAACAGCTGATGCCGGGAGCAAATTTTCCAATGAATTCCTTGGGGAGCGGATTCCTTTTTTAGTGGATGTTTTCGACTGGGCTAAGGGAAATGCTTTATTGATGAATGTCGAAATCAAGACGGATAAACTCGCTTATGAAGGAATCGAACAGAAGATCATTGATTCAATTCGTCAATATGGAATGGAAAACCGGGTGATCCTCTCTTCCTTCAACCATCAATCCATTGAAAAAGTGAAGATGCTTGCCCCAGATCTTGAACGGGCATTATTGTTCGAGGGGCTTCCTGAAAACTTCGAAGAAATCTTACGTGATAAAAAAGAATTGGGTTTTCATCCAGATAAAAGCAGCCTGACTCCTGCGGTTAAAGAAAAAGCGAAAAAACTTGGATATAAAATCCGGCCTTGGGTCGCCAATGATGAAGCCGACATCGTCAGGCTGGCAGAGTTGGGAGTCGACGTCATCATGACCGATTTTCCTGAAAGGGCAATCAAGATTTTAAAAGCTTGGCAGTCACATGGCTAAACCATGCGAAAGAGAAGGAGCAATGCTCCTTCTCTTTCAAATCCATATTTATTCAATTAATTAACGAGAAAAGTTTGAACCGCCTAGTTGTTGTTCAGCCATTTGAACCAAACGTTTTGTGATTTCCCCACCAACAGATCCGTTAGCGCGAGAAGTAGTGTCAGCACCTAGGTTTACACCAAATTCACTAGCGATTTCATTTTTCATTTGTTGTAGAGCTTGTTCTGCACCAGATACTAGAAGTTGATTGCTGTTATTGTTGTTTGCCATGTGTTTTCACCTCCTACTAATATTAATTAGCATTTTAAGCTTAAATTATTATTGCCAATTTATTGTATTTTTTTGTTTGCGTTTCTCTCAATCCTAAGCTCTTTATCATGAAATTCTTTTTATGCTCATAAACTGTTAGGAAACTTTCAGTAGGAGGGAAAAGAATTGCAAATACATGTGGTTAGGCCAGGCCAGACGTTATATGGCATCGCCCAGACGTACAGCGTAACCGTCGACAGGCTCGTTGAATCCAATAAGATCCCTAACCCAAATAATCTTGTTTCGGGGCAGGCCCTTGTCATTCCAATCGTCGGCAGTTATTATTTCGTTCAACCAGGTGATAGTCTTTATTCCATTTCCCAAAGGGTTGATGTCCCTGTTCAAGAATTGGCAAATATAAATGGCATTTCCGAAAATCAAATCCTATCCGTTGGATACCGGCTTTATATTCCGGCACGGAGGAAAAGGACTGCCGAATTCAACGGCTATGTCGAGCCGAGGGGCACGACGGTTGCACCGGCCCTTGAGACGGCCGCCAGGGAAGCTGCGCCCTATTTAACCTACTTAGCCCCTTTCAGCTTCCAGGCGCTGCGAGACGGCTCCTTAAAAGAGCCATTGCTCAATGACTTCCCTGCCATCGCCAGGGAAAATAAAAATGTCCTGATGATGGTGATCACAAATCAGGAGAATGACCAATTCAGCGATGAGCTCGGGCGAATCATCTTAACGAATACTTCCGTTCAGAATAAGTTCCTGAACAATATCGTTACAACGGCAAAGAAATATGGTTTCCGGGATATCCACTTTGACTTTGAGTATTTACGGCCGGCCGACAGAGAAGCCTATAATCAATTTCTCCGAAAAGCCAGGGATCGCTTCAAGAAGGAAGGATGGTTCATTTCCACGGCACTGGCCCCTAAAACAAGTGCTGAGCAAAAAGGCCGTTGGTATGAGGCCCATGACTATAAAGCACATGGTGAAATCGTCGACTTCGTCATCATCATGACTTATGAATGGGGATATAGCGGCGGACCGCCAATGGCAGTGTCACCTATCGGACCTGTTCGGGAAGTTCTCGAATATGCCGTCACCGATATTCCTTCCAACAAGATCCTGATGGGGCAAAACCTATATGGCTATGATTGGACCCTGCCTTTTGTACAGGGAACCACTGCCAGGGCCGTGAGTCCGCAGCAGGCCATCCAAATTGCGGCGGACAATGATGTTTCCATCGAGTATGACGAAACCGCACAGGCCCCTCACTTCAATTATACCGATATTGAGGATAGGCAGCATGAGGTGTGGTTTGAAGATGCCAGATCGATTCAGGCAAAATTCGATTTACTCAAAGAATTGAACTTAAGGGGAATGAGTTATTGGAAGCTCGGCTTAGCCTTCCCCCAAAACTGGCTGCTCATCAGTGATAACTTCAACGTACGGAGAAGGGTTTAACAAAAGATATAGGAATACCCAAGCTGAAATGGGCATATAATCAACCATCGAGCATGAAGTCCATTCAGGATACGTGACTCAGCACTAAAAGCCTTCCGACATCTTCCGGAGGGCTTTTATCATTTACCGAAATTCGATCAGGCAATATGCCAATATTCATCATTCAAAGTTTGTCAGTCCGGACCCTTATGAGCCATGCCTTTTTTGACCATACTATAAGGAACAGCTCAAAGGGTGTGAAAAAATGATTAGAATCGGTCCATACATCAGTATCGTTCCCAGATTTCCGCGTTTCATCAGATTGCTTTCCATCATCGCATTATTTTTACTTTCATTCGGGGTCTTGATACACATTGTGGAGCCGGAGAGATTCCCCACCTTACTTGATGGTATCTGGTGGGCAATCGTGACGATGTCAACGGTCGGCTATGGAGATTTCACTCCCGTGACCAATCTTGGCAAAATCATTGGGATGGTCCTCATTTTGTCAGGGGCCGGCCTGATTACTTCTTATTTTGCGTACATCGCTAAAATTTCCATATCCAATGAACAGCAATTTCTAACAGGAAAGAAAGTATTCGGCGGCGGCGGACATATTATCATTGTGGGCTGGAATGGCCGTTCCAAGAGAATCATCCAAAACATTCATGATCGCAAGCACCATCAATCCATTGTCCTTATCGATGATACACTGCAAAAGCACCCGCTTCCACGAACGAATATCCACTTTATCCAAGGAAAAGCTACATTGGATTCCGTTTTGCAGAAAGCCAATATTAAACAAGCCATACGCGTCCTTATTACGGCTGAACTTAAGCAGGACGAGCTGCAAACGGATATGTTCTCGATTTTAACGTTACTGGCCGTCAAAGGGCTGAATCCGCATGTGTATTGTCTTGTGGAAATATTGACGCATGAACAAAAGGAAAATGCGTTACGGGCTGGGGCGGACGGTATAGTCGAAACGAATAAATTCGCGAGTGAATATATGCAGGATTGCTTATCGAAGGGGATCATAACGGAAGCCAGGGAACAAAATGAGCGGGATGGATTGAGCCTCAAACAGCTGCCCATCCAGGATGACTGGGTGGAATTGACGTTCAAACAGCTGAACGTTAAGCTATTCGATCAAGACATTTTATTGGTCGGCATCATTTCAGGAGGCAAGACCTTAATCAAGCCCCCCGGAGATGTAGTCATCCATCGTGATGACACTCTACTCATCATTGATGATTAATGTAATAAAAGCTTTTCCAAATCCCGGACAAGCGTTTTTCCTAATGAGATATAGTTTTCCGGAAATTCGGCATCCGGATTTTCAGGCTCGGCAAACTGATTGAAGGAAGCGGAGAGGTTTCCGATATTTCCTTCATCGTCAATCCCGTCCTCGTACTTATGAGATAACAAAAACGGTTGTAAGAGTTCGACCATTACCCCGTCCTGATCGAGTGAACCATCAACAGCCTTGAAAGGGACCCGCAAGAATTGGTAGCCATCACTGTCATCAATCTTATAATCAAAAGACCCGTGGTCATAATCCCATCCTCCGCCTATCGCATATCCTTCCGGTTTTAACTTCGTCTCCAGATCGAACAACCCGAATGTTTTCCCTTCCAACTGAGAAGAAATTTTAATCATTGTATAAAACCTCTTTCGCTAATTTTCTATTAGCTTAACCAAAGCGCTTAAAAAAAAACCTGGAATGACTCTATTGTCCCCTCGAAAGGCATAAGGAACTTGGCTTCCAAGCCGTCGTTTCCTTCTTTAACAAAAAAAGGCATCAAGCCGGATGTTATTCCAGCTTGATGCCTTTTATATTATAAGCGCTGTTCGAGCTCCGCTTTTTTCTTTTCATAACCCGGCTTGCCTAAAAGAGCAAACATGTTCACCTTATAGGCTTCCACTCCAGGCTGATCAAATGGATTTACACCCAGTAAGTAACCGCTCATTGCACAAGCTTTCTCGAAGAAATATACAAGGTAGCCAAAAGTATAAGCATCGAGCTGAGGAACCGTTACGATCAGGTTGGGAACGCCGCCGTCCGTATGGGCTAACAGCGTACCCTCAAATGCTTTATTATTCACGAATTGCACCGTTTCACCTGCTAGGTAATTCAGGCCGTCCAAGTCATTGGCCGCTTCTTCAATCACGATTTCATGACGGGCCTTATCCACTTTGATGACCGTTTCAAAAAGATCACGCCGTCCTTCCTGGACATACTGCCCTAATGAATGCAGGTCAGTCGAGAAGTTAGCCGATGAAGGGAATATCCCTTTTTGATCCTTTCCTTCACTTTCTCCAAATAACTGTTTCCACCACTCAGAGAAGTATTGAAGTCCAGGCTCATAGTTTATCAGCATTTCAATCGTTTTCCCTTTATTGTAAAGGATATTCCGAACCGCCGCATATTGGTATGCCTGATTCTCCCCTAGCTCGGAAGAACTGAAGTCGGCCCTGGCACGCTCGGCTCCCTCCATGATTTGATCGATATCCGCCCCGCTGACAGCAATCGGAAGCAGCCCTACAGCCGTTAAGACCGAGTAACGTCCGCCAACATCATCAGGAATGACGAAAGTTTGGAAACCTTCCTCCGTTGCTACCGTTTTTAATGCGCCCTTCTCTTTATCAGTCGTAGCATAAATGCGGCTCTTAGCTTCTTCAACGCCGTATTTTTGTTCAAGCAGTTTCCTGAAAATCCTGAAGGCCAGTGCAGGCTCCGTGGTCGTACCGGATTTAGAGATGACGTTGATCGAGAAATCCCTATTTTCCAATAGGTCCATCACGTCCTGCATATATGTAGAGCTTATATTATTACCGACAAATAAAATTTGCGGTGCTTTCCTTTTATCCGAAGGTAGAATGTTATAAAAACTATGTTGAAGCATCTCAACTGCTGCCCGTGCTCCAAGATATGATCCACCGATTCCGATAACCAGCAGCACTTCTGAATCTTCTTTTATTTTCGCGGCCGCTTTTTTGATTCTTGAGAACTCTTCTTTATCATAATTGGCGGGTAAATCAAGCCAGCCAAGATATTCATTGCCTGCCCCTGTCTGCTCATGCAGGGAATGGTGTGCCACTTTTACAGCATCCTGTAGATAGGTAATTTCATGCTCCCCGAAAAACGGCAGGGCTTTTGAATAATCGAAACGAATATGGGCCATTCAAATTCCTCCTTGAATTCTTTAGTTTCCCTTTCACTTTATCTGATGTAATTCTCATAATCAAGAAATCGATCAAGTAAATAACGAATTATGCATATAAAGCAATCTCCCACCTGGCAAGGGCGGGAGAGCGGATCATATCACTTGTTTATAAGGAAGCCCGTAAAATGGCAAGGACATCTTCACGGTTGAGGACTTTGAATCGTCCAAATTCCCCTCTGCTCATCGCTTTATCAGCCATGACTTCCAATTGTGAGTCATCGATGCCATAATCCGAAAGATTGGTCGGCGCCCCTAAGCTGCTCCAAAATGACCTAAGTCTTTCAATGCCTTCAAGGGCCGCTTCCTCATCCGTTTTACCTTCCGGATCTACATGGAATACACGGACTGCAACTTGTTTAAAGCGTGCGACATTTTCATGGAGCACATGCTTCATCCAATTTGGGAATAAGATGGCCAATCCTCCAGCATGCGGGATATCATAAACAGCTGAAACGGCATGTTCAATGTTATGCGTTGCCCAATCACCGCTGTAACCAACCCCAAGCGACCCATTCAAGGCTAGGTTTCCGGCATACAGGATAGTGGTCCGATGCTCATAATCTTCCAGGTCTTCCAATAGTTTAGGTGCCGTTTCAATCACCGTCGATAACAGCGATTCACAAAAACGGTCTTGCAGCGGTGCATGCGTTTCCGGGTGGAAGTACGTTTCGAATACATGTGACATCATATCGACCATTCCGTATACCGTCTGGTCTTTTGGTACTGAAAAAGTATTTTCAGGGTCCAAAATGGAGAATTGCGGAAATACCAATGGACTTCCCCATCCATATTTCTCTTTCGTTTCCCAGTTTGTTATGACAGATCCCGAATTCGCCTCAGAGCCTGTTGCAGCTAAAGTCAGCACCGTTCCGAATGGAAGGGCCTCTTCGACTGGTGCCTTCTTAATGACAAGATCCCATGGATCCCCCTCATATTTAGCACCTGCAACGATGGCCTTTGTAGCGTCTATAACACTTCCCCCTCCAACCGCAAGGACAAAGTCGATCCCATGTTCTTTACAAAGGTCAACACCCTTCCGGACTGTTGAGATGCGTGGGTTCGGTTCAACTCCGGAAAGTTCGTGCACCTCTGCATCGATCTCTTTCAAGGCATTGATCACTTTTTCATATAAGCCATTTTTCTTTATGCTTCCTCCACCATATACAAGTAAAACTTTATCGCCATAGGCAGGAATTTCAGTTTTTAAGCTTTCAAGCTGACCTTTCCCGAAAATTATTTTAGTAGGATTTTTATATGTGAAATTTTCCAATGGTATCTCTCCTTTAATGCCACGTGGACTCCGTTTTCGAATGAATGACAGGGCCAAGTGCTAGTTTTTCTTTTATTCATTATGACCAATGTTCCATTTAAATACAAAATATCCGCCCGGAACTTTTGAGTGGATGTATATTTACATGCTGAAAATGCATGATAAGTAAAGAACTGATTTTTTCAAAAAAAAGGAGGCTGTACAATGAGTGGAATACAAAGAATTGCACTTGTTCTTACAATAATCGGGGCAATCAATTGGGGATTAATAGGGTTTTTCCAATTTGACTTGGTCGCTTCGATTTTCGGAGGGCAAGATGCTGGAATGGCCCGTATCGTTTATGGATTGGTTGGAATTGCCGGTCTCATTAATCTTGGTCTTCTCTTTAAACCAAGTCCTGAAATTTCCAGGGAGCCTGAAACCAAACCGACTCGTTGAGATCTTGATCATGGACAATGTTATGTTCTATAAAATAAAGCCGGACCATGGATAAACACATGACCCGGCTTTATTTCATTCATATGCCCCCTGGACAAAAAAAACCGGCTGATCAAGGATCTGCCGGTTCTAAAAAATTATTTTTTGATTAAGTCTTCGCGTTGAGATTGTTCAATCCACTCTTGAAGTTTGTCTTTCAATGTGTTGAAACCTTCAGTAGATTCGATGTGAGATGTCGCTTTAACAGATGCTTGGCGTTTTTTCGGAGCTTTTTTCGGAGCTTCAGTACGCTCAGGAGCTTCTTCTGTAGCGCGGATCGATAAGCCGATTTTTCCAGCAGCTGAATCGATGGAAAGAACTTTAACTTTCACTTCATCGCCCACTTTTAAATGTTCGTTGATATCTTTAACGAAGCCGTGAGTGATTTCAGAAATATGAACTAAACCTTGAGTTGATTCATCTAGAGCAACAAATGCACCGTATGGTTGAATACCAGTAACTTTACCAGCAACTACCGCACCAATTTCGAATTTTTCAGACATGGTAACACTCCTATTTTATATATATTTTTTCGTCTTTTCACGCAATAAAAAATTATATCACATAATTGGAAAATAATCAAAGTTAAGTATACCATACTTTTTGGGATTTTACTCATTAAAAATGTTTGTTTTTTGGAAATAATAAATATTATAAGATCTTTGTATATAACTTAACCTAAAAATTTGCAAATAACCTCTATTTCCCTTAAAATATTTATTCATTTTTCTAAAGATTGTAATATTAAACCTATCCAATTGCACCTAATCATAGTAAGATGAGAAAATGTTTTAAAAAAAATATACAGCTAGATATTCTTTACATCTAAAGGAGTTTTTCCATCATGTCAAAACAAGATCAATGGACTTCAAAACTTGGGTTCATCCTGGCAGCCGCGGGATCCGCTATTGGATTGGGCGCCATCTGGAAGCTCCCGTATATGACTGGGGAAAATGGCGGTGGGGTCTTCTTCCTGCTCTTCATTATATTCACCCTGCTTATCGGGGCACCGATATTAATAGCGGAATTCACGATTGGCCGCAATGCACAGAAAGATGCCATTAGCGCATATAAACATATCGCCCCTGGAAAGCCTTGGGCATTGATTGGATATGGCGGTGTCGTCGCTTCAATCATTCTTCTTTCCTTCTTCAGTGTTGTTGGAGGCTGGATTATCTCCTATTTAGCAAGGAGCTTTACAGGTTCCCTCTCAAACTTGACGCAAGAGGAATATGGGAACTTCTTCAATACGATAATCAGTAATCCTTATGAAACGGTCATCGCTCAGTTATTATTCATGGTCTTTACCATTTGGGTCGTGCAAGGCGGCGTTTCCAAGGGAATTGAAAAGGCTAATAAATATATGATGCCTTCATTGTTCATTCTTTTCATCATCCTTCTTATCCGATCCTTGACTCTGGATGGAGCTATGGAAGGTGTTAAATTCTTCTTGAAACCGGACTTTTCCGCATTAACAGGGGAAACGATCCTATTGGCACTCGGCCAATCTTTCTTTGCACTAAGTGTCGGTGTTTCCGTAATGGTAACCTACGCATCCTATTTAAGTAAAAAAGAAGATATTACAAAATCGGCCTTTTCGGTAGTTGGACTGAATATCTTCATTTCCTTGCTGGCAGGTTTGGTCATCTTCCCGGCTGTTTTCGCACTGGGTTTCAGCCCATCAAGCGGGCCTGGATTGGTATTTGTCGTGTTGCCTGCCGTCTTCAATGAAATGGCGCTTGGCGGGATCTTCATGTTCATTTTCTTCATATTATTATTATTTGCCACCCTTACGACGGCATTCTCCATTCTCGAAATCGTCGTTGCAGCCATGATCAAGGGGGATTCCGCAAAACGGAAGAAGGCCTCTTGGATAGCTGGTATTACCGTTTTCCTGATTGGGATTCCAAGCGCATTATCCTTTGGGGTGCTTTCGGATGTGAAGATTTTCAATTTATCCATATTCGATTTCGCTGATTATCTGACAAGCAATATCGCGCTGCCAGTCGGCGCCTTGTTCATATCCCTTTTCATCGGCTATCAAATGAAAAGGATCGAGGTACAAAAGGAGTTCGAAACTGGCGCTGATTCCGGCCGATCACTTTTTAAACTTTGGCACTTCCTGATTCGCTACATCGTGCCGATCATGATCATACTCGTATTCCTTAAGTCAACTAATCTCATTTAACAATCAACGTGCCGTTTCGTTAATCCCGATGCGGCATTTTTTTCACAAAACCTACATATTCCGTTCCTTCACTTAAGTAATAATATGGTAAAATAATTACATAATAAAAATATATTTCCTGAAAAAGGAGTGTCTGACCATGTCAAATATCGCGAAGAATATCCGTCAATACCGAGAAGATCACAACCTAACTCAGCAGGAACTGGCTTTAAAATTACGAATCGGCACGAAGAAAATCGAAAAGTATGAATCGGGTGAATCGGTTCCTGATACACAAACCATTTTACGGCTTTCCACCGTTCTTGACATTCCGGCTTCAGAATTCCTGAAGGATGCCCAGACCGGTAACGCCGCTGGTATCGACGAGGACATAAAAAAATTGATTGAAGAAATCGGAACCAAAAAAGCGGAGCTCCTTTTAAGAACAGCCAAGGACTTTAGCGAAGAACAAATTCTGAAAGTTATGCATACTTTATATAATACACAAGCTTAATTCAAAAAATGGGTCGTAGTATGTGTATTTTTTTTCTGGGTACTGGATATACTATGATTAACACTTTCTATGTTAATCCATTAGATTAACTCTTTTTTCTAATTCCCCCTATGGAAAGGGATCCGGCAGCTAATGGCCGGATCCCTATTTTTTTGCTTTTATTGGCAATGGTTCTTCATGAAACGCTCCATCCTTCTGAGCGCCTCCTGAAGCTGTTCCATGGAGGATGCATAAGAACAGCGGATATGACCTTCACCGCTTTCCCCGAACACATCTCCCGGTACAACCGCAACAAGTTCTTCCGTCAAAAGTTTTTCAGCAAATTCCATCGAAGTCATCCCCGTTCTTTCGATTGATGGAAAAGCATAAAAAGCCCCGCCGGGATTATGGCAATCCAGACCCATTTCGTTAAATGATTTCACGATATAATTTCGTCTTCTCCGATAACTCCGACGCATTTCTTCCACATCCTGCATCCCGTTCTTTAAAGCCTCCAATGCAGCATGCTGGGCAACGGTCGGCGCGCACATCATCGCGTATTGGTGAAGCTTAAGCATCGCTTCGGAAATTTCCTTAGGTGCACAAACGAACCCAAGACGCCACCCAGTCATCGCAAACCCTTTCGAAAACCCATTGATGACAATTGTCCGCTCAAGCATGCCGTCAACGGCAGCAAAAGAAGTGAATTCCTCATCATAAGCAAGTTCGGCATAGATTTCATCGGAAATGACCAGCAAGTCATGCTTTTTAACGATGTCAGCAAGCATCACTAATTCTTCCTGCCCAAGCTGGGTTCCCGTCGGGTTATTCGGTGAACAGATTAAAACGGCCTTCGTTTTAGGCGTGATCGCCGCTTCAAGTTGTTGGGGAGTCAGCTTAAAGTCTTCTTCCTTGGATGTTTGGACCGTGACCGGTATTCCCCCTGCCATGGTCACAAGCGGTGCATAGGCGACGAAACAAGGTTCGACGACAATGACTTCTTCACCTGGATTCAAGATGGTCCTCAAGGCAATATCGAGGGCCTGGCTTGCTCCGACCGTGACAATGATTTGATCATCCGGTCTATACGAAACATGGAACTGCTTCTCCATATACCGGCTGATTTCCGACCTTAATTCAAATAATCCGGCATTGGCCGTATATGAGGTATATCCTTCCTCCAGGGAGTTGATCGCCGCTTCCCTTACCGCCCAAGATGTAACGAAATCCGGCTCACCTACACCAAGCGAAACGACCCCTTCCAAATTGGCTGCCAAGTCGAAAAAGCGGCGGATGCCTGATGGCTTAAGCTCTGCAATCGTTTTTGAAACATAACTCGTTTTAATCATGGTGACACCACTATCCGCTTATCTTCTTCAGTTTGATCAAAAATGGTGCCATCATGCTTGTATTTTTTCATTATGAAGTGAGTCGTCGTAGAAATGACGGAATCCAGTGTCGAAAGTTTTTCCGAAACGAAGCTTGCCACTTCGTTCATCGAACGCCCTTCGACAATGACTGAAAGATCATAAGCCCCAGACATTAAATAAACGGACTCGACTTCCTTGAATTTGTAAATCCTTTTTGCAACATCATCGAAACCGACGCCGCGTTTTGGAGTGACCTTTACATCGATCATCGCTGTGACACCATGGTATTCATCCACTTTAGCCCAGTTAATGACTGTTAAGTAACGTACAATGACCCGCATATCTTCCAATTTCTTCAATGTTATTTCAATGTCCGAATCTGATTGATCGGTCATTTTAGCCAAATCCTTCAGATCAATCCGGCTGTTATTTTCAATGATTCTCAAGACTTCCAATTCCTCTTCATTCAAGTGCATTGGAAAACCCCCCTTTTGGAATTCACTAATTTAGCTGTGATGGTTTGGCTGGCAGATAGTCTCACGAATTACCTTATTAGACTTTTTAAAAATCCTATATGACAATATAATTTAATAAGTCCTATGCTGTCAGGATAAACTTACACTATTATATCAAAATTGGCTGGTGACCTGTTATAGTAATTGTGTTTTTTCATCGTTATTATTACAATTACTGTTATGCAACAGTATTATAGGACCTTTTTTGGAATATTCAGGGTAACATGGGTTTTTATCATGGAACAATAACGGAGGAGGAGCTTATATGGAAAGTCATACAATCAAAGGTCTCGAACGGGTAGGTAATATCGAAATCTATTTTGAATATGACCGAATCGATGATTCTCTCCCCACCCTTGTCCTGCTTCACGGATTTTTGTCATCGAGCTTCAGTTTCCGTAAATTAGTCCCCCATTTAATCAAGGAATACAATGTGATCTCCATAGACCTCCCGCCATTCGGGCAAAGCGGAAAAGATTATCGATATACATATTCATTCCGAAACATCGCTAAATCCGTCGTTATGTTCCTGGAGGGAAAAGGAATCAGGAAATTCAGTATCATCGGCCATTCCATGGGCGGGCAGATTTCCCTGCAACTCATCAAGTCATATCCTGATCTTGTCGACCATGCCATTCTACTTGCCGGCTCAGGCTATCAGCCCGGCTATTCGGAAAAAATGAAGATGGTGAGTTACCTGCCTTTCTTTTCATACGGGATAAAACGGTATCTGCAAAAATCAGGTATCGAAAAGAACTTGAAAAATGTCGTCCATGACCCGGCGATGATTGACGATGAAATGCGGCAGGGATATCTAGGGCCATTCATAAAGAAGCATGATATTTTCCGGGCATTGGGAAGAATGCTTCGAGATAAGGAAATCGATTTGCTGAAGGAGGACCTTAGTGATATTCATACACCATGCCTGCTTATTTGGGGAAGACATGATCGAGTGGTGCCATTGAGTATCGGCGAAAGGCTCCATGAAGACCTGCCTAATTCCGAGCTTGTTGTCATTGAGGATTCCGGGCACCTTCTTCCAGAGGAGAAACCTGAAGAAGTGTATCAGCTAATTAAGGGGTTTATTGGAGTAGCCACCCCAACGTAAACTCACGAGTAAATCGCTGTAATTCGCGAGTAAAAGCACTATTCACGAGTAAATAACCGAGACTCGCGAGTAAATCGCCGAATCTCACGAGTAAACTACAAACCATCAGTTAACTGAACAAACTATGAGTATAGAGCAAAAAACTACGTAAAAAAGGTGCCCCTGATTTCCGGGTACACCTTTTTCAACTTTATATCGAACAGCTGGCATCATTTTTTATGATGAGCAGCTTTCGTGCAACGTCCAGGCACTTTTCCATCTGAATGGACTCATCGAATGCGAACTCGTAAATGGATTTTATTTTTTCCGCCAGTTCCTTCGGGTCATCTATATCCCGGATTGCTACGACCGTATCTGCAATTTCCGGTTCATATAGATCCCAACCTATCTTGAAAGGGTCCCATTCTTGTAAAACGGCAACCAACGCTAAATTCATTTGCTGTGTATCCATCTAATTTATCACCTGCTCAATATTTTCAAAGAACATGATATCATAGTATCATAACAACAGGCTTTTCGCGAAGACGACAAATTTTTATTCGGTGGTGGATATTTTGAACAAATCAATTTTTGAAGAACAAATCAACAGGGAAGATTCAGGGTCTGCAAAATGGGATAAAAACTCCCTCACATCCTTATATGGGCGCGAGGATGTTCTGCCAATGTGGGTTGCCGATATGGACTTCCCATCTCCTGAGGGCATTCAAAAGGCATTGATGGAACGCTTGAATCATCCGATTTTCGGCTATACCGTCCCTTCTGAAACGGTCTTCACTGAAATTCAAAGCTGGCTTAAAGACCGGCACTCCTGGCAAATCGATAAGAAGTGGATTTCATTCAGCTCCGGCGTCGTTTCCGCAATCGGTACAACGATCCAGGCATTCACGAACCCGGGCGATAAAATACTGTTACAATCTCCCGTTTATACCCCATTTTTTGATATGATCAAAAATAATGACCGGGAAGTGGTCAATAGTCCCCTTATCATAGAAAAGGACCGCTTCGAGATTGATTTCAACGATTTTGAGGACAAGCTGAAAAGCGGAGTGAAACTATTCCTTTTTTGCAGTCCGCATAACCCTGGCGGACGCGTTTGGACAAAGGACGAACTCCTACGGATCGGGGAGCTATGTGAAAAATATGATGTAGTCATCGTCAGTGATGAGATACATGCTGACTTATTCCATACAACATCCAAGCATTATCCGATCGGCTCGCTTTCAGAAAAATTAGCGGATAGGACCGTTACATTGATGGCGCCAAGCAAAACATTCAATATTGCCGGCCTTCAGGCCTCATTCCTGATCACCAGTAATGAAGGATTGCAGAAGCAACTGCAAATGGCGCAAACGAAACTGGCCTTCCATGGTCTTAACATCTTTGCCTTAACAGCAATGGAAGCCGCGTATCGGGAGGGCTTGGAATGGCTTGAAGACATGATAGGCTACATTGAGGAGAATATAAAAGTGGCAGAGGAATTCATTGCAGCCGAAATTCCTTCACTGCATGTCATGCATCCGGAAGCCTCTTACCTTTTATGGATTGACTGCCGTGACCTTGGATTGAACGACAAGGAAATAAAGGATCGACTGATCCATCAAGGGAAGCTCGCATTGGAGCCTGGCTCTAAATACGGACCTGGCGGAGAAGGTTTCGTCCGAATGAATCTCGGTTGTTCACGCAGCGTCCTGATGGATGGGCTAAACCGGTTGAAATTGGCTTTTTCTTAAATAAAAAAAGAACCAGGCTTAGAATCCTGGTTCTTCATTTTAATCTTTTTCTTCATCCACATAAGGATCATGCTCATATCGGGGCAAATCCCCAAACGGGGTTTGAATATTTTCTTCAAAAAGTTCTTCCTTCAATTCTTCATATTGGGAGTTTGGATAAACCGTTACCTCTTTCCCGTACATATCCACACCAACGAAATTTTCATAATTTTCGACATAGCCGACATTTTCTTCGGACTCGACATACATATCTTCGTAATCATTTGGCGGATTTACGAAATCGGAAGGCGATTCAGATGTTCCATAACTGGCAACATCCTGCCAAGAATCTTCCGCATCGTAGGCAACCGATTCATGCCGGTCATCATAATCAAACCTCCCAAATGGGGGTCCGAGCACTTCCTCTTCCACCGGCCGATTGTCCGAAGTTTCCTGTGAGGGGGTATGCTCGACACAATAAGTCGTTGTAGGGATTGCTTTCAAACGTTCAAGAGGTATTTCCTTTGAACAAACCTCGCATTTGCCATACTCACCTGCCTCGATGGCAGAAAGCGCTCGTTCAATATCCCTTATTTCATCCCGATCATGCTCGGTAAGGGCCAAATCCTTTTCCCGTTCATATAACTCGGTTCCTTCATCTCCGGGATGATTATCGTAACTCGATAACTCACCAGTCGAATCCTCCATGCTTCTTCTTAAATCGTGGTTGCCTGAATCATTTAATCGTTCTTCCAACTCTTGCTTCGTTTGCTGCAATTGCTGTTGAAATTCTTTTAGCTGCTGATTGGATAGCATGTGCAACATCCTTTCAAAATCGTTCTTCCCTCTAGTATTTCTCTCTTCCCGTCATTCCATAAAGGTACTTTTTACCTTAGGAATAAATTAATTCAGATAATAGAAGCTAACTTAGAAATATTAATTTTAAGGAGGGCTTCCATTTGTACTTCTATAAAGAAGACTTAATCAATATGATCGTTCCCGATAAGCCTGATCCAAATGCTGCAAAAGTGCTCCAGGAAACGCTTGGAGGGCAATTCGGTGAAATGCGGACGATGATGCAATATTCTTTCCAAAGCGCCAACTTTCGCGGCAAGGCTAAACAATATCGTGATTTAATTCGCGGAGTTTTCTTGGAGGAACTGAGCCACGTTGAACTTGTCCAATCTACCATCAATCAGCTGCTGAATGGTGCTGGCGGAGATATGCCTGGAGATTCCGGTATCGATGGCGCCCCATTGGATGAAGTCATCAAAGGCGGTGCAAACCCCCACCATTTCATCGTCGGTGCGAAAGCATCCCTGCCCGTCGATGCTGGCGGCAATCCATGGAACGGATCATGGGTTTATGATCACGGTAATCTTGTGGCCAACCTTTTGAACAATGTCATGCTTGAATCTACGGGAGTCCTGCAAAAGTCCAGAATTTATGAAATGAGTTCCAATAAATCAATGCGCGAAACACTGGCATTTTTAATGGTTCGCGACAATGCCCACCAAAATGCATTTGCCAAGGCATTAGAAACGCTTGGCGTCGACTGGGGGAAAATCTTCCCTGTACCTAATTATGATTTGAACAAATATCCTGAATGCCGCAAATATGTGGATTTAGGTTACCATAATGCCCAATTCAATTTCAGGATGGATCAAACACGGATCGGCGAGATTTTCCAAGGGGAGACACCGAGCCGAAATGGCGGAAACCTTGCTGTTACCGAGCCGCCAAAAGGATTCCCTGTGCCTGAAATGCCGGATATGCCAAATGAACATAGCCCGGGATTGAGTGATTTGAATAATTAAAAAAGAAGGCGAACACAACATTTTGTGTTCGCCTTCTTTTTTAATTATTGATATATTTCTCAAAAACAAAGCCAAAATCTTTCACATGGTACTTTTTCCGGCTGTCCATCAACCATTCGAAAGCGGCCGAATTAATTTCCTTGAAGCTTGCAGCCATTTGGCTTCCATCAGTGCGAACCTGGTTCAAAGTGGAAGAAGCAAGGTTTACGCTTTGCTGGGCATATTGAAGGGCAAATTCATTCTCATGGCAAATTTCCGATATTTTCACGAGTGATTTGAACAAGTCCTTTAATTCTTCAATGAATTTCTTATGGACATCAATGGAGAAAGTCTTTGCACCGATCGAGAATTTAATTTCTGCATCCAAATCCACTGTCCCTGCGGTTTCAAGCGTGGCATTGGAAATCGTATACTGGCTGTAGCTATATCTTGTAAGTGTTCGCTTTTTGCTAATCGCACTTGTGCCGTCCAAATGTATGAACGCTTGATTGGTGAAACAGTACTCATCGGTTTTCGATTTAATCAGGAAATAAATTTTTTCCCCATCTTCATGCATGATATAATCATCTGCATCCACCTTGTCATAATCTGCAGGACTAATCACACTTCCAATATCACTAAGACCTAGGGCATCAGCCGCCATTTTCTTAAACATAACCATTCCCCCTATCAGTATCCAGGTGAATTTCACCTTATTATAAGCATTTCTCCAGTATGATCTCGTCTCGGATCGGAATTCCATCAAAACTGTAAAATGGTATTTCCGGCTTGATTTTCCGTGATTCTTCCACGGCATTTTTAACGATTTCCGAAATGACATAACCACGCTTTTGAAAAAACTTCAACGCCTGTAGATTATCGTTCGTTGTAATCGCTTTAATAGTATGGCAATTTTTTTCCTTAGCGATATTTTCCATCACATAAAGCAATGATGAGCCCACACCTTGATTCTCATGCTCACTGTTCAAAGAGATGATCTGACATACATGGTCGGATAATTTGTATGTTCCCAATCCCATGATTTTTCCATTCTCGTCCATCACCCCAAAACCCTCAAGTTCCGCATAATGAAACAAGCCTCTTGAAAAAACGACTTGAGTCGTCTCCCAGTGCTGAATGAAAAAGTCCTTGACCGTATCTGCCGCAATCATTCTTTTAGCTACGATTTGCATAACCAATTACGCCCCCAAAGTTTCTATCTCTATGCTTATAGTATAAAATGCTTATGCTAAGAAGGGAACATTTAATTCTTTACGACCTTCTAACAAAACATAATACCATTCATATTCAGATAATCAATATCAAAAAACGGGGCTCGCGATGCAGGCATCTTCCGGGATCAGGAAATGGTATCATCCTTTATACGCTGGTTCCTTCTGGTGACCTCATCTTCGAATTGCTTCGTTTTCAATTCTTCCTTCTTTGAATATCTTATAATTGCCCTCATCGTAAAAACGGCCGCCACTAAAAAAATGAAGCAAGTTATACCAGCCGAGATATATTCAGTCTTGTCTTCCGGAAAGTAAAGAAACAAACCTAGTAAAGCATGATTGAGAAAGTCCATCCGTTACATCCTTCCTGATAGGGAATTAAACTGCATTCTCTCATTATATCAATTACCAGAACAATCCACTAGTGGGCCTAATCCACTAAAACATAAAAAAACGAGAGGCACTGAGCCCCTCGCTTATCTTTTATTTATAAAATGGTGATCCCTTTAATGACAACGTCCACTGCTGGCTTGTCTCCCGCAACTGTCTCTACGTTAGCAATCGTATCAACAACGTCCATGCCTTCGACCACTTGTCCAAAAACAGAGTGTTTATGATCCAGCCATGGTGTGCCTCCTTGTTTCATATAAGCACTGATGATTTCTTCCGGATAACCGGCTTGCTTCATTTGCTCACCCATCCTGCTGTCCACGTGCTGGGCTTGTACGACGAAGAATTGGCTGCCGTTTGTTCCCGGGCCTGCATTAGCCATGGAAAGAGCTCCGCGCAAATTGAATAATTGCATGGAGAACTCGTCCTCAAATGGAGCTCCCCAAATACTTTCTCCACCCATTCCAGTCCCTGTCGGATCTCCGCCTTGAAGCATGAAATCCTTGATGACACGGTGGAAGATGATTCCTTCGTAATAACCGTTTTCAGCATGTGTCAAGAAATTCTCCACTGTCTTTGGAGCCAGTTCAGGGAATAGTTTAATTTTAATATCGCCCATCGTCGTTTGCATGATGACCGCTTTTTCATTTTCCAAAACTTCACTTGTTAATTGCGGAAAGTTTGTCATTGTACATAACCTCTTTCTTTTTAAAATAAAATGGCATGAAACACCATTTTCCATCTTCATTTGTACACTTTACACGATTTTCATAAAAAAAGCATCTTTACGAAATTGAACAAATTCGCTGTAAAAAATCGTTGTTCTTATGTATCATGAAGGAAGTTAAAAGAAAGGTGGTAGGGAAATGTCAGAACAGGATTTTAAAATCGGCGATAAGGTTACCGCCATATATAAAACTGGAAAATACATCGGGGAAGTCACCGATATCAGACCTGCTGCATATCTTGTTAAAGTGTTGGCTGTTTTGAAGCACCCCATGCAAGGAGATCTTCATAACCCGAAGCAAACGGAAGTGTCCATGTTCCATCAGCGGCGTGCTCTTGCATTCCGGGAACAAACCAATGTACCAAAAAATATGGTAAGGACTTTCGATGAGGAGATTCCGGAGTATAAGGAATCCTTAAGAGAAGCTGTTGATAAAATGAAAGGCACTTTAAGCGAAGCCCAAACAGAGTGGAATGATAAAAGCTTACAGTTGCTTGAAGATCTAGCGGCGGATTATTTCAAATAAAGCTTAAAAGCCAAATCAGTAGTATATGATTTGGCTTTTATAACGCTAAATGATTCAATACCTTTGATAAATCAATGCGGTCGCCAATTGTCGTCGGTTCATGATTTTTCATATAACTTTTATCTTTCTCAACTAACTTAAAGATATTATATGTCGTAATCGCATCATCGAGCGCCCTATGATGCTTGCCTGTCCCTTCTTTGCCATAGGCCTGTACAGCTTTCCAAAGTCCGGTTTGATTTTGATCCCCGAAAAAGCGTTTATACTCCAGGCATAGATCATTTTCCTTACCTGAAAAAGGGAAATCCAATCCTGCCTTCTGACAATTCTGGCGAAGCACCTTCATGTCCATATTTCCCCAAGTAACAATCGTCGTCGGGTGCTGTTCATCTATTTTCTTCAATAACGCAACCAGCTCTTCAAATGAAATCCCCCGGTCCACCTGATCCTGGGTAATGTTCAAGAACTTCTTGCATCTTCCCGTTAAAACTGGAAATTTCAATGGGTTAACAAAAGATGAGAATTGTTCCTCAATGGTCTCATTAATGACGGTGACTAAACCAACCTCAATGATTTCCGGATAAAACCCCGTTGGATTGGCTTTTCCTTCCGGCATCGTAAATTCAAAATCTATGAATACATATTGCTGTTGTTCCTCCATTTTTATGACCCCCTTCATATTCCTGACATCAACATATAAACAAACATGGTTTTTTCTCACGAGATTATTATAACAGAAGATTTAGAAAGTTATTTCTTTGCCATTCGGATACCGCACTCGCCGTCATACTTAATTTACCCAAAACTCTTTATTGTCTACCTTTTTTGGATTATGATGGATGAATGAACCAAAAGTACCATTTTTTCATTCCTTCATTCCAAGGACATACTAAAAATATATTAATTAGGAAGTTGAACTATGCGCACGTATCTTGGCTATATCACGATTTCCCTCTTAGTTCCCGTATTGATCCTTTTCATTTTCCTTTCCCATCAGGAGTGGTCCTTAGCGCAATCTCCCTATCATGTACTCGACGAGCGGATTCCTGTTGAATCGATAGAACTGGCTCAGAATAGTTACATGAAGGCCGCAAATGGAAAGGTCATCAGTGAAATTTCC
This sequence comes from Peribacillus sp. TE19612, assembly GCF_056279465.1. Lineage (NCBI taxonomy): Bacteria > Bacillati > Bacillota > Bacilli > Caryophanales > Bacillaceae > Peribacillus > Peribacillus sp. TE19612. The sequence continues at coordinate 157,127 of NZ_JBWCCL010000008.1, read as the reverse complement.
ACTGGTGAGAAACGGACTTACTTAAAACTTGAAGACATCCCCCTTTTCCTGGAAAATCTGTTCATCGTTACAGAGGACCAGAAATTTTATGATCATGCAGGAATCGACCTATCCGGCATAAGCAGGGCGCTTTTTATCAATTCACAAAATAAAACAATCGAACAAGGCGGCAGTACCATTACCCAGCAACTGGCCAGGAATGTTTATCTATCACATGATAGGACATATAACCGAAAACTCAGCGAAATCATTTATGCCTATCAGATAGAGCGAAAAAAATCAAAACCGGAAATCATGGAGCTGTATTTGAATGCCATCTATTTCAGTAATGGAGCTTATGGAATCGAAGCTGCTTCCCAATATTATTTCAGTAAACCGACTGGAGAGTTAACCAAAGCGGAACTTGCCTTCCTTGCCGCAATCCCTAATAATCCGGAATACTATAATCCCCTTGAACATTTCGATGTGACGAAAAAGCGTCAGGAGAGAATGCTGGAACAAATGGTTGCCAATGGTGCTTTAGAACAGGCCGAGTACGAAAAGCTTATCAAAAGTACGATTAAATTAGACTTGTCCACCCCGGTCGACTTATATCCCGATTACGTGACATATGTTCATCAGGAATTGAAAAACCTGGTGGCATCTTCCGAGGGTCTCGACAAATCTCTGCAAAGCACTGATGTCGCAATACGTAAGAACGCGGAAGCCGAGTTGGATAAAAAGGTCAAAAAGCTTTTGAATTCCGGTGTAACCATCCATACCGCACTCGATACTAAACTGCAAACACAATCAAAGACTGCTGTACAATCAAAAATCGGTGTCAATGATATCGAGGGAGCTTTAGTGGTTATACAGCATCATACGCACGAGCTTGTCTCTTTGATTGGGGGAAAAGATTATAAAAAAAATTCTTTCAACCGGGCATACCAAAGCTATAGGCAGCCAGGGTCAGCGATTAAGCCGCTTCTCGATTATGCTCCCTATTTAGAAGAAACGAATGCTGACATCAATCAGCTCGTAAGCGGAGCAAGCTATTGCAGCAATAGCTATTGTCCAAAGAATTATAGCGGCGACAGCTATGGGATGGTCACACTTAGAACTGCCTTCGCTCAGTCCTATAACACACCCGCCATAAGACTCTTTGAAAAGACGGGGATGGAAACGAGTTTCAAGTACCTGGATGCTTTCGACTTTAAAAAGGTGAGCAAAAAAGACCACCATACGAGTTCGGCCATAGGCGGATTCGAATATGGCATGAGTCCCCTTGAACTCACAAATGCCTATACTTCCTTCCATGACGGAAACTATCAGCCAGCGCGTGCCATTACAAAAGTCACCGACCAAGAAGGTAAAGTCCTTTATAAATGGAAAGACCGCTCCAAGGAGATATGGAACAAACGCACCGTAGCCAAGATGCGGCAGATGCTCCATGAAACAACCCTATCCGGAACAGCACGCAAAGCCTACATTCCTACAGATTATGTCGGCGGTAAAACCGGTACGACCAATGATGTCAAAGACATGTGGTTTGTCGGTCTGACAGCACACTATACAACAGGGGTTTGGATTGGAAGGGACAAGCCATCCAATCTACAATCCATTTATTCACATTCACCCCATCTATTGATTTGGAAAGATATCAGCCAGACTGCCGAGTGAAAAAAGAAGGTGCCGCAATGGCACCTTCTTAGTTTGTCAATAAAATGAGGTTCGGAATGGTCTCAATCCCTGACACGATTTGATCATGGAATTATTACCATGATTTTAAAACAAGACTTGGTCTACTCCATGATTTGTTTTACAGGGGATGAAACCTCAATGGATTGAAAAAATTCGTGACACTCCTGGCGAATAACCAGCTAGCCAAGACAATGCTAGCCACTTGCTTTGATATTATCGAGTTTGTCTACAGTCTGATGGCACCTTCCTGTTGTCGACAAAAGAAGTTCCATCTAAATGTTAAAACAAAGTTGATTGGAGCGGGTGTTCGAGACTCCTGCGGGAAAAGCGCGTCAAAGGGAGACCCCGCAGGCGCTGGCGCCGAGGGCGGACCGCCCGCGGAAAGCGAGTGCCTGGAGTGGAAATCAACCTTCTTACATTTCCTCAAAAAAAACTGTACGCAACTCATTATTGTCTACATTCTGTAAGGTGCCGCAATGGCACCTTCTTTTTCGCTATATGGGAAGACTTGCAATGACGCTGTTATAGAGCTTCAATCCCGCATAAGCGACTATTGAAATCAGTGCCATCCAAACGAAGATTGGAAAGAAGACCAATCCCACTAGCCTCGACAAATTCAGGCTCGGGCTCAACTTATTGACAAAATAAATTAAAGCCACGACATTCGTCGCGATAAAGATCGACCCAAGCCCGAAGATGAATTGAACGCTGAACAATGAACAGGCACCGCCAATCATATAAATGACAGACCCCTTTCTTACACTGTTCAGGGCTTTACCCTCCGAATCCTTGGAAAAGAATAATAAAGACAGCTCCAATATCGTATCGGAGATCAGCTTCAATGCAGCAAAAACCATGAAGAATAAAAGGAGCAATACGATCAGCAGCGCCAGCTTGATGCCGGCTTCAGAAAAGAATTCCAGCATCCCTTGGTAGATTCCCAAATTTCCAAATAACTTAAGCATTTGCATTTCCCCATAAATGGCAAAGGAGAGGCTGAATAATAGGATAGAAATAATTGGTAAATAGCTAAATAAATAGGTGTTTTTCATGATTTCTCCATCAATGTGTCTTTTATCCTATATTATGCAAGATAATCCACGATTTCACAATGGATACTCTACTCATTCACCGTTGAAAAACTTTTTTTAATAAATTTTTCAGGGCGGTTCCCCCTCCTTTTCTACCTATATATAAAACATCATTCAAGTTGGCCTTCACCGTTTTTAAAGCCATGCAAACCCACATAAATTGCGTTATACTTTTAAGCGAGGCAAGCATTCGATAAAAAAATACATATTCAACGAAGATTTCCTAACGTCTAGGATTGCGTGAAAAAAGCATAATAAGACGACTGACTTCGTTTTTAAAAAAAGGGGGGAGTTTATGTCTTTACTTCATTGGGCGGTATTATCACCGTTTCTATTAGCACTTATTGTACCGATATTGTACAAACTATTTCGACAAATCCACACAGGATGGTTTGTATTGATTTTACCGATTCTCCTTTTCACCTATTTTTCAAGGTTCATTTCCTTGACCAAACAAGGGGATATCATCATGGAAAGCGCAACATGGATTCCTTCTCTCGGAATTGATGTTGATTTCTATGTCGATGGACTAGGGCTTTTGTTTGCCTTGCTCATTACAGGTATTGGTTCACTCGTCGTTCTTTATTCAATTTTCTATTTATCGAAGGAGAAAGAAAAGCTGAACCAATTTTACGTCTTCCTTTTGCTTTTCATGGGGGCGATGCTTGGTGTCGTCCTTTCCGATAATCTAATAGTCCTTTATTCGTTTTGGGAATTCACGAGTTTATCATCTTTTCTATTGATAGGATATTGGAATGAGAGGGAGCGTTCACGTTACGGGGCGCAGAAATCGCTGCTGATCACTGTGCTTGGAGGCTTAAGCATGCTTGGAGGCATCATTCTCCTTTCCATTATGGGGAACACATTCAGCATACGTGAATTGATTGCCCAAAGCGGGGAACTTATGGACCACTCGCTCTTCGTTCCTGCACTTTTGCTTGTGCTGCTTGGCGCGTTCACTAAATCCGCACAGTTCCCGTTCCATATTTGGCTTCCTGACGCGATGGAAGCCCCTACTCCCGTCAGTGCTTACCTTCATTCCGCCACAATGGTCAAGGCTGGCATTTATTTGGTTGCCCGATTAAGCCCTGTTTTTGCAGAATCAGGATTATGGTTCTGGCTCGTTTCGATCGCCGGATTGATCACCCTGTTCTGGGGCTCATTCTCTGCAATCAAGCAGACTGATTTGAAGGGGATTCTCGCTTTTTCCACCATCAGTCAGCTTGGATTGATCATGTCGCTTTTGGGACTTGGTGCTGCGGCACTCCACTATGAAACATTGGGGGAAAATATATACTTGGCAGCCACGGTTGCAGCAGTATTCCACTTGATTAATCATGCGACCTTTAAAGGGAGCCTATTCATGGTTGCAGGCATCATTGATCATGAAACCGGTACGCGTGATATCAGAAAGCTTGGCGGGTTGATGCAGTTGATGCCGATCACTTTCACCGTCGCTTTGATAGGTGCTTTTTCAATGGCTGGACTTCCGCCCTTCAATGGTTTTTTGAGCAAGGAAATGTTCCTGGCCAGCATGGTGAATGTATTGGAATTGAATATCTTCAATATGGAGACATGGGGGGTCCTGTTCCCTGTGGTTGCATGGGTAGCCAGTGTATTCACTTTTAATTATAGCATGATTGTCGTGCTCAAACCCTTTACTAGCAAACTCCAGTTACAACTTTTGGAAAAGAAGCCCCACGAGGCACCGGTCGGGATGCTGATATCCCCTATCATCCTTGCTTCGTTGGTCATCGTTTTCGGTATTTTTCCAAACTTGCTGTCTTCATCCATCATTAAACCTGCTGTAGCCGGCATACAGCCAAGCTTGGCGGGACCGGATTTCCAAGTCCATATCGCCTTCTGGCATGGATTCAAACCTGAAGTATGGATGACCATCGGCATCATAGCTTTTGGAATTCTATTATATAAAACGCTTCCGAAGTGGCAGAAAGTCACTCAGTGGATTCCTGAACGCATCTCCCTGAATGCTTTGTATGATGACGGGGTAAGAGGGCTCGAACGTTCAGCTTCCTTCGTCATGAAAGTATTAATGACAGGTTCGATTCGGACATATCTGCTTTCAATCTTCCTTTTCTTCATTCTTTCCTTGGGCTTTACGCTCTATTGGAAGGATGCATTTAAATTGGATGCAGGGAATTTTGCCCCGATCGGCATATATGAATTGGTATTAGCCGGAATCATCGTGATTGGCTCGGTCGCCATTCTGTTTTCAAGATCCCGTTTAACTTCCATTATCATCTTAGGAGCCGTCGGTTATACGATTTCCCTATTTTTCGTTTTGCTGCGGGCACCGGATTTAGCCTTGACTCAACTAGTCATCGAAACGATTTCGGTATCGCTGTTTTTGCTCTGTTTCTTCCACCTTCCGTTAATGGCAAGCAGAAAGGAAGAACGGATGACGTTCAAGTTGAATAATGCCATGATATCAATTGGTGTAGGAGTCATCGTCACATTGATTGCCTTATCGGCACATAGCAATAAACTATTTGATTCCATATCCAGTTACTATCTTGAAAATGCTTATAAGGAAGCAGGCGGGAAAAACGTCGTAAATGTCATTCTCGTTGACTTCCGCGGACTTGATACGATGTTTGAAATCACTGTCCTTTCCATCGCTGCGCTCGGAATATTCGCGATGATCAAATTGCGTTTGACAGGGGGGAAAGATAAATCATGAAGCAAAATGACCTGATTCTCCAAACGGTTACGAAAGTCGCCGCCTTTGTTATCTTGCTGTTTGCGGTAGCCATCTTTTTAGGCGGGCATTATTCGCCAGGCGGCGGGTTTGTCGGCGGTTTAATGACTTCAGCCGCCATAGTCCTGCTGTTGCTCGCTTTCGACATTAAAACCGTCACCGGCATTTTGCCGATTGACTATAAGTTAATGATCGGTTCAGGCCTGTTCATATCAAGCCTGACCGTGGCCAGTGGGCTGGTGTTCGGGGTGCCCCTCATGACACATGTTTATCAATATGTTGATTTACCGCTTCTTGGGCACATCTCGCTTCATACCGCGGTACTTTTTGATCTGGGTGTTTATCTTGTGGTTGTTGGTGTAACGATGACCATTATTCAAACGATAGGGGAGAGTGAATAATGGAACTTTTAATGGCATTTGTCATTGGAATACTATTTATGTGTGCGACCTATTTAATGCTTTCCAAAAGCATTTTAAGAATCATAATCGGTACTGGGCTGCTCAGTCACGGCGCCCACCTTTTGATTTTGACGATGGGCGGTTTGAAAGGCGGTTCCGTTCCATTGCTGAGTGATGAAGCTGCATCCTATGTCGATCCGCTTCCGCAAGCGCTTATCTTGACGGCGATCGTCATCAGTTTCGGAGTCACATCATTTCTGCTGGTACTTGCTTATCGGACCTACCAGGAACTCGGTACGGATGACATGGAAGAAATGAGAGGTACGGAAACGAATGAATAATCTTACTTTCATGCCTGTTTTATGGCCGCTTTTCACAGGCATCCTGCTCATTTTCTTTGCAAAAAAAATCAAGCTGCAAAGAGGGATATCGCTTTTTTCCTCTTTTATCGGAATTGCAATTTCCCTTTATCTAGTGTTTACGGTCCGTACTCAAGGGATCTTGACTTTAGGCGTCGGCAGCTGGGATGCGCCATTCGGAATCGTGATCGTCGCAGATATGCTTTCTTCGCTGCTCGTACTGACCACGAATATAATTGGATTTGCCATACTGCTTTATTCGTTTTACTCCATAGGGGAAGAACGGGAAAGACATTATTACTATCCTGTATTCCAATTTTTGCTGATCGGGGTAAACGGTGCCTTCCTAACGGGGGATCTTTTCAATCTATTCGTATTCTTCGAAGTCATGCTGATGGCTTCCTACGTGCTGCTAGTGTTGGGAGGGACGAAAATCCAGCTGAGGGAATCATTGAAGTATATCATCGTCAATGTGCTTTCCTCTTCCTTTTTCGTCATCATGGTGGCGTATCTTTATTCAGTTCTAGGCACATTGAACATGGCGGACATCAGCCAGAGGATAACGGAAGTCAACCAGCATGGAATCATCTCGGTGATAGCGATTGGCTTTCTGATCGTCTTCGGTTTGAAGGGAGCCATTTTCCCGCTTTTCCAATGGCTTCCTGGTTCTTATTATGCTCCGCCCATTCCAGTGATGGCTCTATTCGGGGCATTGCTGACAAAGGTCGGGATATATTCCATTTTCCGGACCTATACACTGATGTTTTATCATGACCAGGATTTCACACATACATTCCTTGCGATACTTGCAATCTTGACCATCATCATCGGTGTCATTGGTGCGATAGCTTATTGGGATGTAAAAAAAATCATCATTTACAATATCATCATCGCCGTCGGGGTTATTCTATACGGCATCTCCATCATGAATGAACAGGCTTTATCGGGTTCCATTCTATATATCATTCATGACATGCTGATCAAGGCTGCACTCTTCCTGCTGGTTGGCATCATGATCAAAATCAGCGGATCGGATGATTTACGGGACATGGGCGGCTTGATCAAGCAATACCCTGCTGTTGCATGGACCTTCTTCATAGCGGCCATATCATTGGCTGGAATCCCGCCGTTCAGCGGTTTTGCCGGCAAGCTCCTTATTCTTCAGGGAGCTGCAGAAAAAGGGGCATACATGGGAATGGCCGTTGTCTTAATTTCAAGCTTGATGGTCCTGTATTCCGTCATGAAAATATTCATGAATGGCTTTTGGGGAACTCCAAAAGCTGATTATGCCTTAACTAATGGAAAGGTTAATAAAATGTTGATTCCAGCAGTCCTCCTCGTCATCATTTCCGTTTTATTCGGAATAGGGACAGAATCGGTTTACCCATACATTACACAAGCTGTAGATTCATTAATGAATCCCGAAATCTATAACAAAGCGGTTTTAAAGGAGTAGTGCCTGATGTCATTCCAAATTTTACTGAATGTGTTCCTTGCGTTTATCTGGATGTTTTTAAAAAATGAGTTTAACGGGAGCACTTTTATCATCGGATATATATTGGGGCTCGGCATCATGTTCGTCTTCCGTCATTTTTTCAATGATCGTTTTTACTTGAAAAGGGTGAATGCCGTCGTTCTATTGCTGCTCATATTCGCAAGGGAACTCATACTTTCCAACATTAGCGTCCTTAAGGCCGTGCTTAAACCGAGCCTGGATATGAGGCCTGGCATATTCGCATTTGAAACCGTGCTGACCAAGGATTGGGAAATTACGATACTATCGAATTTAATTACACTTACACCAGGAACACTTGTCGTTGAAGTATCGGAAGATAATCGGATTCTTTATATCCACGCGATGGATATTGCCGACAAGGAAGAGGCTGTTGACAGCATTAAAAATACATTTGAAAAAGCGATTATGGAGGTGGGCAAATAATGTTCGATCTAATGCTTAAAATCGCGTTGCTCGGTGTTTCGCTTTCCATGATTGGATTCTTATACCGTTTAATCAAAGGGCCTTCCGTGCCGGATCGGGTCATCGCACTCGATGCAATGGGAATCAATCTTATCGCAATCGTTGCACTTGCCTCCATTGTCATGGATACAAGCGCATATCTGGAAGCCATTCTTCTGCTCGGAATCCTATCTTTCATCGGTACGGTCGCTTTCGCCAAATTCCTTGAGAAAGGGGAGATAATCGAAGATGACCGCAATCGTTGAAATCCTATCGGCCCTATTCCTATTAATGGGAGTCTTTCTCTTTTTAGTTTCGGCTTTCGGCATCATCCGGCTGCCCGACGTCTATACAAGAAATCACGCTGCCTCAAAAAGCTCGACACTTGGAATCATGTTCATCCTGATCGGCACCTTGTTATATTTTTATTATAAACATAGCCATTTCGATTTCCGGGTCGTGCTCGCGATCATCTTCATCTTCATGACCAGTCCTGTTGCCGGACATTTAATCATGCGCTCGGCTTATCATACTGGCGTAAAAATGTGGGATCGGAGTGTCCAGGATGATTTAAAGAAAACCCGGTGATCCCTGCCATCGCAAAAGAGCTGCCCTGATTACAGGAGCAGCTCTTTTCTGTTTCAATCTTTTAAAAATACTTGGTCGCCCACTCTGATTTCACCTGTTTGCATGACCGAGGCATATACGCCAAAATGATTTTCCCTTTCCTTGACGACAGTTTTCAGCAGTGATGGATCTCTATGTGAATCGTTTGGATCGACAGTTATGATCATACAGCGCTCACAATGCCTTTTGATCACCAATTCCACTTCATTTCCGATTAGAATCCTTTTTCCAAACCATTGCTCTTCTAAAAAGGGGGTTTTATTCACTAAGGATATAATCAAATTTTGCCTGAATCTCCTGCCATCCAGTTCTTTTCCCCAAAGCTTAGTCAATTCGCCAATCGAGGCATCACTGACAAGCAGGATGTTTTCTTCTTCAATCGCACCTAACGGAATATGTGCAGGATGATAAACAACTGGTTCTGCCTCCTGTTTCAACAACCGTTCCATTTCCTCCTGAAAGGCTCCCTCTCCCCATGTCAAAACGTTTCCTGAAGGGGTCTTCACTTGGACTTCCGGATATTGGTCAAGTGCTTCCTCACCAGAAAAAGCAGCTTGATAACGGACCATTTCCGGGACTTGGGTTATCGTCAGGAACTTCCCATTTTTGCCTTTAAAGGCATGGCTGCGATCTCCATATAGTCCATAGTCCATCACCTTCGTTTTTTGTACCTGTTCACCAGTGAATGATTTTACAGGATGACGGGTGATTTCTTGTATATGACCCACCAGCATAAAAAAAACCTCTTTTCATACAATAGTCTACTGCCATATTATACGTAAACCGGATAATGTAGAATCATTGCGCCAATTTGCGATTGTTCTTTTGATTCACTTTGACTTCGGTAAGTCGATAACGGCCAATGTACAGCGTGAAATGCAGATAAGATGATCCTCTTCATCACGGATCTTCACGTCCCACACCATCGTCGTCTTCCCGCGATGGATGATGTTCCCCTCTGCGGTAACAACACCTGAACGGACGCCCCTAACATGATTGGCATTGATTTCAAGGCCGACGACAGCTTGTTTTGTACTATCTACCAGCATCATCCCTCCAAAGCTTGCAACGGATTCCGCAAGCGCAACGGACGCTCCCCCATGCAATAACCCATACGGCTGCCTAGTGCGTTCATCCACAGGCATCGTCGCAATGACTTTCCCCTCGCCGACTTCTTTCATTTCAATCCCAAGCGTGCCTATCAATGACTTTTCAATATTTCTCTCCATCCCATTACCCCCGACTCTCTTGTTTTTTTAGCAAAAAATGAACCGTTATTCATATTAGTATACAAAAAAAGGATGACCCAAGTCTATCAAGTCATCCGTCAATAATGTAAATGTATTATTTGGAGAGGATTTCTTTAAATTCAAACCAGCTTGTCAGTCTTGGAATATCCAATTCCCTGTTATAGGAGTTATCCATTGCATACACTTTCGTTGGAATATCCAATAACGTTTCCAGCACCGCCGGTTTATCATCAAAATAATAATCCAATTCCAATTTGCGGATCGTATCAATTTTTTCATGATCCTTCATCCCGCAGTAAAAATGGTCATCCTTAACCGGAAAGCCGTTTTCGATCAGCCATTTTTTCGTCCGTTCACCATGTTCCGCTTTTCTGGCGGTGATGTAATAGATTTCATGGCCATCGCGTTCAAGCTCCTGCAGCGTTTCCACTGCGCCCTCGAAGGCTGGACAGGATGAATAATACACTTCATCGGCAAGGCTGTTCCACATCTTGCCCCCAGCCTCTTTATCAAGCCCGAAAGCTTCATGGATCTCCAACGTCTTTAAAGCCCTGAATTTCGTTAACTCTATGTTCGTATTAAGCTTTTCATTATAAAGATGGAACGCGAACTCCCTCAAGTTAATAAGGGTATCGTCAATATCAAAACCGAATTTCATATCCTTCACTCCTATTCAAACATAAGCGGCGGCAAACTGTGATGCGAAGGACATCTCCTTGTCCACCTGAACGGCCTGTAATCTTTCAATCTCGGCTTTTCTTTTTGGCTCAGCCATTTTAAGTCCAAGGAAGCCAGTATCCCCCTGCAGGATGCATCCAGAAATAAGCTCGGCCAATATATCGGCATCCTTCATGGCACAATTGAGTCCGAACGCACCTGTAGGCGTCATCGTATGGGCTGCATCACCTAATAAAGCAACGCCATCCTTTGTCCACGTTTCACAATAGCTGCTGTAAACATCCAATAAAATGAAGTCCTGCCAAGAGCGGATATTTTCACACACAACCTTTTTTAATTCAGGAAAGGCAAGAAGCAAATCTTCAATGAACGGTTCAAAATGCTTTTTTCGCAAATGGGGAAATGAACCATGCTCTATATTCCAGCCAATTTGGATGAAACCTCCGGCCTGGGTGAAGAGGGCAACCTGGGAGCCATTGACCAATGCCATCTTGATCGAAGGCCTCCACCCCTCCGGAGCAGGAATTTTTGCCCACAGTAAATCATAGCCATGATCTTTAATCTCGACTGGTATTCCCGCTTTTTTTCGAACGATGGAAAACCTGCCGTCCGCTCCGATTATCAATGGACTTTGCACTTCCAGGTCATTCCCGCCAGTACGGGCCTTGACACCCGTAAAACGGCCCATTTCATTCTGCATCAAGCCGGTAACCCTCGTATTCATCATCAATTGAAAGGAATCCAGCTTTTCAGCCTCATTCAATATAGCTGTAAGCAGATGGTTTTGAGGGACATGTATCCCAACATGATCGACAGGCCATTCTGGGAAAATGGTTTTGAATATTTGGCCGTCATCCCAATATTCAATTTGTTCCATCCTAAGCAAGCCAAGTTTTTCCACACTATTGAATAAACCGTGCTTTTTAAGAATGCCCTCTCCTTCATCATTCAAGAACTCGCCCCTGAACTCCCTTGAAACTTCAGGATGCCTTTCCAGCAATACGACTGAAATGTCCTGCTTGGCCAATAGGTAAGCCAGCAGGGCACCTCCAGGACCTGAACCGACTATGCATACATCTGATTTAACCATCATGCCTCTTCACCTGTTGTCTATTTTTATTTAGGATAAGCCGTGATGCGTATGTCCTCACCAAACGTTTCCACGCCAGAGAAGGAAACATCCATCGCTTCATCCATCGTATCCACATTCATGCCAGTATACGGTGTCAGTGAGTTTCTACCGCCCAATAGTTTAGGGGCTATATAAATCAAGTATTTATCGATGAGCCCTTCCCTAAGGAATGAGGCATTCACTTCGCTTCCGCCTTCCAGCAAGACATCCGTAATCCCCTTTTTATACAGCTCTTCCATTAATGCCTTTAGATTCAGTCCAGTCTCGTTTTTGGGGACGAAAATGAATTCAATCCCTTTTTCACGTAAAAGGTCCATCTTATCCGCAGGTGCATTTTCCTGCGTTACGATCAAGGTCTTCGCATCTGATACTTGCACAACTTTGGCATCCAATTGAACCCGTAATTCACTGTCTAAAATGATCCGGATCGGATTTTTCCCTCCGCCCTCCGGAAGTCTGGTCGTCAGTGATGGATCATCGGCCAACACAGTCCCGATACCAACTAGGATGGCATCCACCTCATCACGAAGCAAATGAACGGAATGACGTGAGTCTTCTCCTGTTATCCACTTTGAATGGCCTGTGTGGGTTGCAAGTTTTCCATCGAGTGTCATCGCATACTTCGATATGACAAATGGACGATCCGTCAGCATATTGTGAATGAAACGCTCATTCAGCCTTTGAGCTTCCTTTTCCAGGACGCCGACTTCGACTTCAATGCCTGCATCCTTTATGATCGATATCCCTCTGCCGGCCACTTCCGGATTCGGATCTTGAGTCGCAACGACCACTCGCCGGACACCTGATTCTTTCACCAAATTTGCACAAGGAGGCGTCTTTCCATAATGTGAACAAGGCTCAAGAGTCACATAAAGCGTTGCACCTTCTGCATACTCACCCGCCATTTTGAAAGCATGTACTTCCGCATGCGGTTCACCCGCTTTACGGTGGATCCCTGTCCCGGCTATCACACCGTCTTTCACTATGACTGCCCCGACCACTGGATTTGGATTCGTCTTTCCTTTAGCACTGGCTGCCAAATCCAGTGCCAGCTTCATGTAATATTGATCATCATTCATTCTATAGCTCTCCTTATACAATCAAAGTTGGCTTCTTTTTGGGAATATGTCCAGACTTCTTAACCTTTGTATCGAGATAGAAACTATTATCCTCCGTCAAACCGCCCCAAAGCGGAATATGGTCCTTTGCCGCAAGTCCATGCTTCATGAGGGCATCCAGCTTTTTGGGGTTGTTCGTGATTAAAGTCACCGGATCCTTACGCAGTTCCCTCAATACGCGAATGGCTCCCTCGTAAGATCGCGTATCGTCTTCGAATCCTAAAGCCTCATTCGCCTCGACCGTGTCATAACCTTCCTGCTGAAGCAAATAGGCAAGGGATTTGGAAAACAGGCCAATCCCTCTTCCTTCATGGTCCGCAAGGTAAAAAATGGCCCCGCACCCATGCTCGGCTATCATCTTCATCGATTGGTGGAGCTGGTAGCCGCAATCACAACGTTTACTGCCGAAGATATCACCTGTGTGGCAGATGCTATGCATCCGGACAAGTGCATCCTCCGACTTTTTAAAATCACCATAAACCAATACGGAGGATTGCTGTCCAAAAGCGAGGTTCGCTTCCGAAAGCGAATCAAGCACCGTATCCTTGTCATTATCCGCGCCTACAAGCTGAAGCCATGTATACCATTGGAAAACCGTTGAGAAATCTCCTTGTTCAACCGGCAGGTTCACAGGTCCCACAAGGCATATATCAGCTTTACCGGGGGTTTTGATGATATTCATTTTATCTATTAAAAGGTCTTTTGTTTCCTGGGTTATTTTCATGTTAACATCACCTATTTTATAATTTATAATTTATAGTGTGTCTTCTCCTTACTTTAGGTAAGTAAGTATATTACTATACACTATACCTGTCAATGAAGCAGTTTACAAATAATAGTGTGTCTTTGATCATAATTTTCAAGAAGTTTTTTTGCAGAAAAAGGTCATTCACAAACCGCTATCATATCGGCTGGCCTTTATACATATTTTAACGTATAACGAAAACCTGTCTATAGACAGACCTAAGGAAAGGAAGGAAACCTTTTGGAGGATTTCCCTTATTTTTTATATGATCCTATCATATTTCCGCCTCACGCCAGGAATCGGCCATTGCGTCCCTACTCGGCACCCAATCCAGATCTGCTAGTCAAATCGGCAAAGACCTCGCAATCTTTGATGCTTGATGTAAAAAAAGTCATGGATACTATAGCCACATCCAAGCCTTTCTCGAACAGGTTGATGACTGCAGCCCAAGCATCGCAAAAAAATGTCGTGATCGATATGATCCGAAAGATAGGAATTAAGAACGAACCTGATATCACATATAACCCCGATGGGATCCGTTTTGATTTCTATCCTAAAGAAGCGGAAGAAAATTGCCATATCATCGTCAGCTTGAAATGGAGGGATGCATAACGACCATCCAACACCTTTTTGGTAAAAAAACCGAAGCCTATTTTCGGCTTCGGATATTTGGGTTCATCTAGTCTTCGTTTCAAAGGTTTCAACCAATAGTGCAAGCGTGCGTGCCATGACACCGGTAGCCCCCGATGTGCACAATTCGGAGTTGCTCGAGGTTGTGGAAGTTCCGGCAATATCCAGATGGACCCACGGAGTGTCTTCGGCAAATTCACCGATGAAGGCGCCGCCCATGATCGCATGTCCCGCCCCTCCAGGTGAATTATTCAAATCCGCCATTTTACTATTGCGTACCCGCTCTTTATCCTTTTCCGTAATCGGCAATCTCCAAATGGGCTCCCCGGCCTCCTCAGAGGCTTTGACCACTTGTTCATAGAACTCCGTGTCATTTGTCATTGCACCCGTCATATCCATGCCCAGCGCCGTTATGACACCACCCGTTAATGTGGCAACGTCAATAAGATAGTCAGCACCATGATGTTTAGCGTAAGTCATGGCATCCGCCAAAACCAGACGGCCTTCCGCATCCGTGTTCAATACCTCTATCGTCTTGCCGCTCATGGCAGTGATCACGTCATCGGGCTTGAATGCATCGCCGCTGATCATGTTATCGGTGGAAGGAATGACCGCCACGACATTTTGGTCCGGTCCCAATTCGCCGATGATTTCCATTGCACCTAAAACGGCTGCCGCACCGCCCATATCCGTCTTCATTCCAACGATACCAGCCTTCGTTTTCAATGAGTATCCACCCGTATCGAATGTGATTCCTTTACCGACCAACCCGATAACATCCTTCCATTCATCCTTACCTTGATACTTCAGGACGATCATTTTCGGAGGCTCGACCGAACCTTTATTGACAGCAAGGAGTGCGCCCATTCCCAGCTTGAGCATGTCTTCCTTCTCGAGGATCTCCACTTCAAAACCATAACGTTCGCCCAAGGCAGATGAATAATTCGCCAAATCCGTGGAAGTCAGCAAATTGCCTGGTGTATTGACCAAAGTTCTCGCTGAGTTCGTCGCCCTTCCGAAGATCCTCCCAACATGAAGCGCGGCACCGACCTCTTCTTGATCAAATTCACTGTAAACCGTAATCGATTCAAGGCTTTTTTCGACCTGGTTCGATTTTTGCTTGTATCCGTCAAACTTATAGGAAGCAAGTTCAAAAGCCTCGGAACAAGCGTGCGCTGCGTCCAATGCATCCAGATTTTCAGTCGTGAATGTATCCAACGCGATCGAAAGTGTCGTAATCTTGGATTCATTAATCGTCTTACGCGCTTTTCCCAACGCTTCGCGGAGCGTTTCAAAAGATAGCTCCTTTTCCTTGCCCAATCCTACAAAAATCAATCTCTTTACGCTTAATTTACCTAATGTATGTATTTTGACCACTGATTTTTTCTTGGAAGAGATTTCCCCGGCTTTCACTAACTCTGTCAGCTGGCCATCCAATCGTTCATCCGCTTCTTTTCCTATCCCTGTGAACTTTACGGGTCTGTCAAATACGCCTAGAATCAGGCATTCATCAATCAAATCTATATTTAAGGAATTTTTTACTGTGAACATTCTGCTACCTCCTCCATTCTATTACATTCATTATAACGAAATCTTCAAAAATTTTCGAATAAGGTCCGCGAAAATAATAATAACAAGGTATATTGTTTAGAATGGGTGACTTTAGAGTAATAGTATAAGAAAGATCATATTTATACTATTACCAGCAGGGAATAGACAGGACTGAATGGAACTAATAATAAGGGCCTTATTCCGAACAGGATGTAATTTACCCATATATGGATTTCATCTTTACTTATAACTAGAAAGAAGGCTGATACTCTTGGAATTATTACTCAACTTCCCTTTAATCGCAGCATTGATTGCCATTTTCTTTGCTCAATTCATTAAAGTGCCCATCCACTTCATAGCATTTCGTAAAGTCAACTGGTCACTCATTAACTCCACAGGCGGTATGCCAAGCTCCCACTCTGCGGCCGTGTCAGCCCTGACCGTAGCGGTAGGGATCGAAACCGGAATGGATTCCCCTGTATTTGCCGTTGCCGCGATCTTTGCAATCATCACGATGTTCGACGCGACAGGAGTGAGACGGCAGGCAGGAGAACAGGCAGCCGTCTTGAACCAGCTCGTTACCGACTTCAATACCTTTGTCGAGCAAGCAAAGAACTGGCAGAAAAAAGCAGATAAACAGAAACAGCAGCAATTAAAGGAACTGTTGGGCCATAAGCCAATCGAGGTATTTTTCGGAGCCTTGACCGGAGTATTCATTGCATTGGCACTTCACTTTTTCATCTTTCAAGGGTAGGTGTTCTATTTGAAAATAATCTCTCTTTGCCCCAGCAATACGGAACTATGCACATATCTAGGAATCGAAGATCAGCTGATCGCCATCGATGACTACTCTGATTGGCCTGAAACCATACAGCATCTTCCTAAAGTGGGACCCGACTTATCGATCGATATCGATCATGTGGAATCACTAAAACCCGATTTGGTGCTGGCTTCACTGAGTGTACCGGGCATGGAAAAAAACATTGAGGGGCTAAAGGAACGGAACATCCCCCATATCATCTTCAACCCGCAATCACTTGAAGATATCGCAAAAGATTTACTGACCTTGGGCGAGGCGATGGATCTTAAGGAAAAAGCAGAGGAACAGGCTGCCAAATTCCGTGATGCCATCCTTCAATATAAAAACATCGCAGACAAAATCGAAACAAAGCCGTCCCTGTATTGGGAATGGTGGCCTAATCCCTTATTCAGCCCCGGGGGAGTTAATTGGTTATCCGAGATCAGTACGCTTGCGGGAGGATATAACCTTTTCGAAGATGTCGACATGGCAAGCATTCAAGTTACTTCCGAAGAGGTCCAAAAAAAGAATCCCGACCATATTTGCTTAGCTTGGGTCGGTGTCCCTTTACGAAAAGTAAACCCGGCGCTTGTCAAGAAACGGCAAGGGTGGACTGATATGAAGGCCGTCCGGAATAACCATATTCACATCATGGAAGAACCTTTATTCTGCCGGCCTTCCCCGCGTTTACTGGATGGGCTGTCCATATTGGCAAAGACTCTGCATCCTGAAGCCTACAAAGGCATGCCCTAAGGGCGTCCCAAATGAAACAGAAAAGGCTGCCTCAATTGAGGCAGCCTTTAACTTTCCTTTTTAAAAAGCAAAGGAAGCTACATTCTCATTCAATGTTTTCTCAGCGATTTTCGGCTTGAATACCTGCTTGATCTTGGTTTCATTCAACCTGCTTAACTGTTGTTCGGATAACTCGCCGTTCCCTTTTTGGACAACATATACTTCAAGGGTTTTCTTTCCCCAGTTCTCGTACACATCCTGTACCGTTTCGTAGTATAGATCCAGGTGATTCCCTTTGATCGCACCACCCTTGTCCGCTACAACCCCATATCCATAGCCCGGAATCCAAAGGATGGTTCCGAGAGGGAATATGGCAAGATCGGCGGCAATGGTGGAAAACAGATCCCTTTTCACCTTCACCCCTGAATACGTGATTCCATAGGATGGGCTTTCCGGGTACTTTCCGGTTGATTCATACCCTGCTGTATATCCTGTAGCCAAAACTTCATGCTTCGGATATTTCGAGAGCTCGATTGCCTCCGCTATCGTCGTGGGACCATTGCTCGCGGATGCCGATGCCATTAGCGTTGCCACTTGCCCTCCACTATGAATCGCTTTATATTCGAGACCAAGCATTCGATGTTGTCTCATCGCTTCTTCAAAAGGATGATCTTCAGGCACAGCCCCAAAAACATGATTCAAGGTCGATTCGATGGCCAAGATAAATAATATGATAATAGCAACCCTCAAAAATAATGCCTTTACAATCTTCATATGTATCAATTCCACTCCTCTCACAAGGATATTTGTTCCCTTTACGGAGTGAAATTATTCATAAAGCATGGAAAGAACCAATTTTCCTTACAAAAAAGGCTCTTTTCGTAAAGATAGTTGTTATTAAAACGAAACTATTTAAGGTTGATTGGAGCGGAAGTGCGAGACTCCTGCGGGAGCAGCGGGACAGGTGAGACCCCACAGGCGTTTACGCCGAGGAGGCTCACCGCCCGCCCAGCGGAAAGCGAGCATCTGGAGGGGATATCAACCACACCGCACTACTTAGTAAATAGCAACAAAGTATGCGAAAACAAAAAGGACCGTCCATAAATGACGACCCTTCCCTTATTAAAACATTTGATATCCTTTATTCCTTAGAATCCTGATGACCACACCAGCTAAAACCGCGCCAAGCAGCCCGCTTGATAAAATAATGATGTCTGCCGTATGCAGGGATGTAAGGTTCGTACCAAGATTGGAAAAAGATATTCCCGGATTCCTAAAATATTCTATTAGCTTTGTTTCATTGACAATGATGATGAAGACGATTGGAAATAAGAAGACCATGATCCACGAAGAACGAAAGAGCATATTCAGCAAAAAGCCAATTCCGAAAAACAATATGAAAAATAAGAGTATTGAGATAATTAAAACAGGCAATGGCATGTTATTCTTGACCCTCCTTAAAAGCGACACCTTTAGTTTACTGAAAACATAATTGCTGCGTCAACGACTTATACCAAATAATACCGAAGAAAAGATAATTACCCAAATTACAAGAATAGTTTATATGATGTATATCCAAATTGATCTCCCGGATTCAACCCGTCAAGCATCGTCTGCATTCTTTCCTTTTTAAAAGCTAAAAGCTGTTCCAATAGTAACGATTGCTTCCCCTCCTTCATGAGTAAATCAGGGTGATAAAATTTAGCTTCATATAATTCATCCAATTGAGCATTTACTTCAAAACTGAGCGGTTTAAGTAAAAATATCAACATATTATCACTTATATCCCCTTTGATGACTCCGCTTCTCACTCCTACGATGCCTTCGATTTCTGTATGAATGCCCGTCTCCTCCAGCACTTCCCTTACGACAGCTTCATCGACGGTTTCATCATTTTTGACAAAACCTGCCGGAAGCGACCATTGCCCTTTCAATCCGCCATACCTTTTGTTCACGACAAGCCACTCACCTTTATCGGATATCACAAGGCCGGACACTGCCAGCCAAACATTTTTGCAACGTTCCACCAAAACCCACTTCCCCTACATTCATTATTTAGTAAAGATGATGCCAAAGATAATTTCCTTGATCAAACTTCGTCATCCCCATTATATTCCACACAAAAAAATTGCATACTCCGCTATGACACACTCATCGATGGATGGGATGCCAATGAAAAAGCCATTCAGGGACAATCCCCAAATGGCCATTTTTGATCTATCGAAAAAATTAAAGGACGTTGAATTTACCCTTTTTAGCAACAAGTGAGGCTCCGCCAATCATTAACAATGCCCTGTTATCAACCATTTTCTTCATGAATGATGCAGTCTTACCTGTAACTTTCTTGCCGAAGACAACACCAATCGCATTATCTTCACCGAGTGAACATACCGTTCCTTTGTTTTCGAAAGTGAACGTTTCCAGATCGCTTTCGTTACGAACCAATTTAGTCAGGTTCTTCGCAATGACCTCACCTTGCTGCATCGCTATTTGTGCAGTAGGTGGATATGGACGATTAATTTCCTCGTTGATGATCAAAGCGCAATCCCCTACGATGAAGATATCGTCATGCCCCGGTGCCCGCATGTCAAGATTCACTTTAATACGTCCGCGCATAGCTTCAAAACCGGAAGCCTCTATCACGGAGTTTCCACGTACGCCAGCTGCCCATACAACGGTGCCCGCTTTGATTTCTTCCACTTCATCTTCACCTTTTGCCACGATGATGCCTTCAGGAGTCGCCCCCTTGATCGGTGTGCCGATTTTGAATTCCACACCTTTTTTCTCAAGGTAAGATACTGCATAATCCACCAATTCCGGATCGAAGCCAGGGAGGACGGCTGGGGCTGCCTCCACACAGTACATGCGGACCTTTTGGAAATCGATGTCGTATTCTTTACAAAGTTCAGGGACACGGTTAGCCAATTCACCAAGGAATTCGATACCCGTAAATCCTGCTCCTCCAACAACGATCGTCAAGCGGTCTTCATTCTTTTCGACCTCAGTACTGTACGTCGCGAATTGCAATTGGATATGGTCACGGATTTTACGTGCTGTGTTCACGTTAGAGATAGAGAAAGCATATTCTTTTAGCCCCTGGATTCCGAATGTTTCCGATTCAGGTCCAAGACCAATCACTAAATAATCATAAGAAATTTCGCCGTTTTCAAGGATGACTTTTTTGTTCTCCGTTTTCACTTCCAAAACGGAATCCTGGATGAATTTAACTTTGCTGTTAATGACACTTTTGATTGGATAGCGCACACGATCATGATGAAGCGTTCCAGCGGATGCTTCATGCAGCCATGTTGTTTCATAGTGGTAATCATTTTTGTTAACTAATACGATTTCTGCTTCATTTTGACCTAATGCCTTCTGTAAGCGAGTAACAGTCATCAATCCACCATAACCTGCTCCTAAAACAACGATTGTTGGCTTTTTCAAAAGTATTCTTCCACCTTTACGATATTTTCTTGTGATGCTTTCCATAACTAAAATATATTGTCTATCTTTATAATTTCCATTATAAAAAGCACTCTTATACATTTGTGACGTATTTCACGTAACACTTCATAAATGTCATAAAAAATTCATAAAAAATTTACCAAATGATATCTAAGTAAATATTAGTCTTTTTCCTTACCTTTTTCAAGTAACAAACCGAACTTTTCCGGGTTAAAATATAGCCGAAAAACATTACTTTTCACCCAGTTGCGACCATATTTATACGTTATGCTCAACATTGGCAAAGGGTAATTTCACCCAGATTTGAAAACGGATACAAAACATTCATCACGAAACCGCACAAATATAGTCAAAACTTTCTCACTTTTCTAACTTTCTCCGTTTTTTAAAAGATCATCTATGTTAAAATAAGAGAATAAATTTCAGCAAACCTAGTATATCGGAGGGATAACGTTGGAAGTTAATGAAAAAGTTTATGATATTACAATCATTGGCGGAGGCCCGGTTGGATTATTCACTGCATTTTATGGAGGAATGAGACAGGCATCCGTAAAAATCATCGAGAGCCTGCCACAATTAGGCGGACAATTGTCGGCCCTTTATCCTGAGAAATACATCTATGATATCGCTGGTTTCCCCAAAGTGCGAGCTCAGGAGCTAGTGAATAATTTGAAAGAACAAATGGCAAAGTTCGAACAGGATGTCGTCCTGGAGCAAGCCGTTCAAGAAGTGGAAAAGCAAGCCGATGGAGTTTTCAAGTTAACGACTGATAAAGAAATCCATTACTCCAAAACGATTATCATTACAGCTGGAAATGGGGCTTTCCAACCCCGACGCATCGAAATTGAAGATGCAAAAAAATATGAAAACGGCAACCTTCACTATTTCATCGATGACCTCAATCATTTTGCCGGCAAAAAAGTGGTGGTCTTCGGCGGTGGGGATTCAGCAGTGGACTGGGCCTTAATGCTGGAGCCGATTGCCGAGAAAGTGAGCATCATTCACAGAAGAGATAAGTTCCGTGCCCACGAACATAGTGTAGAAACACTTAAAAATTCAAAAGTGGAAATAAAGACTCCATACATACCTGCAGAGTTGATTGGTACAGACGGACGTATCCATACAATTGTCATCAAGGATACAAATGGTGACGATACAGAGACCATGGATGTAGATGCAGTCATCGTCAATTACGGCTTCGTTTCTTCTCTTGGTCCCATTAAGGAATGGGGACTTGATATCCAGAAGAACAGCATTTTGGTGAATTCCAGAATGGAAACGAATATCCCGGGAATTTATGCAGCAGGTGATATTGCAACCTATGATGGCAAAGTAAAATTGATTGCCAGTGGGTTTGGTGAGGCACCCACTGCCGTCAATCACGCCAAACAATATATTGACCCAAAAGCAAAAGTTCAGCCGATGCACAGTTCTTCCATGTTTTAATTATATTACGCAAAAACCGGCTTTCATGGCCGGTTTTTTTTGTCCCCAATTCGATGATTGTGGATAAGTTTTTTCAATTAGTTATCCACAGTGCTTACCCTTTTCATTCTATGGGTAAAGAGTAGTAGAAGCCATGAAAGGGGAATGCATCCATGAATATTTTAATTGCAGGGGCCAACGGAACGACCGGAAAGCAGATCATTGGGGAATTATCTAAAAATCCGCAAATGACCGTATACGGGATGATCAGGAAAGAGGAACAGGCTCAAACGATAAAAGAACTCGGAGGGCATCCAATCCTTGCAGATTTAGAGGGAAATGTGGATAAAGCGGTGGATAACATGGAAGCCATCATTTTTGCCGCCGGATCTGGATCCAAAACAGGGCCGGATAAAACGACAGCTGTGGATAAGAATGGAGCCATTAAACTGGTTGATGCCGCCAAAAAGAAAGGGATCGAACGTTTTGTCATGTTAAGCTCTGTCGGTTCTGATAATCCGGAACAAGCCCAAGAAGAAATGCGCCATTATCTTGAAGCAAAACATGATGCCGATGAACATTTAAAAGCAAGCGGGCTGACATACACGATAGTCCGGCCGGTTGCTTTGACAAATGAACAAGCTATCGGAAAAATCTTTGCGGATGAGAAAGTCGATCATACTGATAAGTCCATTCCAAGAGCCGATGTCGCCTCCGTTCTTGCCCAATCTGTCACAGAGGAAAAAACGTTCAATAAAACATTCGAGATATTCAGCGGCACCCTCCCAATCAAGGAGGCCCTGAACAATATGTAAGCCAGCATGAAAAAGGGGCAGTTGTTAAATTCCCCCCTGGACTAGACTGTAGAAACATTCAAAGAAAAGCATGTTTGCCTACCGTTTTTTCTAAAAAACGTTGTAGTTGATTTCAGAAATCCGCTCCCTTTCCGCCGACTGTCTGCCAAGCCTCCTCGACGCAAGCGTCTGTGGGTTCTTGGCTAGCCAGTTATTCGGCAGGAGTGTCGCAAATTTCTTCAATCCAATAAGGTTTACAATAAAAAACGTAATGATAATCTAGTCTCGTGTTAGGATGAGACCATCCTGAATCCCTTTTGTCAAAACAAACTAAAGGAGGCACTTATTAAAGTGCCCCCTTTTTCCGAAGTATTGGAGTTTACTTAGCAGTTCTCCGGCGTGCCGGCGTTTTTTGCCGTTTTGAAGGAAGACCCGCAACCGCATGAAGCGATGGCATTTGGGTTTTCGATCGTAAAGCCTCCACCCATCATCGTTTGTTTATAATCAATTACCGTTCCATTCAATATATCTGCATCCTCGGCATTAACAAGGATCTTAATTTCAAACTGTTCCAGCTGGCTATCTTTTTCTCCGGGCTCTTGTTCAAAGCCCATTCCGTAGGATAATCCACTGCAGCCTCCGCCTTTAACGGCCACTCTTAAAAAGGAACCCTCTTCACCATTATGTTTCATCATTTCTTTTATCTGAAAAGCGGCAGCTTCCGTTATTTGAACAACTTCACTCACAATAAATCCCTCCTTCTTCTGAATATGTGAGATAGAACCATTTCTCTTTATAGTATATACCAAAGAAATTCCCGCGCTCAATTTTCCAGCTTGGAAAAATTCATATTCCCCCACCTATTTTACCAACTAACATTAGTCTATAATAATAGGGATAGGTATAATGGACCAATTCGTTGAACCCAATCCTAATTACAATAAGGGGGTAATCACCATCGAAAGTATACATCCTCTATATGACAAAAGCATGGAATGCCTTTTATGCAAACAAAAGTCGACCACTAAAAAGGTACAGTCACGTTTTGTAAAGGTTGCTAAATACGACACGGACTTTTGTCCCGTTCATGCTGATTCAGCCGTAAACCCACTTTACTATAATATTTTTGTGTGCCCTCACTGCGGCTTTTCTTATTCCGAGGATTTTTCGCGGTACTTCCCCCCACTACAATGGAAATCATTTTGGAAAAAGTCAGCTCCCAGTGGGTTCCCCATCATTTTAGCAAGGAAAGATACATTAAAGACGCGATCAATACATACAAGCTGGCGAGTTATTGCGGAGCTTTAAAAAAGGAAAAACATATAATCCTTGCTGGAATCTGTTTACGGATAGCCTGGTTATATAGGATCAAACAAAACAAGGAACAAGAAGAAAGATTTTTGAAGTTCGCCCTAAAGGAATATGAAGCATTGTATTCAACAGGGGACTTCAGCAGCACCCAGGTATCCGAAGCCCGGATCCTTTATCTCGCTGGCGAAATCTCAAGAAGGATAGGCAATGAAAAGGCAGCCATCAAGTATTTTTCATTCGTGTTCGAAAGACAAAAAAATGCCCGGGAAGCCTCCATCATCCAGATGGCCAGGGACCGCTTTCAGGAACTCAAACGGACCTAGGAAACAACCCACCCTTTGCTGCAGCACTGATAAAAAAGGGCTGTCCCTTCCAGGAACAGCCTTTATCCGCCGTTGATGATTAAGACATTTCAAATTCATCAATGTACTTATATATTTTATCTACCAATTCATCCGTTGTGTCACCAAAAACCACTTCACCGTTTACAAGTGCATATAAGTTACTGGAGCATCTGCCGCAATATCCCAGGCAACCATATTCTATGATATCCAAATTCGGATCCCGCTCCAATCTTTCTAGAGCCTCCTGAGCTCCACTGGCTAGATTGCTTACGCAAAATTCAATAATCGGGTACATTGTTTCACCTCACAGTTACTAACAACCCATCTTATTACTTTTCCCATTAACAGTCAATATTTACGCATAAAAAATAAGCCTATTTCAAGATATCGGTTGTGATTTCCTTTTATATTCGTTATACTTTTGTCGGGGTACGTAAAAAAAGAAAATTATCTAATTTTTTATTCTTACTACAAATTGGGGTATATATATTTAATTAAACTTTTAAGGGGACCATTTGGGGGAATCCTATAGTTAAGTGCTAATCAAATTTTTCAAGAGATCAAATAAAGGGGAAAAAATCATATGAAGAATCTAGTCATACTTGGTGGCGGGTATGGTGGTATGCGCATGTTGCAAAGATTGCTGCCTAATCAGCTTCCTGAAAATGTGAGCATCACGCTTATCGACCGTAATCCTTATCACTGCTTAAAAACGGAATATTATGCTTTAGCAGCAGGTACCATTCCAGATCAGCACATCCGTGTTGCATTTCCTGAACATCCTCGCTTGAAGAACGTATACGGAGAAGTACTTTCCATCGATATGGAAAATAAACAGGTCATTATAGAAAATCAAGATCCTGTCGTTTATGATGATTTAGTCATTGGCCTTGGCTGCGAAGATAAATACCACGATATTCCTGGTGCAGACATACACACTTACAGTATCCAAACTATCGATAAATCACGCCGCACATATTCAGCTTTGAATAATTTAGGTGCCGGTGCAACCGTTTCTATCGTTGGTGGCGGACTGAGCGGTGTTGAGCTTGCAAGTGAATTGATTGAAAGCCGTTCAGATTTAAACGTTAAGCTATTTGACCGTGGACCGCATATTCTATCTGCTTTCCCAGAAAGATTAAGTACTTTTGTCGAATCATGGTTCGATAAACATACCATCGAAATCGTACATCATTCAAATATTACGAAAGTTGAACCAAATCTTCTTTATAATGGCGACGAAGCCGTTCAAAGTGACGTCATCGTATGGACAGCTGGAATTCAGCCAAGCAAGATCATCCGCGATATGGATATTGAAAAAGACCGTCAAGGAAGAGCCGTTCTGACTCCTCAGCATTTCCTTCCTAATGATGACAGTATCTTTGTAGTCGGCGACTGCGCGAGCCTTCCTCATGCACCTAGTGCTCAATTAGCGGAGTCCCAAGCTGAGCAAATCGTCCAAGTCCTTGTGAAGAAATGGGCAAATGAACCACTTCCGGAAAGCTTCCCTACCATGAAATTAAAAGGAACATTAGGTTCCCTTGGGAAGAAACAAGGTTTTGGTCTTGTTGCAAATCGCCCAATCACCGGCAGAGTGGCACGCCTAATGAAATCAGGCATTCTCTGGATGTATAAATACCATAACGGTTGATTCATAAACTGACCCATTCATGGGTCAGTTTTTCTTATTTCTTCCATTATATATCACACTCGCACCGAGTATCCATATTTCTCCATCGTTTCCACCACTTTTTTGAGACGGACATTTCCTTCCGCAATGATTTCACCTTCGATGAGGACCAGTGGATAAAATAAATCTTCCTCGATCATCTTCTCGGCAAAGCTCTTTTGCTTCAATGTTTCTGGTGGGTTATACATATCTATATAGGATATTTTGAATGGCTGCTCAGGAAACTTTCTCGTTAAAGCGGCTTCAAGCCACTCGCAAGTATCTTTCGAAGAGGGGAGATTCACACAACTGGCGCAAATTTGCTCCGCTCCATACACTTCTATCTCAATATCTTTCCTTACCATACTCTTCCTCCTTCAGTTTATTATAGTTGCTTCATTTGAATAATGTTTAAAACTTCACCTGTTTCCATCATACCAGAATAATATAGATTATATTTCCGCAAAGTTACAGTTGGATTTTTTATTACCTTCGCATTATAATATGATTAGGAAAGGAGTCGATTGCAATGTCTGAACAAACAATGGAAGTTCAAGTTCAAGAAGTCCTAGATAAGCTTCGTCCGTTTCTTCTTCGTGATGGCGGTGACTGTGAACTAGTTGACGTAGAAGATGGGATTGTAAAATTACGATTACTAGGAGCTTGCGGAAGCTGTCCTAGTTCGACCATTACGCTAAAAGCTGGGATTGAGCGTGCCCTACTTGAAGAAGTTCCTGGTGTAGTGGAAGTTGAACAAGTTTTCTAATAGCCCTTTAAATAACATGCAGCGTATGGATGAAGGATCACTTCATCTATACAAGTTCAACCTTTTTTCATGCAGGCCGGAATCTTTTTGCGGGCTGTAATAAAAATAAAGCTGACTCGGCTTTTGCCCTATCAAATGAATTGATACGGCTTGACACGGGTCAGCTTTTTTATATGGACGGCAAATGAAAACGGCTCACGATTTCAAAAACTTCAATTCCTTTTTTTCCTGTTCAGAAAGGATTGCCGTATAACTTCCATCATTATCGATTTCCAATTCTTTCACAAGGAATTCCGGAAATCTATCCTTCAATCCAGTGAGCAAACCTTCACTTTTTTCTTGAGATGCCAAGCATAAAACAGTTGGACCCGCTCCGCTTAGTGCCGCACCAAATCCGCCTTCATTAAGGACAACTTCTTCTATAAGCGCTAAATGGGGGACCAACTCCGCTCGATATGGCTGATGGAAACGATCACTTTGCATCATTTCTCCAACAAGTTTCCAATCTTTCGATAGAACTCCTGCAAGCATTACATTTGCGGCTGCACTCCCGCTTATCGCATCTTTATAGGAAAGCGAATTCGGAAGGACATTTCTTGAATCCTCAGTAAGCAATTCAAAATTGGGAATGACAGCGATCACCTTAACTCCCTCGATTGGAAACGACACGACATCCGTTCTTTCCTCCGTATGAAGGCCCACAACCAATCCACCATACACAGATGCCCCAGCATTATCGGGATGCCCTTCAAAGAGGGAAGCATGCCTATTCTTCTCCTCATTTGATAAATGAAGCTCACCAACGATGTTCGCCAATTCAATTCCCGCCACAATGGCAGAGGCACTGCTTCCAAGCCCCCGCGCCAGGGGAATTTCGCTAGAGACGAAAAGCCGGCATGGGGATAGTTCCTTTCCATAAGAAGCCGCCGTTTCCTTGGCAATTTGGACGATATAATTACGATCATCCCTTGGAAAAACAGACATTTCCTCTGAAAGCGGGACAACTTCCCAATGATCTGATGAAGATCCGTGTATTTCCAAGTAAAGCCCTAACGCCAAGCCGATGGAATCGAATCCTGGGCCTAGGTTAGCCGTACTTGCTGGTACACGGATCAAGAACATCTCTGATTCTGCACTCATGCCTGTTTCACACCCTGCAGATGTTCTAAAATGACTTCTTCATCCATTGGCAGCAATGTAGGTTGAATCGTACTTGTAGTAACTGCCACATTCGGATCCTTCAATCCATTTCCAGTCAATACAGCAACAATCTTACTTCCTTTTTTGATTTCACCGCTTTTTAATTGTTTATGGATACCTGCAATGGAAGCACATGATGCCGGCTCTGCAAATACCCCTTCTTTTTTAGCAAGGAAATGATAGGCTTCCAGAATTTCTTCGTCTGTCACCTCATCAATTTTGCCTTTGGATTCATTAGCCGCTTCCACAGCAAACTTCCAACTTGCAGGATTTCCAATCCTGATGGCCGTTGCAATCGTTTCTGGATTTTCAATAATGCTGTCCCGGACAATTGCAGCCGATCCTTCAGCTTCGAACCCTCTCATTTCAGGAAGGCCCGTTTGTTTCGCTTCGTTATATTCCTTAAAGCCTTTCCAGTAAGCCGTTATATTCCCTGCATTCCCGACTGGCAGCGCCAAAATATCCGGTGCGGAGCCAAGAGAATCACAAATTTCGAAAGCTGCTGTCTTCTGCCCTTCAATCCGGTATGGGTTGACCGAATTCACAAGAGTTATCGGTGAACTCTCACTAAGTGAACGGACGATTTTTAAAGCTTGGTCGAAGTTCCCTTCGATCGAGATGATTTCCGCTCCATACATAACGGCTTGGGCAAGCTTGCCCATCGCTATTTTACCTTCCGGGATGACGACGATACAACGCAGGTTGGCACGGGCCGCATAAGCTGCTGCAGCTGCTGATGTATTCCCTGTGGAAGCGCAGATGATCGTGTCGCTGCCCTCTTCTATCGCTTTGGCGACGGCCATGACCATTCCGCGGTCCTTAAATGACCCAGTTGGATTTGCCCCTTCATATTTTACATGTAAGTCGATTCCCCACTCTTCGGATAATCGATTCAGTCTGATTAAAGGTGTATTGCCCTCCAAAAGGGTTAGTGCAGGCGTGTTTTCATTGACGGGTAAAAAATCTTTATACGTGCTTATAAGTCCTTGCCAGCTCATTTGATGTCCTCTCCTTCAACTCTATATGTGCTTTTCACTTCTCTTACCATATTGTAATCATGTAATTTCTGTATTATTTGCTCAAATGCAGCCTTTGTGGCAGTATGCGTAACTAATACGATTTCGGAAGATTCCTTTTCATCCAGAGGCAATTGAAGGATTTTATCGAATCCTACCCCGTGCTCGGCAAATAAATTCGTGATTTTGGCTAAAACGCCAACTTCATCCTGAACATGTAACCGAATGAAGAATTTAGCGAAAATCTCAGTGGCATCTTTTAATTGTTTCGGGTACTGGGGTGCAACGGCACTGCGGCCATTTACGCCCAGCCTCATATTCTTGATGACCGTCACCATATCCGAAACGACTGCAGTCGCAGTAGGAAGACTGCCAGCCCCCGGTCCGTAAAACATCGTTTCCCCTACGGCTTCCCCATAAACGTATACAGCATTATACTCATTATTTACCGATGCCAACGGATGTGCTTCCGGAAGAAGTGCAGGCTGGACACTTACGTCGACCCTATCCCCTGCCCTGGAAGCGACCCCGATCAATTTCATTGTATAACCAAGCTTCTTGCTATATCTCAAATCCTCTTCGGATATCTCGGTAATGCCCTGTACCTCAACATCATTCAAGCCAATGTTCATTGAGAACCCGAGTGTTGATAGGATCGCCATTTTACGGGCCGCATCCAATCCGCCTACATCGGCTGTCGGATCGGCTTCAGCAAATCCCAGCTCCTGGGCTTCCTTCAATACGTCATCATAAGCTCTGCCTTCCTTGCTCATTTTCGTTAAAATGAAGTTTGTCGTTCCATTGACGATTCCCATCATTTTCGTGATGCGGTCAGAAGATAACCCATCGACAAGACCGCGTAAAATCGGAATTCCCCCTGCAACACTTGCTTCATAGAACAAATCACATTGATTATCGGTGGCCAATTCCAACAGTTCCGGTCCATGTAAAGCCATTAGGTCTTTGTTGGCCGTAACGATATGCTTTTTATTTTTTATCGCTTCTATTAGATAGCCGCGTGTTTCTTCAATTCCGCCCATCACTTCTATTACAACATCAATCTCGGGATTCGAAAGGATATCCTCAGGATTGTCCGTTAACATTCCTTTTTCGACCGCGACAAGCCGCTCCTTCGTCGTGTCTTTCACTAGTATCTTCTTAATGGATATGGAACAGCCCACTTGATGCATGAGCTTGTCCTGGTGGCTTTCAATGATTTGTACGACTCCTGATCCGACTGTACCTAACCCCAATAAACCGATCGAGATGGCTTTCATATTTTGGTTCCCCCTTAAAAACTGTTTGCCTGTAGAAAACATTTGTATTTGTATAGTAGACATTATAAGTTTAATTCACATAATTATCAATAGTTAGAAAAGGTGGATGCACGAACTTTTTTCGTCCATCCCTTGAACGAGTAAGAACGGGTAATGTTAATTTTTTTATGGGAAAACCATTTTGATGATTATTACTTAACGCTCTTCAATGAATCATTTGTACCCATTACAATATGCGGCTTTTGCACGGGATCCATCCACTTCAATAAACTGAGGACATTCCTTTCGGCCGTGGCTGTACATCCCGCCGTCGGTTTTGTACCCCCTCTCCATATATGGAGAAAGATTGCACTGCCTTTTCCTTTTATGATGGGATCCGTATTATAATTGATGACCGCTCCATACCTATAGAGTTCATGATTCATCCTTTCAAAAGACTTCCATTTAACTGAAGGATTTCCTTTATAGGTTTTCCACTTGTTATAATCCCTGGATGTCTGATCATCAATCCAGTAGTCATATTTGGTCGTTTTCTTATAACTCATTTTCATTCCGGCCGGCTTCGTTTCGCTCCCAAAGGCCGTACCAAAGGAATAAATTCCAACCGGAGATTTCCCATCCCCCTCTTTTTTGCTCTTCGTGAAGCCGTTCTTCCCAATGACACTCTCCATCTTCTTCAATGCACGGCGCCATTCCCCTTGTTTCTTCTCATAAGTTTGGATCGTGACCTTCGTATCACTCATCGATTTACCTGTCGCCGATACAACTTGGTTAACGCCTTTCCTCCTATCGAATTTCTTCAGAAGAGCTTTTTCATCAGCACTGAAAACCTCTTTTACATCTGCCATATTGATATATGCGGCCTTATTTGCGTGACAGATTTTATACCAGTTTCCAGTTCTCCCGTTTGCCGATAATTCTTTATTTTTCTTATACGTTTTTAACGTTTTACTGGCAGCCGACGCCTTTTCTTTCACATCCGCTTCAGACTTCATGACAATCTTGAATTGAGTCGATTCGCAACTTGTTTTCGATTCAGCTTTCGCAAGATTCGCCGTTTGGATGATTAAAAAGGCTATAAGGGCGGCCATCATCAATCTTTTCATGATCCCATCCTTCCGCAGTGATTAAATATCTAATTATTCTAAAAAATCTTGTTATCATCATAACATAGTAAGTAAGAATGAATCATATTTCTTTCCCGTTTTTATCTAAATCCAGTCAATTTTAGGCAAATCATATTGCTTGGCAGGGACCTCTGCCAATTCATAAAAATGTTTGAGGAAGGACTCATATTGTTGGGAGGATTTCGTGATCGAAGCTATTTTATCCTCCAATTCATTCGACCTTGATTCCGTCGTTTTTGAAAAATACTCTTCCACCGTTTCAAAATAATGAATGGGAAACAGCATCCTCGAATATAACAACCGGGCTGAAAAACTGGAGAAGGGTTCTATGGACTGATATTCGTGAAAGAAATGGCCAATGCCCCGCTGATGGGTATGCACATTTTGAAAATAATGTTCCCTCACCCATTCCGCGACATCCCTGGTTCCGTGGTCGAATACCCAATCGAACGGATTTTTCATCCACTTATTGCTTTTCCAGGTATCATGTAAAAAACGTTCATAACATACCGTTCCGCTATCGACAATTTGCGGGGTATCATCTATTTCCGTGTCGACTAAATATTGAATCGCATTTTCACCTAGGACCATATAATAGGGAAAGGTTTCTATAAATAATTTTTCAAACTGGTTATCAGGATGGGCGTTGAGCTTATCCCGCCAAATCTTTTCTAACTGATCGATCCTTTGTTCCCAGAGCTCTTTCCATTTACCGATCCTTGAACATGTTCGAATCGTTTCATTAATCGTTCGACCACGCTGATGGAACCTTGCCAGACGTCTTCCCGGGTTGAAATTTCTCGGACCTTCCAATGCCTGATTGGCGAGAAGGATGAATAATTGTTCATCCGCTTCCGAAACATAACTTCCATGATTGGCAAGGACAAAGGCGGATACGTGACGATCACCTTGTGAAATCAGATGTTGAGACATTTTATACCGTTCCACTAATTCCTCCTGCTCCATATTTTCAATGGGAACGATACTGTACACCATATTTCCTGAACGGAAGCTTGGAAACCTGACATTGGCTTCTTCAAGCTCCACCTGTATGCCATAATTATTAAAAATGATTTCTTCTATCATGGAATGGCCTCCTTCATCAAATGGATATAATA
This sequence comes from Peribacillus sp. TE19612, assembly GCF_056279465.1. Taxonomy (NCBI): domain Bacteria; kingdom Bacillati; phylum Bacillota; class Bacilli; order Caryophanales; family Bacillaceae; genus Peribacillus; species Peribacillus sp. TE19612. The sequence continues at coordinate 124,146 of NZ_JBWCCL010000008.1, read as the reverse complement.
GAAATATTGGACATCATATACTTATATATATGTGGAATAACCCGTTTTCTGAATGATTATCGAAACCTTATTAGAAATTCCAATCAAAACATCCTCCATAGGTTTTCAGTTTAATCAAATCAAACTACCTGCATTAGAACTATCCCTTTAAAATATAGAGAAATGGGTGATGAAATGGCTAATATTGAACAATCAATGTCTGAAAAAACGGCTCGGAAATGGCTAATTGAACGAGGAGTGAAATTGGAGGATATCGCTGAGCTTGTCATGTATTTACAATCCGGCTACCATGAAAATCTCCAAATGTCAGACTGCCTTCACAATGTCGAACGGGTCCTTTCAAAACGCGAGGTCCAAAATGCCATCCTTACCGGCATACAGTTGGATATTCTTGCTGAGAAAAAACTGCTCGAGGAGCCTTTGCTGAGCATCATTGAAATAGATGAAGGCCTATATGGGGTCGATGAAATATTGGCTTTTTCAATTGTGAATGTTTATGGATCCATCGGCTTTACCAATTATGGTTTCATCGATAAACAAAAGCCGGGTATCTTAAAATATTTAAATGATAAAAGCACAGGTAAGGTGAACACCTTTTTAGATGATATCGTTGGGGCAATTGCCGCTGCTGCTTCAAGCCGGCTTGCCCATAGAACCGAAAATGCGGAATAGTAAACGAATGATATTCACGACATGAAAAAAACCAGGGCTGCATTCGCAGACCTGGTTTTTTTCATTCAAAGCGCCATAAGTCAAGGGTGTCCACCACATGCGTAGGCTGCTCCTTATATTGCTTTAAACGTTCTTTTGTCGTTACGCCAGTATGTACAAGCAGTGTATCGATCCCAGCATTAATGCCGGCAAGGATATCCGTATCATAGTTATCTCCAACCATGATTGTCTCTTCTTTAGGAACCCCCAATACTCTTAGGGCTTGCTCCACTATGACGGATTCTGGCTTTCCAATGAAAATCGGCTGTACCTGGGTCGAAACGGAAACAACGGAGGTCAAGGAACCATTCCCCGGCAAAAGGCCTTGCTCGGTAGGAATGGCAATATCACCATTGGTCGAAATGAAAACAGCACCATTTCTTACAGCAAGACAGGCTTTTGACAACTTTTCATAATTGACGCCGCGGTCAATGCCCATGACCAGATAATCGGGATGCTCTTCCACAAGCTTCATTCCCTTTTCCTTAAGAGCCTCGATGATGCCTTCTTCACCCACCACATAGACCGATGCACCTTTCTTTTGTTCAGCTATGTAATTGGCAGTGGCCATGCTTGTCGTGAAAACCTGTTCATCCTCCGTCGATATGCCGATGCTTCTCAATTTATCCGCTACCTGTGCCGGAGTCCGGGATGAATTATTGGTGACGAATAAATAAGGGATATCCCTTTTCCTTAAGTCATTAATAAACCCTGCCGCTTCCGCAATTTGTTCCGTTCCGCGATACATGGTGCCATCTAAGTCAATTAAATATCCTTTATACGACTTCATTTGATATTCGCCTTCCTAACGCTGCTAGTTTTTAAAAGCTGAAACAGGTCCCAATTCATTCGTTAAATAGTTCCTCACCAAATCAGGGAATTGCTTGAATGCCTCGATATTTTCCGAAAATACGGCATGCAGTTCTTTGTGATCCACTTCAATGAAGTCTTGAACCAGCATTTTCCTTAATGGCAAAACCTTTTTGAATTGCATCGCTTTTTCTTCTGAAATCACTTTTTCATCTTGAAGGATATCGATAATATCCTCATAACTTCCTGGATCACGCATAATGAAACCATCAATTACCGCATTTCCTACATCCAACACGGAATCGATGGAAGTTTGTATAAGCCTTTCAGCGATAAGTTCCGAATGGTCTCCATCCCAATTATCCTGCCCCTCGAAAAGTCCAAGTTGCTTTTCAAGAAAACCTAATATTTGTTCAATCTTTTGGCGGTCTACAAAGTACATTTTTTCCAGATCCTTTCTGATCTAAGATGATATAGGGAATCATTGGTTGAATGAGCGGCATAGTCAAAAACGCTGTACCGAACCAACCTTATTCCTTGATAATACCATAGCTTCTCCCTTACTCTCAATTCCTTCAACCACACATTGCCTTTTCTACGGGGGTGCATTTCCAGACGTACACTCCCCGATTCCATTTATATTCTTGCCATTTTCATTTAATCGATGAATGCCATTATTGCTGAAGCGAAGTTCTTCAGCCGGAAGCCCCGAAAAATGTCTGTTCCCCTATTGAAGTCACTTTGTTATGATGGAACTACAAATGTGAAGATACGAAGGGAATGATACTATGGAAGATCGTTTTTATTTATACAATGACGTCGTTGATTCAAAAACCCGGTTCATAAGCTTCATGGGAGAGGAATCAAGATTCGATCTGGCCATTACGGCAACCGATCGTTTCTATGGAAAGAAGCTTGTTTTAAATATGCAGAGTAACCGATTCGCGATTATTGGGCCTGATGATTTGGAAGAGGAAGGCTATCTTGAGCATGCCTTTCAATTGTCGGAAGCGGAAGCCGAAGAACTTCGTCACTTTTTAATGGAAATCGTCTGAGTGCTGAAGTTTTTTAGCTTAAACGGGAAACCTACTGAGTGTAAGATCGATTACATGAGGGGGGATTATCTTGGACAAAGAAGAATACCACGATTTTTCCAATGTCGAAAAACAGAGGGATTATTTAATTCCTGAAGAATTTCCCGAAGGACCTTTTGGATCAGCCATAGCAAAAGATGAACCCGTTCAGAATAAAAATACCCCGTGGCAGGAAGGGCAACGATATCAAAGTGCCTTTAATTATGAAAATAAATCGTTACATGAGGGTATACCTCGACAATATCCTGGGGCTCATCCGACACATGATGATTCAGAAAAAGACGAACAGCCTCCATATAAAGGATATGGTAACTCTTAACATGGAAGGCCAGAGTGAATTCTGGCCTTTTTATTTCTTTATTTTCTTCACGACGAAATAAGGGCAGCCAAAATTACAGTATTCATATAAATATTCACTAAGCGTGCTTATTTTCGTATCAAAGGTCGCTTTCTGATTGGAATCATCAAAAAATCCACGCAGCCTCAATTGCCCGTAACCCCAATCCCCCACTATATAATCATACTTCGTTAAAATCTCGCTGTATCTGGCTTTAAAGGCTTCTTCGTTATAGCCTTCCCTTTCATCCTCGATTATTTCATAGGTCATGTTATTGATGTTAATCATTGTTTTCACCTCTCATATATACATTCCTTCTTTAAATTATAACTGATTCCCCATCAATTACTAAGCGAAAAATAGAGAAATATGTTCATCCTAAAGTTATGGGGGTGTTATTGATGAAAAAAACGATAATAACGATAGGTTTAAGCTCGATTATTGCACTAACCGGATGTGCTGATAAAGAAGAAGACCAGGGGCTAGGTGCAAAAAACAATGCCGGTAACCCAACAAACGTAAATAATCCAACTCAATATTATGATGAGGATTATCGTAATAATGACAATAAAAGTGATGATTTCGGTTTTACCCGCACAAATAGTGCAACCATTGACGGCCGTAACATTTCAAACAAAGCTGCTTCCATTGACCGTGAACAACTTTCTGATGTCATTTCTAAACTGAGTGTTCAGATTCCAAATGTCAATGATGCCGCTACCCTCGTTACTGATGAGGAAGTTCTTGTCGTATATGATACCAATAACAAGGATCGGACGGAAACCGCAGACCAAGTTAAACGTACTGCCATGTCCGTCGTGCCACGCTACTATCATGTCTATGTCAGTGATGATTATCAAAACCTTGCCCAGGATGTCGAGAATTTCGCTACAGTGAAATCCGGCAGCAGAGGGATTGACTATACGATTGAACAAACCATCAAGAGAATGCTGAAGTCGCCTCAAGGATACAAAATGAGTGGCGAAGAAAATGAAAACGGTGAAATGGTCAACGATAAAAGAGATCATCATGATAACATCCATCAAAAAATGGATAACCGTTGAATACAAAAGGACCGAATTTTTTCGGTCCTTTATTTCACTCTATTTCAATAATTCTTCACCTTTGTTTTGCTTATGTTTTGCCGCAGCATTAACCTGTTCATCCGCATGGTAGGATGAACGGACAAGCGGACCTGATTCACAATGGCTGAATCCTTTTTCCAATGCACGTTCTTTCAGTTCGGCAAATTCTTCAGGCGTGTAGTATTTCAGCACTTTTAAATGCTTTTTAGTCGGCTGCAAATACTGACCGATCGTCATGATATCCACATTATTGGCCCTTAGGTCATCCATGGTCTCAAGGATTTCTTCCCGCGTTTCACCCAGACCTACCATTAAACTGGACTTAGTCGGTATTTCCGGATACAGTTCCTTGGCTCTTCTTAAAAGCTCCAATGAACGATCATACTTGGCCTGAGCCCGTACACGGTCCGATAAACTTCTGACAGTCTCTATATTATGGTTCAGGATATCCGGTTTAGCATCCATCAAAGTCTTGATATTTTCAAACACCCCGCCCATATCAGACGGCAATACTTCAATAGATGTAAATGGATTTTTGCGGCGGATGGCACGGACCGTTTCAGCGAAAACTTCAGCGCCTCCATCCTTTAAATCATCACGGGCAACAGCTGTAATAACGACATGCTTTAAATTCATCAAAACAACGGAATCGGCAACACGCTCCGGCTCAGCCCAGTCCAATTCATTCGGACGTCCGGTTGTTACTGCACAGAAACGGCAAGCCCTTGTACAGATTTCACCTAGAATCATGAAAGTAGCCGTCCTTCTCACTGCCCAGCATTCGTGAATATTCGGACATTTTGCCTCTTCACAGACAGTATGAAGATTTTTCTCGCGCATCATATTTTTTAAACCGAGGTAATTTTCGTTAGTATTAAGCTTTATTTTCAACCAATCTGGTTTTCGAAGAATTTCTTTATTTGTAGAAGACATGAAAATGCCACTCCATTCTATAGAAATTAACACACCCTACTTTAACAATAAAAAAGCATTTATACAAGTTATAGTTGGTTTCCCATTATTTATTTTTCATGTTTATTGCCAAATCAGCAAAACTATAAAAGATGGATGGACTGATGTCTTTTAATAACGGAGAATATCATGAAAGGAGCCTGCCCCGTTGAAAAAATTATTCCTTCTAACGATAACTTGTTTGTTTATCTTGGCACCAGGCCAAGTCGCCAATGCTGCCGATACCCCTGATGTTTATGCCGGGAGAATGGCGCTATATAAAAATATGGAGGCTGCCCTCCAAATCCCGTGGTATTACCTTGCTGGAGCAGATCAATATGAGCACAGCCTAAGGGCTGCACGAAGGGATTTAGAGCCGGCAAAAGGTTTTATAGGCATCCACATCGAGCCTTCAAAATGGAGCGGAGCTCTCAATCCTGACTTAAACGATGTGAACCCGCTCACGATCACATTTTTTGATGGGTTGGGCCAGGATGGCAATGGTGATGGCAAAGCGGATATCACTAATGATACCGATCGATTGTATGCTTTTTCGAAGCATCTCCAGGCATATGGTGCAGATGAAGATAATATCCGGATCGGCTTGTGGGATTATTATAAACGCGATAAAGCCGTCAGCATCATTATCGGCAATGCCGAGATTTATAAGAAATACGGCCGGTTGGACCTGCATGAAAAAGCCTTCCCGGTTCCAGTACGGACTCATTATACGTACTTGAATACATGGGGAAGCGCTCGCGGATGGGGCGGAAGGAGAATCCATGAAGGCACTGATATTTTTGCGGATTATAGCCTTCCCGTTCGTTCCACGAGCTATGGAATCATTGAAATGAAAGGCTGGAATAAATTCGGCGGTTGGAGGATCGGGATACGGGATTTAAATAATACCTATCATTATTTTGCCCATTTAAGCGGCTTCGCCAAAGGATTGAAAGTCGGACAAATCGTTGAGCCCGGACAAGTCATCGGGGGTGTTGGCAGTACAGGCTATGGCCCTCCAGGAACTTCCGGAAAATTCCCTCCTCACCTTCATTACGGAATGTACAAAGACAACGGAATCACAGAATGGAGCTTTGACCCTTACCCCTATTTAAAATTGTGGGAAAGGAAAGATCTGGCCAAAAAGAAATAGTGAGCGGCGTGAATTTTACGCTGCTTTTTTTTGATTCGAACATAAACCCCTGAACTTGATGCATAGTTATTAGTAAAGGGGGCTAAAGCGTGTTCCGAAAAAGATTTCGAACGAAGAAATTCCGAAAAAAGGGGCCTCTTCCCACCCGAAAAGTATTTCTCTATTCATTTATCCTGTTCATCATATCAAGCATCATGACTCTTTGGTACGTGGACAAATCGATCGAACCCGTGATCATGAGTGTAGCGGAATATGAAATCAAACGGATTGCAACCGAAACGATTCATGAATCGGTTGATGAGAATATAGCCAAGGTTGACATGAACAAAATCATCACCAACACCAAGGGTGGTGAGGACTCCAGTTCTTCCTATAGCTTCAATCCAGTCATATATAGTGAATTGCGGGCTAACATCACGAAGGATATTCAAAAGAAGCTTGGAATCAAACAGGGAAACCCTTTTAAAACAGGTTCAGCCAAAATAAATGATGAACAATATAAAAGTGTGGTGTATTATATACCATTTGGTGTCGTAACCGGGAATAACCTCCTTTCCAATTACGGACCTGAAATCCCAGTGAAAATGTCAGTCATCGGGAATGTTGAATCGGATTTGAGGACAAAACTGACAAACGCAGGCATCAATAATGTTTATTATGAATTGATTGTGGACTTTGATGTCAATATTCAAATCGTCATCCCCTCTTTCACGAAGGAGACAAAGGTGAGTCAGGAAGTGACAGTCGGAAGCCTGCTGATCGAAGGTGATGTTCCAAGTTATTTCAGTAACGGAAATGGTTCGGTTGCACCTGCCATCATGAAGGAAAACAAGGAATGAAAAAACCAGCTTATCCTTGAGGTTAGGCTGGTTCTTGTATATCGAGACATTTCATGATGAGCAAATGCAGGTTTTTATTCAAGTCCACTTCGTAGGGCTCTTTTATCTGCTCGCTATCTTCTTCAAGTATCCTTATCATGGGGCGGTCTCCTATCCCTTCATTTTGAGAGGATACTACCCCTTTCCTCCCATCATTCAATTCGACGGATAGACCATTGGGATAAATGGCAACCGCCCTCCGGAAAGCCTCGATGATCGTATTGTCGAACTTTTTCCCGACTCCGGCATAAAGGACTTCCAATCCCTGATGCGGCAGCATGGCCTTACGGTAAACCCGATTGGAAGTAACGGCATCAAACACATCGGCAACGGCAATGATCTTGCCGAAATAATGGATTTCATCCCCTTTTATCCCACGGGGATATCCAGATCCATCTAACCTTTCATGATGCTGATAGGCACAATTCGCAACTAAAAGTGAAACGGTATGAACATTTTTAATTAGATAAAATCCGTAATCGGCATGTTTTTGGATTTGTTCAAACTCCTTTTCCGTCAGCTTACCGGGTTTCCGGAGGACTTCCAAAGGCACGAGCATTTTGCCGACATCATGTAAAATCGCTCCAAGCCCAAGAATTTCGAGATTCTTATTTTTGATATTCAATTCCAACCCGATCGCCAAGGTATATAAGGTCACATTGAAGGAATGTGTGAAGATATAGTCATCGTATGTATAAACGTCGGCCAATAAAGTCATTAGCTCTTTATTCCTTTTCAGCTCGCCCATGATGTTCCGGACTATTTGAGTTAATTTGACGTTAGCCTGCTCTATCGTGAATGATCCATCCAGGTTCATTTTATTTTTCATGTCCAGGAAAGTGGTTTCAATCGTATTAATGGCTTCTCTTCTAAGTTTCCCGGAAACTGGGGGCTTCGGAATAATGTCATCCGTCCTGGAATCTTGAATGTAAACAAAGGGAATATTAAGGGAAACCAGTCGATTGATCATCTTCTGCGTTAATGTAAGACCCTCGCACAATAGGATATGGCCCCGCTCATTATAGATGTTTTTACCGAGCCTTTCTCCAGGGCTTAGGGACTTTGTAATAGCTAGCCTCATACTTGTACTCCGTTTCCCCATTCAATATTTGTAATTCAAACCGATTCTTTCCTTTATAAGCTTTATCGGAACATATTTTGATAAATGAATCTGTTAGAACATATTTATTGAAAAAATATCAGCATTTACTTTGATAAAAAAATAAGGCCCCCTCCGGAAGAAAGAAAGCCCGCCTTTTCAAATCATTTTGATTAATGCCTCTTTACCAATCATTCCTGGATGTATGCCCTTTTCCACAGCCTCCCAGGTAACTGATTCAAGCGGCGCTTCCAATAACTCTTCAATCGATTTAACTCCTGTGGCCCTCCCTGCAAGGATTTTACGATCTCTCAATTTATCGTTCAGCAGTCCAACATCCAACGCACCGCACATTATATACCCTTTTTCGGACGCGACAGCAAGTAAATTCGTTTTCGGCAGTCGGACAGAAATGGCTAGGAATGTATGATTATCAAGAATTATTGGGATCATGTTAATCAATTGGTTTCGCCCCTTCCTTCCCCATACTTTATGAAAAAAAGGGCAAAACCGTGATTTCGTATCAGGGGTTAGTGTATATTTTTTTCAGCTTCCATAAAAGGATATCCCGTAAGAATTCCGGCAGTAAGTATTCCTTGCGATTGGAGCGATGGATACTTGGAAAGAAGTGCCCGAACGTGAACATATCAGGTATTGCCAATTTATAGGACTTATCCGCCTGCAGTTTCTCTCCTTTTATAAGGATCCCTTTTACGATTCCATTCTCCATTTCGTTAAATTCAATTTGATCATAATGCATGACTCCCATGATTTTTCCGCGGAAACCGAAACCTTTCACCTGAATATGAGGCCACTCTTCATTTCTCGATTGCATTAAGATTTCCTTTAATTCATTCCCATCGACTTCAACGACGCAAGGATTGATGGGATGTGGGCAGATTCTGTGAATATCCCCTTTTGTGACAGGTCCCTTCGGAAGCCCTTCGAGGAGAAGACCTGCATTCAAAAAGGAACAATCCGCCTGACTCCACTCCCTTAGGGCCTCCCCAAGGATTTCCGTCAAAGGACTTCGTTTGAACCAATCATTATCCAGTGCAAACGGTAAGTCCACAACAACCTGTTTTAGCGTTTTCCCTCCGGCCTGATATATCTCTTCAATCCATGACCGTTCATTCTCCAATTCCAAAAAATCATTGGTATCATAAAGAATAGCTCTCTTCTGGCTTATTTTCTTTTCCTGATTGACGGTCATTTCCACCTGTCCAACAAAAAAACCATATTTCCCTGCCCCGCAAAGGAGTGTGTCATTGATCAATTTACCTTGGTGGAGGATGTGGTGGGTATGCGCGCCAAGTATAATGTCAATCTCCGGAAAGTCCCTTGCCATCCTCTCATCATCATGGATGCCCAGGTGGGAAAGGATGATGATTACATCCGCCTCTGTTTTGACCCTTTCGAGCTGTGCCTTTAACTCCATGAATGGTTCCGTTATTTCCCAGCCCATCGCAGAATAAAACTTTTGAAAAAAGGCTGTCAAACCTATCATCGCGATTTTGGTGCCTTTTACCGTTGTATGTATCCAAAATGGAAGCGCCCATTCCGGCCTTTCATTATCACCGTAATAAATATTGGCTGCCAAGACCTTGAACCTTGCATGATCATATAAGGAGTCCAACGCATCATGAGGTAAAGTGATCCCTTCATTATTGCCGATGGTCACATATTGGTAGCCCGCTTCATTAAGCAGTTCAATATTTCCTTTACCCAACGTACCTTCTGTATATGGATGCCAGCGGTCCACATGATCGCCTATATCCAGTATGATCGCTTCTTCTCCCGTTTCTTGATGAAGTTGTCTTCTTTCTTTAAGAAACTTATCAATACGAGGCCAATTCTCAAAATGACTATGGAGATCATTGGTGTGATATAAATGAATGATTTCTGACATCATTTTTCCTCCTCGTTTATCCTGTAATGCCTTGGTATATAAGACGTAAACCAATGATTATCAGCACTATTTTCAACATATTTTCCAGCGACGCACTCTTTAGGCGCGTATTTATGAATGCACCCAATTTAGCACCGAACCACGCACCCGGAATCAGGGCAAAAGCATATGGCCAATTTACATTTCCAAGGGAAATATGCGTAATCGAATTAGTGATGGAAGATAGAAATACCATGAACATCGAAGTCGCTACAGCCATATGCGGAGGGAAGAAGAAAAGAAGCATCATGACGGGTACCATTAAGGCTCCGCCGCCAATTCCAAATAACCCGGAGCTGAATCCCACGACAAAAGAAATCAATACAGCTAACAGGGGGTGGTAACCATAGGAAAATGAATGTCCATTTTCGCTTTTATACGTTTTCACTATTTTCCCTTTTCCAGGCTTGAAAAGCATGGGCTTCAAATGATTTTTCACTAATAACACGATGGCCATGAAAACCATGAAAATTCCAAAGTACAATGAAAAAGCTTCGGCGTTAAGGTTTTTATTCACATAGGCCCCCATTATTCCACCAGGTGCACTGCCAATAAAAAAGATTAAGCCGGCCTTATAATCCACCACCTTATGTTTTAAATAAGATAGAGTGGAAGATAAGCCGGTAAAAATCATGATTACGGTTGAAACACCAACGGCGACCTGTGGAGTCAGCTCATCGATAATATTTGTAGATGTACCTAAATATAAAAGGGAAGGCACGATGATGATGCCCCCGCCCAGACCGACAAGAGCGCCGGTTGATCCCGCTAATAATCCAATACCCACTAATACTAACCATACCATGAAAAAATCCGCCTTTACCTGTTTGTGAGGATATACCTCTACTAGCTTGTCACATCATTTCATTATTCATTATATAATTCCTCTTAAAACAAACCAAGCTGCTTAGGAGAAAGCCCTTCATATTCTATACCAAGCAACTCAATCATTTGTTTGGCATTATCAGCGGCATCCCCGCCTGAGTTATTATTGAACAGGACATATAACTCCTTGGATTCCTTTTCCAATATCCTGATTTTCTCCACCCATTCAGTCAATTCCTGATGATTATATCGATATAGGTACCTGACCTCACGCCAATTATCCCCCGAAGGAGGCCTTTGCCAACCATGCAGATTACGGCCATGAAAGCGCACCAGGGTTTTATCTTTATCGGTGGCCTGCAGAACGACAGGAATGGATCCCTCTCCAGCCTGCGGCTCATCGCATACAGTATGGATCCAGCCTTCCTTTTCGATAAAATCCAAAGTTTGCTGGACTACGTTGGGCCTGTACCAGCTTTGATTCCGGAACTCTATGGCAACTGGGATATCGCCCATTTCAGCTTTGCACCATCGCAAGTAATTCACATTTTCACGTTTACAATCAAACCATGGCGGAAACTGAAATAAGACCATCGCGAGCTTGCCGGACTTCCGATATGCTTCCAGTGAGTCGCAAAACGCCTTGAACATCTCCTTCTTACTTTCAAATGGGATTTCCCCACGTTGATGTCCTGTCATCCCTTGGTAGGCTTTAACGACAAACTGGAAGGATGCTGGCGTCTCGGAAACCCACTTTTCACTGTTCCTCTTTGGCTGGACTGCATAGAATGACGCATCCACCTCCACAATGGGAAAATGAGCCCCGTACTCTTTGAGTTTATCACGTTGGGACACACCGCCATATAAACTATCATGATCACCCCAACCGGTCACACCAACATAAATCATCTGCATCATCACTCCTTTGGGACAGGACCATTTCCTGACTTCCTCGTTTATTATTTTTTACCCTTATTGAGCCATATCTAATCTTTGGTATAAGGGTGCCAAATATCAAAACAAAAAGCCTGCCAGTCAGACCCGGCAGGCTTTTGTATGAATGGTTATTCTAAATCGCCTTACAGGCAGGCCAGTCGGTCATTATCCGATGGAGCCTTCCATTTCGAACTTGATCAGACGGTTCATTTCAACCGCATATTCCATTGGAAGTTCTTTTGTAAATGGTTCGATGAAGCCCATTACGATCATTTCCGTTGCTTCTTGCTCAGAAATTCCGCGGCTCATCAAGTAGAACAACTGTTCTTCAGATACTTTGGAAACCTTCGCTTCGTGTTCAAGGGAAATGTTATCATTCAAGATTTCATTGTAAGGGATCGTATCAGATGTAGACTGATTATCCATGATTAATGTATCACATTCAATGTTGGAACGAGCTCCATCCGCTTTACGTCCAAAATGAACGATACCACGGTATGTTACTTTACCGCCCTGTTTAGAAATTGATTTTGATACAATCGTTGAAGATGTATTTGGCGCTAGGTGAATCATTTTCGCTCCAGCGTCTTGGTGTTGGCCTTTTCCTGCAATGGCAATCGATAATGTCATACCGCGAGCGCCTTCACCTTTTAAGATGACAGCAGGATATTTCATTGTCAATTTGGAACCGATGTTACCATCAATCCATTCCATTGTTGCATTAGCGTCACAAACCGCACGTTTCGTAACCAGGTTAAAAACGTTGTTTGCCCAGTTTTGGATCGTCGTATAACGGCAGTAAGCATCTTTCTTGATGACAATTTCAACAACCGCACTATGAAGGGAGTTAGTTGTATAAACAGGTGCTGTACAACCTTCTACATAGTGAACGGATGCGCCTTCATCAACAATGATTAGCGTACGTTCGAATTGCCCCATGTTTTCAGAGTTGATCCGGAAATAAGCTTGAAGCGGAGTATCCACTTTAACGCCTTTTGGTACATAGATGAATGATCCACCTGACCAAACTGCCGAGTTCAATGCAGAGAATTTATTGTCAGTAGGCGGGATCGTTTTCCCGAAATGCTCACGGAAGATATCTTCATTTTCACGAAGTGCTGAGTCCGTATCTTTAAACACGATACCCAAGTCTTCCAATTCTTCTTTCATGCTATGGTAAACCACTTCAGATTCATATTGGGCAGATACACCGGCAAGGTATTTTTGTTCGGCTTCAGGAATTCCCAATTTATCAAAAGTCTGTTTGATTTCATCAGGAACTTCATCCCAAGATTTCTCTGATTTCTCTGAAGGCTTAACATAGTATGTGATTTCATCAAAGTTCAGGCTTTGCATGTCGCCGCCCCATTGAGGCATTGGCATGTTGTAAAAATGCTCCAATGATTTCAAACGGAAATCAAGCATCCATTGCGGTTCATCCTTCATTCGAGAAATTTCTTCCACGATTTCTTTTGTCAGACCACGCTTTGAACGGAAGATGGAAACATCTTTATCCGCAAAGCCATATTTATAATCGCCGATATCAGGCATTTTCTTTGCCATAGCTCGTATTCCTCCATTTCAAATGGCTGAATTACAACAGCTCATTTTAATTTAATTATTCCTTCAATCCCTTTTCCATGGCTTTCCAAGCTAGGGTAGCACACTTGATTCGGGCAGGAAATTTAGAAACACCCTGAAGGGCTTCAATATCCCCAAGGTCCATCTCATCGTCGTATTCTTTTCCCTGAATCATTAAGGAAAAAGTCTCGGACATCGCTAGAGCAGTATCAACGTCTTTGCCCTTAATGGCTTGCGTCATCATGGAAGCCGAACTCATGGATATCGAACAACCATCACCATCGAATTTAACATCGCTGACCTTGCCATCTTCAATCTTCATCGTTAAACGAATCCGATCGCCGCAAGTTGGATTATTCATATCGATTGTCATGCTTCCATCTTCTAGCATGCCCTTATTACGAGGTTTCTTATAGTGATCCATAATGACTTGACGGTAAAGTGTATCAAGGTTATCAAAAGACATTACTGAAATACTCCTTCGTTTTAACAAGCCCGGACACAAGCTTATCAATATCTTCTTCCGTGTTATATAGATAGAAACTTGCTCTTGCTGTCGCTGATACGTCAAGCCATTTCATTAATGGCTGTGCGCAGTGGTGACCGGCACGGACAGCAATTCCATCTGCATCAAGAACGGTAGCGACATCATGTGGATGTACGTCATCAATATTAAAGGTAATTACACCAGCACGCTTTTCTGCATCTTTAGGACCATAAATGGTCAGCCCTTCAACAGCTGACATTTTCTCCATTGCATAAGCGGCGAGCTTATGTTCATGCCGTTCAATATTATCCAAACCGATTTCCTCCAAGAAATCAATGGCAGCCCCCATGCCGATGGCGCCGGCGATGATTGGGGTACCGCCTTCGAATTTCCACGGGAGTTCTTTCCATGTAGACTCATACAAACCTACAAAATCAATCATCTCTCCGCCGAATTCGATCGGTTCCATTTTTTCCAGAAGATCTTTCTTGCCATATAATGCGCCGATGCCTGTTGGACCGACCATTTTATGACCTGAGAAGGCAAAGAAATCACAATCCAAATCACGGACATCCACTTTTAGATGCGGCGTGCTTTGTGCCCCGTCGACTACCATTACAGCATTGTGCTCATGGGCAATTTGGGCGATTTCCTTCACAGGATTGATAACGCCAAGCACATTCGAAACCTGCATGATGGACACGATTTTCGTTGCTTCCGTAATTGTAGCCCTCGCATCGTCAACGGAAATCGTGCCATCCTCCTGAAGCGGAATATACTTCAATACAGCGCCTTTTTCTTTGGCAAGCTGCTGCCACGGAATGATATTACTGTGATGCTCCATGTAAGAGATGACGATTTCGTCACCCTCTTTAATATTTGCACCACCGTAACTTCTTGCTACAGTATTTAATGCAGTCGTTGTGCCTCTGGTAAAGATGATTTCTTCTGTAGAAGAAGCATTAATGAATTTACGTACCTTTTCACGAGCACCTTCATACGCATCCGTAGCTTTTGTTCCTAGTGTATGCACCCCGCGGTGAACATTCGAGTTATAGCCGCGGTAATATTGCTCAATCGCTTCAATCACTGCAGCCGGTTTTTGAGAGGTTGCAGCACTATCTAAATAAACTAATGGCTGACCATTGACTTCTTGATCTAATATTGGAAAAAGCTTACGAATTTCGTATGGGTTCATTACTGTACTTTCCTTTCAATGACCGCTACTAATTGTTTTTTGACTCCCTCAATTGGAAGCTCGTTAACAACAGGGGCCAAGAATCCGTGAATGACAAGTCTTTCTGCTTCTTTCTTTGTAATACCACGGCTCATTAAATAATACAGTTGAAGCGGGTCGACACGGCCGACGGAAGCAGCATGACCAGCCGTTACATCATCTTCATCGATCAAGAGGATCGGATTGGCGTCCCCGCGTGCTTTTTCACTTAACATCAATACGCGTGACTCTTGTTCGGCATTGGCCTTTGTAGCACCATACTCTATTTTCCCAATTCCATTAAAAATGGAGGATGCGGATTCTTTCATGACACCGTGCTTAAGGATATAACCCTCAGAGCGTTTGCCATAATGAATGATGGCAGTCGTGAAGTTCTGCTTTTGTTCCCCGCGTCCGACTACAACGGTTTTTGTATCACCGTGAGAGCCATCGCCCATTAGATATGTTGTATTATCCGAAATCGTATTTCCGTCGTTCATCAGGCCAAGCGCCCACTCAATACGTGCGTCACGTCCTGCCACTCCACGGCGGTTAACATATGTCGTGAAGCCTTTTGAAAGGGTATCGACCGCACCATATTGGACCTTGGCATTCGCATTTGCAAATACTTCAGTTACGATGTTGGCAACACCTTCGTTAGACTCAACGGTTGAGAAATAGTTCTCTACATATGTGACAGAGCTATTATCTTCAGCTACGATCAAGACGTGGTTGAAAAGTGTAGTATCTGGATTATCCAAAAGGAATACCGATTGAATCGGCTCTTTGATTTCTACATTTTTCGGAACATAAAGGAATGCTCCCCCATTAACTAATGCAGCATGAAGTGCTGTTAAACGATGCTCATCTATTTTAACGCCGTCTTTCATGAAATATTTTTGCACGAGCTCAGCATGATCACGAGCCGCTGATAAAATATCCGTAAAAATGACGCCTTGTTCTTTCACATTTGCTGACAGATTGATATGTGCCGGCGTATTATTGCGTTGGATGTATAAGTTTTCATTTTCTTCAATGATGGACTTAATTTCTTCCGGAAGCTCCCCTAAAGAGGCAAAAGCTTCACTCTCAACCGTATGAGTTTGGAAAGAAGTGAAATTCCATTTATCGATTTTCGTTTTGTCCGGCTTTGGCATCGGGAGCTTTTCTAATTCAGAAAACGCTTGAATCCGAAGCTCGGATAGCCAAGCTGGATCATTATTTTTAGTTGAATAGGAGCTTATATCCTCTTGTTCAAACGGTAATTTCGTTTCTGTAGTCATTGCAAATCCTCCTACTTACGCTTCTTCGCCAACAGTTTCGTCTTCAATGCCCAATTCTTGTTTAATCCAGTCATAACCTTCCGCTTCCAAGCGGGCAGCAAGTTCAGGACCGCCTGATTTTACGACACGTCCTTGCATCATTACATGTACAAAATCAGGAGTGATGTAATTTAATAGACGTTGGTAGTGAGTGATGATCAAGCATCCAAAGTCTTCTCCGCGCATTTCGTTGATTCCTTTTGAAACGACTTTAAGTGCATCGATATCTAGACCTGAATCAATCTCATCCAAGATTGCAATTTTAGGTTGGATCATCATTAATTGAAGAATCTCGTTGCGTTTTTTCTCTCCGCCTGAGAAACCTTCATTCAAATAGCGTTGCGCCATATCTTCATCCATTTCAAGGAATTCCATTTTTTGGTCCATTTGACGGATGAATTTCATTAATGAAATTTCATCGCCTTCTTCACGGCGTGCGTTAATGGAAGAACGTAAGAAGTCTGCGTTTGTAACACCGCTGATTTCACTTGGATATTGCATAGCTAGGAATAGACCGACACGAGCGCGCTCGTCTACTTCCATCTCCAAAACATCTTCACCATCGAATGTGATGCTTCCGCTAGTTACCTCATATTTAGGGTGACCCATGATTGCTGATGATAAAGTGGATTTACCAGTTCCATTTGGTCCCATGATCGCATGGATTTCTCCACCTTTAACTTCAAGGTTTACCCCTTTTAAAATCTCTTTGCCTTCAATTGATACGTGAAGATCTTTAACCGTTAATGTAGAAGCTGACATAATAATACCTCCGTGAACTAATTCCAATTTTATTACCAGAAAGTAAAGATTACTTTCATTACTATAATTTACGTAAAAGCATTCTCACTTTATTCTCATTCCAATTTTATAACAAATCCAATTTAGAATCAACTAAATAGATAGAGGTTTCCACTTCTGCCATGTTAAAAACCTGTCCAATTCTTACAATACTAACAGATATGGCCTGTTTACTGCATATTCATACTTATTTTAGCTTTTGTTAAAATTATCTTATTATTCGGCAAATCTTCGTCCTTATTACTATATGTTCAAAGAATTCGATTGCAAGGTATGAACGTTCCGCTTTAAAAAGAAAAAAATCGGCCTGTCAGGTATTATGTAAGTTTATCCAATAAGGAAACCCTTATTTTATGGACCACTTTCCATTTTACCTCTACAGACCGATCTTTTAAAGAATTCTTTTATATGCTTAGCCGTGAATTTTGCGTTGTAGGTCGTGGACCATTTTGTTGCACTTTACATGTTCCCTATCCCGTTCTTTCTCAACCTCGATACGGAGGTCTAAGTTTCTACTGTACTCACTGTAGCCAATCCCATGTGAAGACTGCATCGCCTTTTCCATTTCGCTTGTTACATTTAGATCCAGAGTATTGATAGTGAACCATCCTTTCAAATTTGTGTATCATTTTTTCCTTCATTATCTCTATACCCTTTCCTTTCCTGATTAAACATGAAAAGAATTAAATTAAGACGCAGACTGAAACAACCTGGATCATCATTATCCGAACTTAGAGAAGTGAGGCACTTTATCATGGAAATCCTAACCGGCATTGAACGGAATACAGAATGTAGGTGAAAGTGATTCTATCTGATTGTTTAGTCTTAGTGGATTGGAACGGAAGGTACGAGACTCCTGCGGGAAAGCGAGCCAAGGGAGACCCCGCAGGCGCAAAAGCGCCGAGGAGGCTTCCGGACCGCCCGCGGAAAGCGAGTGCCTGAAGTGGAAAGTAACGTTCAAATTTTGAAAACCTAAAAATCTAAAAAACTGTAGACAAACTAAAAATCATGACCGACGCACTATGTAAAAGCTGAATGGACAAACCAGCTCGCTTATTTATTTATGCGTCAGCAGACCGTAACGGATTTGTGTTGGGACGATAGTTACACCCGGAAATACTCGTATTAAGTGCCTCTGATTGAACAAGTGATTAAGAAAGCTGTAAAACCTGAAGCTGTTGACGCAGATTCCGCAACCATGCTTATGTGTAATAAGAGCGTTTTGGTTGTTATCTATGCCCATCGGCACTCAATAGCTATTATCGATTCAAATCCATTATAAAATCAAAAAGGTTTCGGAATGAGACCATTCCGAAACCTTTTTAAACTGCGACCTGAATTAAATCAGGCCGCCATTCTCGAATTATTTATCCGCCGGTACAACTGCACCTTTGTATTCTTTAAGAATGAAATCTTGTATTTCTTTAGAATGCAATACTTCTACAAGCGCTTTGATTGCTTCTTTATTTTCGTCACCTTTGTTTACGGCAATGACATTCACATAAGGTGATTCGGAATCTTCAATCGCAATCGAATCTTCAAGCGGATTCAAACCGGCGTCAATTGCATAGTTGGAGTTGATCAAGACTGCATCGCCTTCGCCGCTCTCATAAATTTTAGGAAGCAGGGCCGCTTCATAATCGGCATCGAATTTAAGGTTTTTCTTATTTTCAACGATGTCTTTTGTTGTAGCCGTCGTTTTATCGATGCCTTCTTTCAAAGTGATCAGGCCATTCTTTTCCAAAAGGGATAAAGCGCGTCCATGATCAGCAACAGAGCTGCTCATAATAATTGTTGCGCCTTCCGGAAGTTTATCAATGCTTTCATATTTTTTTGAATATAGAGCAATCGGCTCGATATGGATTCCGCCAGCATTGACGAAGTCATATCCATTTTCTTTAATTTGCCCCTCTAAATATGGAATGTGTTGAAAGTAGTTAGCATCCAATTCCTTATCATTCAACGCCTTATTTGGTAAAACATAGTCCTGGAATGTTTCAATTTCCAAATCGATTCCTTTTTCTTTAAGAAGCGGTTTAGCTTCCTCAAGGATTTCTGCATGTGGAACATTGGATGCCCCTACAACTATTTTCTTCGATTCTTTTTCCGTATCGCTGCCGCTTTTATCCTTTTCACTTCCACAAGCAGCCAAAGCGATAGATAACACTAAGATTAATGCAAATCCTAAAAACTTTTTCATCCTATTCATCTCCCTTTATCTTTTGTCCAATTTAGATGTAATCACATCTCCAATAATTTGAATTATGAAGACGATAATTAGAATAACGATCGTCGCTACAAGCGTAACGTCATTTTGATTTCTTTGATAGCCGTCCAAATAGGCTAGATTACCAAGCCCGCCTGCGCCGATGACCCCGGCCATCGCGGTATATCCAACCAATGCAATCGATGTTACCGTAATCCCGGAAATAAGGGCAGGCATCGACTCTGGAAGAAGGACCTTCCAAATGATCGTGCTCGTTTTTGCCCCCATCGATTTAGCGGCTTCAATTACACCTTTATCGATTTCACGAAGTCCGATTTCAACCATACGCGCATAAAATGGGGCCGCACCGATAATAAGTGCCGGCAGTGCAGCGTTCTCACCGATCATGGAACCGACAAGCGCTTTAGTGAAAGGAATGAGCAGCACGATCAAAATAAGAAATGGAATGGAACGGAATATATTGACGACAGCACTCATGACTCCGTTGACAGCCCGGTTTTGCCACATATTACCCTTCCCTGTCAGGAAAAGGGTCAATCCTAGTATTATGCCTATAAAAAAGGTTGCCACTACAGAGACGCTTGTCATGTAAAGCGTTTCTTTCGTAGCTTCAATGATGTCTTCCCAATCAACATTCGGCAATAATTCTTCAAGCATGAGTAATCACCTCCACGCCTACCTGCTGTGCTTTAATGAATTCGATTGCGCGGAGCATTTCATCCTCTTTGCCATCTAGATGGATAAACAATGTTCCATATGAACCGCTTCTTGTTTGGGATATCTTACCTTGAACGATATTGACATCCAACTCGAAGTTACGTACAAGCTTGGTGATCAATGGGCTTTCTGCATGATCACCTACAAAGGTCAATTGAATCACTTTGCCTGCTGGATAGCGTTCGAGCAAATGGTCCATCGTTTCTTTCGTTTCTTCTGGTTCCGTTACCTGTTGGACGAAACGCTTCGTCATTTGTTCTTTAGGATTCTTGAAGACATCCAGGACAGGACCTTGTTCAACAACCTGCCCGCTTTCCATCACGGCGACGCGATGGCAGATTTTACGTATTACATGCATTTCATGCGTAATCAAGACGATCGTCAATCCCAAACGCTGATTGATGTCAACAAGCAATTCGAGTATGGAGTCGGTAGTCTGCGGATCCAATGCAGAAGTCGCTTCATCACACAGCAGCACTTTAGGGTCATTTGCCAGAGCCCTGGCTATTCCCACCCTTTGCTTTTGCCCTCCGCTTAATTGCGAAGGATAGGCCTTTTCCCTGCCTTCAAGTCCGACTAACTTGATCAATTCGTTCACACGCTTGGTGCGTTCAGGTTTAGAAACTCCTGCAATTTCCAACGGGAAAGATATATTCTCCTGAACGGTCCTTGACCATAATAGATTGAAATGTTGGAAAATCATGCTGATTTCTTGACGGGCCTTACGGAGCTGAGCCCCTTTAATTTTTGAAATTTCCTTTTCAGCCACCACAACGGATCCCTCTGTCGGTGTTTCCAATCCATTGAGCATTCTGATCAAAGTACTTTTCCCCGCTCCACTGTAACCGATGATCCCGAAAATCTCGCCTTTATTTATTTCAACATTCACATTATTTACAGCCTTGATCGTCTCACTGTTTCCTTTTCCTGTTCGGAACAGCTTACTGACTTTCGTCAATGTTATCATTAACCCTCACCTCTTTTATCCAATAAAACCTATGAACTTAGTTGATTTCTCTACATTATTAGTCTGTTTCTCCTATCATGTAAAAGTTTTCCCAATTAAAATAGAAAAAACCTTTCTGCATGAGCAGAAAGGCAGGTGAAGAAACAGGCCTTCCTCTCATCTTCCAAAGTGATTAAACTTTGTGTGAATTGGCACCTTTCCAAGGAAATCTCCTTGTCGGTTGCCGGGTTTCATCGGGCACATCCCTCCACCTCTCTTGATAAGAGCTAATATATAGAATATTTGTACATCATTAAGTTCTTTAGTATGGAGAAATTTTATCATAGATAAAAAAGGAGCGCAATGTATATTATTTCTAGTTCAAGAATGAACAGGAACTTTGCTTAAAGCGTTTTGGAAGTCAAGGAGACGATGTTCGTCGCTTTTTCAATTGCCTGCTCCAAATCTTCTATTAAGTCTTCTACATTTTCAATCCCAATCGATAATCGGACTTGATCGGCACTTACACCCGCTTTCGCAAGACCCGCCTCATTCAATTGTTGATGGGTCGTACTGGCTGGGTGGATGATCAAGCTCTTCGCATCCCCTACATTCGCCACATGGGACCATAATTCCACCGAATTGATAAGTTTTGCCCCAGCTTCGCGATTACCTTGAATCCCAAATGTCACGACAGATCCAGCTCCCTTTGGCAAATATTTATCCGCAAGGGCTTTATCGGGATGATCCTCATCACCAGGATGTGAAACCCAGGTCACGGCAGGATGGTTTTTTAAATAGTTTATGACAGACTTGGTGTTCGATAGATGCTCTTTCATCCTTACATGCAGCGTTTCAAGTCCAAGCGTAAACTGGAATGCACTTTGGGCACTTAGTGCAGGACCCAAATCACGGAGCAACTGGACTCTGGCTTTCGTTATGAATGCGGCAGGTCCAACTGCCTCGGCGTATACCAGACCGTCGTAACTTGGGTCAGGCTCCGTGAAGCCAGGGTAGTTTGGCGAGTTCCAATCGAATTTCCCTCCATCCACGATGACACCGCCTAGCGTCGTTCCATTTCCAAGAAGCCATTTTGTAGCGGAATGGATGACAATATCCGCTCCAAAATCAATCGGTCTGCAAAGATACGGTGTCGCGAAGGTATTATCAATGATTAAAGGTATGCCGGCTTCATGGGCGATTTCCGCTACCGCTTCAATATCAAGTACCCTCAAACTTGGATTTCCGATCGTTTCAGCAAAAATGGCTTTAGTTCTTGGCGTAATCGCCCTTTTGAAGTTTTCAGGATCATCGGGAGAAACGAACTTCACTTTGATCCCATATTTAGGAAGAGTATTTTCAAAAAGGTTATACGTACCGCCATATAATGTAGAGGCAGAAACAATCTCATCCCCTGCAGCAGCGATATTCAGGATTGAAAGTGAGATGGCGGCCATTCCGCTTGCTGTTGCCAATCCGCCGATACCGCCTTCCAATAAGGCCATCCTTTCCTCAAAAACACTGACCGTGGGATTATGAAGCCGTGTATATATATAGCCATTCTCCTTTAGGCCAAATAAATTCGCTGCATGGTCGGTGTCTTTGAACAAGTATGCATTGCTTTGGTAGATAGGAACGGCACGGGCACCTGTTTCATCAGCTTGCAGACCGCCATGAACACTCAATGTTTCGAAGCGCAACTTTTTCTCTGACATATGAATTCACCTTTTTCTATGGATTTAGTTGGAATTATATGAAATCCGGCTTTTTTATAAACAAAAAAACCACTTCAATAAGAAGAGGTTTCAAGAACACACCTCATCTACCAGAGCCAACACTCTGCTGGAATTAGCACCGTATATAAAAATTTATACCGGTTGCCGGGCTTCGTCGGGCCAGTCCCTCCGCCACTCTTGATAAGAACTATTAAATTCTGCCATTACTTTATTCAAAATATAGCATTTTAGATTAAATCAGTCAATGAATTGTTAGAATATTCTTTGTTTTTTTCTTCTCTCATTCAAATGTTAGCAACAAAGAAAACCAACCGCGTTTCTGATTGGTTTCCTAGCTGATTTCCTTAAGCAATCCGTACAAATAAGGAACGGATTGAAAGGCATATATTTTTTTGTGCAGCTGCCCTTCTTTGAAAAGCAATAAGCAAGGAACACTTTCGATTTCATATGATTCGGCAATTGCTTGGACATAGTTCATATTCATTTTGCCTGCCTTCAATTCCGGAAAAAGCTCCAAGGATATCGTCAGCATCTTGGAGGCCACCTGACAGGTGCCGCATAAAGGTGTATATAAATATAAGCAAAAGGTTTCCCCATTTCCAACAGCAAGCTTACACTCTTCTTCTTTCCATTCTTGCATCAATTAGTCGTTCACCCTTTGACTTAGAAATTTCATTTTCACATTCATATTGGCAGATAGGAGCACAGTTGCGATATGATGTTCGGGTGAGCTCTCCACTTCTTTGTACATTTTATTAATATACAGGTGGTTCGCTTCCGGCATTTCCCTTCGGAACTGCTTCCGCAGCTTTTCTCCTGATTCATCTGCGTCAAAAAGGAGATAAACATCACGGTCCATCAATTCATCCACTAATTCATCCAGCTTAGTTAATGATATGGTCCCATTCGTACATATTATTTCCACATCTTCATTTAAAACGGAGGCAACTTTTCTTCTATCGGAACTGCCTTCTACAATGATCACTTTATCGAATTCGTCCCACTCCATGTCATCACTCCATCTCACGAATTATGTGCGCAACTCACCCACTGTACAAATGAAAAAGAGAGCAGGCCTTTTCAGTCCCCCCTCTCCTTTCTTTTTAACCGTTGATTAAACTCTCATACTCTTCAGCGCTCATCAAGTTTTCAATATCACTGACATTAGATGGTTCAAGCACGACCATCCATGCCTTTTCATAAGGAGACTCATTTACATATTCAGGGTTGTCACTTAAATCTTCGTTTACTTCAACAACCTTGCCACTGATAGGTGCATAAAGCTCAGAAACGGTCTTAACGGATTCAACACTTCCAAATGGTTCGTTCGCTTTCAATTCATCGCCGATTTCCGGAAGCTCAACGAATACGATGTCCCCAAGCTCGGACTGTGCGAATGCCGTAATTCCAATGCGCACTGTTCCATCTTCCGTTTTGACCCATTCATGTTCTTTAGTGTAACGAAGTTCTTTTGGTGTTGTTGTCATAATTAACCCTCCATATGTACATCTTATTTTATCTATTCCATTATAAGGTAGATTGTTTGTTTAAGTAAGGAATTAACCAAATATTTTGTGAAATTTCAGTTCCAAACCTGTTCGAATTGCTCTTCTTTGAAACCTACCGTCACTTTGGTGCCATCCGTAACAATCGGCCTTTTCAGAAGCATGCCATCTGTGGACAATATATCAAGCATCTCTGCTTCAGAAGCTTCTTTCAGCTTATCCTTTAAGCCCAGCTCCCGATATTTTTGACCGCTAGTATTGAAAAACTTCTTCAACTCCAAATTGCTGTTTTTATATAGTTGTTCTATTTCAGTTCGCGAAGGGGGATTATCCGCTATATGGATCGCTTCATATTGCAGTTCATGATTATCCAGCCACTTCTTCGCATTACGGCATGTACCGCATTTTGGGTACCAATATAATGTTAAGCCCATCATTTCACCACCTATCAATAGAATACCCGTTTTTACCACGCAATACAACGAAATGTCTTTTGAATTTCCAATGCGATTTCATCAAAGGAAATAAAGGGAATGCCTTTATGGGCATTCCCTTTACGGATTCTGACTCATTGCTTAAAGAGCATATTTTTCCGTTTCGATTACTTTGACGGATGCTTCGCGTTTTTTCGCAATGACATTGATCGGAGTGTGTCTTGTCAGCTTACGGAGCGACGAAAGCATGATGCGGAGAGTATCGCCTGTTTCCACCGCAATTAACGTTTCCTTTGCATGCTGTTCTATTTCATTGAAAGCTTCCTGAACGAAGATTTCAGTGTAAAGCACTTTTTGTTTGTTCTTCTCCAGACCTGTAGCTGCAATTGCTTTTTCCGTACGCAATACCACGGATTCAGCTGCATAGGCAAGGGATGCGATATCAGCAATGTTGGAGAGGATTTCTTGTTCTTGATCAAGATCTTTGCCGTATTTCTGTGCCGCAAGCCCAGCTGCCAGAATACCGATTTTCTTAGCGTTCCTAACAAGCATTTTTTCTTGTGCCAGTGGCTCATCGCCAGGTTCTTCCGGCATCATCATCATTAATTCCTCTTGCAGGCCTTGAGCTTTTTGAAGTAGCGGCAATTCCCCTTTAAGTGCTTTCTTCAGGAATGTTCCCGGGACAAGCAATCTATTGATTTCATTTGTACCTTCAAAGATCCGATTAATACGGGAATCGCGATATGCTTTTTCAATTTCATACTCCTGCATGAAACCATAACCGCCATGAAGCTGTACGCCTTCGTCCGTAACGTAATCCAATACTTCGGAAGCAAAGAATTTATTCAATGAACATTCAATGGCGTATTCAGCGATTGCAGCCGCCATTGATTTCCCATCTTTCACTTGCTCATCCGTCAATTTGCTTTGTCTTTGATCATAAAGTCCAACCGTACGATATACAGAGCTTTCTGCTGCATAAATTTTCGCTGCCATTGTTGCAAGTTTTTCTTTCGTCAAGTTAAAATCGGAAATTTTCGTTTTGAACTGTTGACGTTGATTCGTATAAGCAGCTGTAATCTCAAGGGCACGTTTAGATCCGCCGACAGCACCGACGCCTAATTTATAGCGGCCGATATTCAGGATATTGAAAGCGATGACATGCCCTTTTCCGGCTACACCCAAAAGGTTTTCGACTGGTACATGAACATCTTCGAGGATTAAAGTGCGTGTAGATGAGCTTTTGATTCCCATTTTCTTTTCTTCAGCCCCAGTTGATACGCCTTTATAATCACGCTCAACAATGAAAGCGGAGAATTGTTCACCGTCGATTTTGGCGTATACACAGAAGACATCTGCAAAACCTGCATTTGTAATCCATTGTTTTTCGCCATTTAAAATATAGTGTGTTCCTTCTGCATTCAATTTCGCTGTCGTTTTTGCTCCCAAGGCATCAGAACCTGAGCTTGGTTCCGTTAAGGCATACGCAGCAATCTTCTCACCCGTTGCCAGTACAGGAAGATATTTTTTCTTTTGGTCTTCATTCCCGAATAATACGATTGGCAAAGAGCCGATACCTACATGTGCACCATGCGTAATTCCGAAACCGCCTGCAAGTGCCATTTTTTCCGTAATCAATGCCGAACTGATTTTATCGAGACCCAATCCGCTGTATTCCTCAGGAACATCAGCCCCAAGTAAACCGATTTCACCTGCATGCTTCAATAATTTAACGGAACGCTCAAACTCATGGTTTTCTAAATGTTCAACCTGCGGCAGAATTTCATTCACTACGAATTCCTCGGAAGTTTTGGCAATCATTTTATGCTCATCAGAATAATCTTCCGGTGTAAACACTTGATCATACGTAATATCTTCTATTAAAAAGGCCCCGCCTTTAATGAGGTTATCTGTAGTTTGATTGGACATGTTATTTCCTCCTATGTGTTTAAGATAGTGATCCCGCCGGAAGCATGACAGCTTCCGGAAGGGGTCGGATTACGCCATTAATTCAAACACTCCGGCAGCACCCATCCCGCCGCCGATACACATTGTCACGACTCCGAACTGTTGGTTTCTGCGCTTCATTTCATGAAGCAGGCTTAATGTCAATTTTGCTCCCGAACATCCTAGTGGATGGCCTAAAGCGATGGCTCCTCCATTTACATTGACAATCTCTTCATTCAATCCAAGCTCACGAATGATTTGAATGGATTGGGAAGCAAAGGCTTCATTCAATTCAAATAAACCAATATCCGATAATTCAAGACCCGCTAGCTTCAACGCTTTAGGTATGGCTGCAATCGGTCCGATGCCCATAATTTCAGGCGGTACTCCTGCTACAGCAAAGGAACGGAACTTACCCATGGGTTTCATCCCTAAGGAAGAAGCCTTTTCCCCGTCCATGACCATGACCGCGGCTGCACCATCACTCGTCTGTGATGAATTCCCTGCTGTTACGGATCCTGTAACGGAGAATGCAGGTCTTAGTTTTTTCAGCACTTCAGCAGTCGTTCCTGGACGAACGCCCTCATCCTGTGTAAAAGTAAATGATTTTTCCTTTAACTTAAGATCTGGTCCCACTGAACGAAGGGTAACGTCAACCGGTACGATTTCATCGGAAAACTTTCCTTCTGCAATGGCCTTAGCCGCCTTCTGATGACTTCTAACAGAAAATGCATCTTGATCGTCACGGGAAATGCCGTATTTTTTTGCAACGGCTTCAGCAGTGTGACCCATACCCATATAATATTCCGGTGCCGTTTCCGCAAGTCTCGCGTTCGGACGTGTTACATGGCCCATCATTGGCAAAAGGCTCATGGATTCCGCTCCGCCTGCAATGACTGTATCACTTTGGCCGAGCATGATCCTTTCCGCTCCATATGCAATACTTTGGAGACCGCTTGAACAGTAACGATTAATCGTTATGGCCGGTACTGTATAAGGCAATCCTGCCAATGCCCCAATGTTACGCGCCATGTTCAATCCTTGTTCCGCTTCAGGCATTGCACAACCGATAATCAGGTCATCTATCGCTCCTTCATAATTCCCTGCACGCTTTAACGTTTCCTTTACGACAAGAGCCCCTAAATCATCAGGGCGTACACTAGCAAGAGAACCTTTTTTCGCTCTTCCTACCGGAGTCCTTGCTCCAGCTACTATTACCGCTTCTTTCATGAGGATCCCCCTTACTCATTTTTAAGCTATCAATCTATCGATCACGTTTTGGCCATATCTTCATCTATTCATCAATTACGGAGTGGTTTACCTTTAACGAGCATGTGCTGCATCCTTGCCTGGGATTTCGGAGTCGAAATCAGTTTTAGGAATGCCTGTTTTTCCAGGTTCAAGATATACTGTTCATCAACTTCCGTGCCAAATGGGAGTTTTCCTCCTGCCAGGACGTATGCCAGCTCTTTGGCTATGACAAGGTCATGTTCTGATAAGAAGCCTGAAAGGCGCATGGATTCCGCCCCTAATAGCAGTGCAGCATATCCAGTTTCACCTACGACAGGGATCTTTGTGCGGGCTGGAGCGATATAGCCTTGTTCATGCATGGAAAGTACCGCCTGTTTCGCATCATATAGCTGATGATCCGCATTCACGCTTATTCCATCAGCTGAATTAAGGAAATTATTCCCCCTCGCTTCCTCGGCTGAGGTCGAAACTTTTGCCATGGCGACCGTTTCAAATACTTGGTTGGCCACTTTCTGTAAGTCGAAGTCAACGCCCTTCGGCATATTCCTCAAAGTCTTCACATAAAGTTCTTTAGTCCCGCCGCCGCCTGGGATCAAGCCGACACCAGGTTCCACTAGTCCCATATACGTTTCAGTCGTTGCCTGGATGCGCGCTGCCGGAAGGGACACTTCAGCACCCCCGCCAAGTGTCATATTAAACGGGGCAACCACTACAGGAACTGCACTGTACTTAATTTTTAGCATCGCCTGTTGGAATTGGCTGATGACCATATCGAGTTCAAAAATATTGTCATCCTGCGCTTCCATCAGCATCATTGCAATATTAGCGCCGACACAGAAATTCTTTCCTTGGTTTCCGATGACCAGGCCTTTAAAATTCGTTTCCGCTTCTTCAACCGCGGCATTGATCATTTGTATGATATCCAGACCGATTGCATTATTCGGCGAAGTGAATTCAAGCAGAGCCACTCCATCGCCGATATCGATCAAGCTTGCGCCACTGTTTTTCTTGATTACGCCTTTTTGCTTCTTGATCGCTTTAAGATTGATCACTTTAGGATTTTCGACAAGCTCTTTATATTCACCATTATCATAATAGTGAACTATGCCATTTTCTTCTTTATAGAATGACTTGATGCCTTTAGCGAGCATATCCTTCACCCATTGCGGGACGGTTATGCCTTCCGCTTCCATTCGGGCTGCCGATTTCTCTACACCTATCGCATCCCAGGTTTCAAATGGGCCTGTGGACCATCCAAATCCCCATTTCATCGCTTGATCGATTGCCACGATGTCATCCGCGATGTCCCCAAGCAGCTGGGCAGAATACACAAGCGCCGGATTCAGGACATTCCATAGTAATTGGCCGGCACGGTCTTCGCTATAAACAAGCGCTTTCATTTTATTATCCAAGCCCTTGGCCTGTTTAGCCATTTCGATGGAAGGCGTTTTCAATCTTTTTCGTGCAGCATATTCAAGGGTTTCGGGATTCAGTTCAAGGATTTCCTTGCCTTTTTTCAAGAAGAATCCTTGTCCTGACTTGCTTCCAAGCCACCCATTCTTAAGCATTTCATTCATGAAATCAGGTATCTTGAAAACTTCTTTTTCTTCTCCGTCCACCTGGTCATAAACGTTTCTGGCAACATGTGCAAAGGTATCCAATCCAACGACATCAAGTGTCCGGAAAGTGGCGCTAGTTGCCCTTCCAATCAACGGACCTGTAACCGAATCGACCTCACCGACACTGTATCCGCCTTTTTGCATTTCCCGCAAAGTGACCAATAAACCATAAGTTCCAATGCGGTTTGCGATGAAGTTTGGGGTATCCTTGGCTTCGACAACACCTTTTCCAAGAACATCTTCGCCAAATCGTTTCATATATTCGAGCACTTCTGATGAAGTTGCCTTAGTAGGGATGATCTCCAACAATTTAAGATAACGCGGCGGATTGAAGAAGTGAGTTCCCAGGAAGTGCTTTTGAAAGTCCTCCGAACGTCCTTCTGCCATCGCTTCGATTGAAATTCCGGATGTATTCGAAGAAACGATGCTTCCTGGTTTACGATGCTGATCAACCTGGGCGAACACACTTTGCTTAACCTCAAGCTTCTCAACGACCACTTCGATGATCCAATCGACATCCTTTAAACGACTTATATCATCTTCCAGGTTTCCAGCCTCGATCAACGCGATGTTTCCCTTAGCCGAAAGCGGAGCTGGTTTCTGTTTTAAAAGTTTCGTAATCGCCGTTTGGCTGATGCGGTTACGCACTTGTTTATTATCTAATGTCAGTCCCTTTTTCTTTTCATCCTCAGTGAGTTCACGAGGTACAATATCCAATAATAAAGTCGGAATGCCGATGTTAGCAAGGTGTGCAGCAATCCCTGATCCCATAACTCCTGACCCTAGAACAGCAGCCTTTCGTATTTGTCGAACCAAGTTTATATCCCCCTTACACAATTTATTGAATGAATGCTCATTCATTTTTAATTCAAAAAAATTTTGAATATTTTTTCTTATTACTAATATAGAATATATTTGGAAATTCCGCAATGATTAAACAGGAAAAAATATATTTTTTTCTCCGCGTTCTTCCGGTTATTTCTCCTCCGTTCAGTAAAAAATAACCGGGCAGGAGGTGACTTATATAATGAAGCGTAAAGATAATCCTTCTAAAGCAGCCGTGAGCGCAGCAAGTGTTAAAGGCAATGCCGGCCCTGGCGCTGAACGTCAACATGGAATCAATAAAGTGAACAGCCAAAACAATCAGTTCAAAAGATAATCCTTCTTGATTTGAGCAGCCGTCCCTTTTCCGGGGCGGCTCTCGCTTCCTATTTCTTGAATAGGCCTTTTAAAACGAAAGCAATATTGGCTGGCCTCTCCGCAAGGCGGCGCATGAAATATCCATACCAATCCGTACCATAAGGAACATACACCCTTACCTTATATCCTTCTTTAACAAGTTCAAGCTGCCTTTCAGTGCGGATGCCATATAACATTTGAAATTCAAATGAATCCCGGGGTATTCCCTGATCTTTGACCAAGTCCCTCGTATAATCAATGATTTTATCATCATGTGTGGCAACGGCTGTGTAATTTCCATTTTGCATATGCTTCTTGATGATTTTCTTGAAATTCTCATCCACATCTTTTTTTTCGGGAAAAGCCACGTCCCTTGGTTCTTTATAAGCCCCTTTAACAAGTCTTAAATTCGGATGGTATGCATCCAGCTCTTCAATATCCCTCTCAGTCCGATACAGATAAGCTTGAATGACAGTCCCCAATTCATTATATTCAGACTTCAGGGTTTTGAATACATCCAAAGTCGGCTGACAGCGCGGAAAATCTTCCATATCAAGCGTCACGAAAACACGATGGGCTCTAGCTTCATCCAAGATTCTCCGCATGTTATTCATTACGACTTGTTCGGACACATCCAAGCCCATCGAGGTCAGCTTCAGGGATAACTGTGAATCCAGATCATTTGTGCCAATCATCCGGATGGCTTCGATACACTCTTCTGCCATCTTCCCTGCTTCTTGTTCATCTTCAATGAATTCACCCAAATAATCAATGGTGACAGCAAGCCCCTTCCGGTTAAGTTCAGCAATCACATCACATGCCATATCCAAGGATTCTCCTGCCACGAAGCGACATGCACCAAACCGCAGCCCGTATTTTTTCGCAGCCTGTTTCATAGCTTTATTCTTTGATAAAAAAAGGAATAGATTTTTCAAAATCCTTTCCATCTGCATTCCCCTCCAAATCATTTTGGAAAATAGATGCACAAGATTATTTTACCATTTAATTCATTTTTCAGATATTTAGAATCAAGAATAAAAAATTTCATGAAGGGAAAATTAAGCCCGATTAAAGAACACATAAGGAGGTAGAATGATGGAACAGCAAAATTCGTTTAATAGCCAACAGCAGTCGACCGGCTTCATGAAACAGCCGCCGGAGATGGTTTCGGTGAAAGATAGCTTATACTTGACTGACATGCTTGCATGGAATCTGAATGCGGTTAAAAAAGCACATTTTTTTGCCACACAATGTAAGGACCCGCAAATCATTGATGCGTTAAATCGGTGCGGACTCATGCATCAACGCCATTACGATACCATTTTGAAACATTTGAACCCGGACCAAAATCAGAGTCAACAACAATATCAATAAAGGAGGGTTCTTGATGCCCAATGAAAACAAAGTCCAAAATCCTGAATCTCCCGTGGCAAAAACACCGCAAATGAATGACAGGGATTTTATAAATGATATGCTCACAACTGAAAAGTACTTTTGCAACTCCCTTTCCGTTGCCCTGCATGAAATGAGTAATCAAGCATTATTCCAAGACATTTTCTCCATTTCCAAAGAAAATCAGGAGATGCAGCGTGAACTCTATAACCTTATGTTCGAAAAAGGCTGGTATAGTTTAGAAAAGGCGCAAGCTACCAGCTTAGGCCAATCGTATCAACAATTTTCCGGATATAAAAATCAATTTCCATCTGGAACGAACATTCAATAAACAAACATTCAGGGGGGTGGATTCTGCTCCTTTTGTTTTTTTGCTACAAATAAAGCCGGCCCATCGGGGGCCGGCTTTATTATTAGATATCCGTAGAAAACATATACTTCTTATAGTGATACCGAATGCTGAATATTAAGCCCATCGCCATCATGTTCCCCATGAGCGAGCTTCCTCCATAACTGACAAATGGAAGCGGAATCCCCGTAATCGGCAAAAGGCCTACAGTCATGCCGATATTTTGAAAAACGTGGAACGTCAACATGCTTATAACGCCCACACAGATATATGTATAGAAGTTATTTTTCGTGTCCATTCCCGTTTTTGTTATGTGGTAAATCAATAGGAAAAACAAGGAAATGATGATACTTGATCCGATGAAGCCGAATTCTTCACCGATGATGCTGAAAATGAAATCCGAATGACTCTCGGGCAAATACACTTCCCTTGAACCGATTCCCTTGCCTGTGGTCTGGCCGGAGCCTATGGCCAGTAAGGATTTGGTTAAGTGATACCCTTCGGAGCTGGCATAATTATATGGATCCAGCCAAGAATAGATACGGCCGAATTGATAAGATTTTACCCCTAGGTATTTTTCCAGGATTTCCGGCTTCCAAAGTACAAAGTACAGGACCGTGGACGCGACGACAATTCCTCCCGAAACGATCGGCAGCAGGATCTTCCATGTTACCCCTGATATGAAAATCATTCCGAGCATGATTGACATGATGACAAGCGAGGTGCCCAAATCCGGCTGTTGCATGATTAACAATAAAGGGGCACCGGTGACAAGACCGATTTTAATAAGCAGCCAGATATCCGTTTGAATCGTTTTCAGCGTGTTTTTGAGATGATGGTTCGATATGACATTCGCTAAAGCCAGGATCAGGAAAACCTTCATGAATTCCGATGGCTGAATCGAACCGATTCCCGGAATGATGAACCAACTTTTCGCACCATTCCGGACAGGAACGATGCTTTCCGGCATAATGATCAGTAAAAAAAGTAAAAATAATCCGAAACCATAAGCGTACCAAGAGATTTTTTTCAACTGGTCCGAATCCAGTGTGATGAACCCTAATACGATTCCAATTCCCACTATATACCAAAAAATTTGTTTTATTAAGAAGTTTTCAGCGTACTGTCCAGTCGTTTGGGCACTATAGATTGCCAGGCAACTTCCAACGCATAATAACAGCAATATTGTGACCAAAGAAAAATCTATTCGAGATGAAAATTTATTTTGTTCTTCCATACTAAACTCTCCCTTAAAAAGGCTCCTGCGATACATCTATAAATACACTTATTCATTATACTTTAAACAAATAAAATCACAACTATATCGAAGAATAGTTTACAGGCCTCATGGAGTTATTTCCATGAAGCCTGCAGGCATGGAGAGCTATGCATGTGATTCCTTTGATTTTCTCCGTTTCAGCAATAGGCTGACCAATCCATTGCCCGGGGAAAAGAGAAAGGCCAATCCGAATAATATGGCGGCCGAACCCACCATGCAACCTGATATCGAGGCATCCAAAATGGTGGCTGAATAGTAGCCGATGACGGAACTTAGCACCCCGACCCCAATACTGACCAATATCATGCGGCTTAAACGGTCTGACAGCAGATAGGCCGTTGCCGCAGGTATGATGAGCATCCCAACTACTAAAATGGAACCTACACTATCAAAAGAAGCAACAGTTGTCAGTGAAATGAGGCTCATCAATAAGTAATGAAAGAACAGTACAGGAATTCCCATCGCGGCAGCAAGTGCTGGATCAAAAGAAACGAGTTTAAACTGTTTGAAGAAAAGGAAAATCAGTATGAGGTTCAGGATAAAACAACTGCCGACTATCCAAACAGCTTTTGGTCCAGCCTCGATTCCCGCGATTGTCATCGTGTTCCACGGAGTATAGGCTATTTCCCCATAAAGGACATGTTCCAGGTCAAAATCTATTTGTTGCGTGTACAAGCTCACAAGTACGATCCCCGTTGCAAAAAGGGAAGTGAATACAATCCCGATCGCAGCGTCGGATTGAACGCCCGACGATTGGAAAAGCTGGATCAAGAATACGGTAAGCAAGCCGAGCGCTGCAGCCCCGATCAGCATTGGAACCGAATCACGGGTTCCGGTTATTAAAAATGCCAATACGATTCCCGGCAAAACGG
Organism: Peribacillus sp. TE19612; assembly: GCF_056279465.1. NCBI lineage: Bacteria > Bacillati > Bacillota > Bacilli > Caryophanales > Bacillaceae > Peribacillus > Peribacillus sp. TE19612. The sequence continues at coordinate 89,459 of NZ_JBWCCL010000008.1, read as the reverse complement.
AATGACTGATTGCATCCCCAATCAACGTCATTTTCCTGACTATCAAAAAACACCCTAATACACTGCAAGAACCCGCCACTAATGCTCCGACTAAGATAATCCAAAAATCATTCATGATGAGTGGCTCCCTTTCCTTCTATCCTTTTCGAGAGAATATTTCTTTTTCGTCGAAACCCTTCTCCATATAGATGAAAGCACTCCGCGTTTAGGTGCAAAAAGCATGGAAAAGAAAAACCATACCGTCGCGGATAAGACAATTAACGGTCCTGTCGGCAAATCATTGACAGATGTACTGATCAACGTTCCAGACACACCGCTCAACATTCCGAATATACCAGACAGGATGACCATGATATGCAGGCGCTCCGTCCAATATCTCGCGGATACCGCAGGTGTTATCAGTAAAGATGCCATCAATACGACGCCTACAGCCTGGATACCGATCACTACAGCTGCCACGATCAGCATCATGATGAAATAATCCAGAAAAACAACCGGCAATCCCATTCCCTTAGCAAACCCGGGATCAAAGGACAGTAATTTGAATTCTTTAAAAAATACGGTACAAGTGAAAATGAGAATAAAGGAAACCGTCATCATCATATATACATCGGACATGACCATTGACGCCGTCTGTCCGAATAAAAAGGTATCCAATCCACTCTGGTTCCCATACTCGCTCTGCTGGATTTGCGTAAGCATCACAATTCCGAAACCAAAGAAAGAGGATAAGACGATTCCCAAGGCCGCATCCTGCTTGATCTTACTGTATCTCGTAAGCACACTGATCAAGAAGACAGCGACTAAGCCAGCCAGGGCGGCACCTATCAAAAAGTAGGAAGTGGATTTCACTCCAGTTAACATGAAGGCGACACAGATACCGGGTAACGCTGCATGTGCGAGCGTGTCGCCAAGCAAAGACTGCTTTCTGAGGTAGGCAAAGCTGCCGATGACCCCGCTGCTTAATCCGAGGAACATCGTGCCAAGCAATATCCACCTTGTATTTGGATCGGTGATAATGTCCATTATATTCATCGTGTACACCTCATTTTAATAAAAGGCCGGACTTTGTGTCTGATAGTATCGCTAGGCGGCCTCCATATGTTGCCTGTAGGTATTCGGGAATGAACACTTCATCTGTCGGACCTATTTTCATCACCTTCTTATTCAATAACATCGTCCAGTCGAAATATTCCTTCACGGTGGATAGGTCATGGTGCACAACCAGAACGGTTTTGCCTTTTTCCTTCAATTCCATCAGCAATTGTATGATCGCTTTCTCTGTTGCGGCATCCACCCCTACGAACGGTTCATCCATAAAATAAATATCCGCTTCCTGTGCCAATGCACGGGCCAGGAATATCCGTTGCTGCTGTCCGCCTGATAGCTGGCTGATCTGGCGGTTTGCGTATTCAGCCATCCCCACCTTCTCCAGGCACTCCATCCCCTTCTGCCTTTCGGACTTCCCTGGTCGCCTCAGCCATCCGAGATGACCATATCTGCCCATCATCACGACATCAAGTGCGTTGGTCGGAAAATCCCAATCCACTGACTCCCGCTGTGGTACATAGCCGATACTCTTCCTCATCGATTTATAAGTAGAGCCCTTTATCGTGATGTGCCCCGATATTTTTGGGATCAATTCGAGTATCCCCTTTATCAAAGTGGACTTCCCTGCTCCATTGGGGCCTATGATACCGATTAAATTCCCTTCCGGCACCTCAAATGAGACATCTTCGACAACTGGCTTCTTATGATAAGCAATCGTTAAATTCTCGACCTTCAAAGCTGCTTGATTCATAGTTTCTCCCCCCTATTTCAAAGCACGGACGATGGTGTCCGTATTATGACGGACCATTCCGATATACGTTCCTTCTTCCGTCCCTCTTTCACCCATGGCATCCGAGAACAATTCACCGCCGATTTCCACTTTGTGGCCCTGCTTACCTGCTCCTTGAATGACAGCCTCGATAGCCTTCCTCGGTACGCTTGACTCTATGAAAATCGCTTTTATTTTGTTCTCCACAAGATAGTTCCGCATATCCGTCACATCTTTTGATCCATATTCCGATAATGTATTGATCCCTTGGAGCCCTCTTACGTCCAGGCCATATGACTCCCCGTAGTACCCAAAAGCATCATGTGCTGTAACGAGCACCCGTTGGTCTTCAGGTACTTTATTGATTTCCTCATGGACATACTTATCAAGTTCCTCCAATTGCAGAACGTATTCCTCATAATTTTCACGATACTCCGCTTCATGATCCGGGTCCTTGGCAATCAATTCTTTCTTAACTGCCTCCGCCGCAACGATCCAAAGCTTTACATCAAACCATACGTGGGGATCATGCTCCTTTTCACCCACTTTGCGAAGTTGGTTCTCCTTGAAGTCTTCCGTTACGGCAATCGTCGGTTTATCCTTGCTCATCATTTCAAATATATCCGTCATTTTCCCTTCAAGATGCAATCCGTTATAAAAAATCATATCAGCCGAATCCAGTGTCTTCACATCACCCTGCGTCGCTTTATATAGATGGGGGTCGACTCCCGGTCCCATTAAACTTGTGACCTCGACATGTTTACCGCCGATATTCTCAACCAAATCTCCAATCATTCCCGTTGTTGTAACGACATCCAGCTTGCCATTGCCATTATCGCTTTCGGCCGTATCATTGCCGCACCCCGTTAAAACCAGCAATGCAGCAAGCACGCCTCCAATAGATTTAAGAAAACCCATCCATATTCCCTCCCTTTTTCATCTTTCTAAAATAGTTTGCCATGTGCAAAACTAAGTGTAAATTTTTTTACATTGTCGTAAATGCTAAAAAGTTTCCTCTACACAACTTATTTTATACTATACACAAATATACAAAAAAAGTGCAACTATTTTTAAACATTTCAAAAAGGCAAATGACTTTTACACACAGCAAAAACTGTCAGGAAGCCCCACTAGCAGCTTCCTGACAGTCAGTCATTCCGTATGATGAAATTATATTTATATTGTGGAGTTTTACTGGTGAACATAACTAGGGGAGCTATTTCTGGACGACGTGAAATTCACGAGTAAACGCGGTTTCCACGCATAAAGCCGCGGACTTCTTGACGGGCATTGCCACTCATTTCTCCTGTTTCAAGGAAATGGCCAAGTACGCAAATCCCAATTCGATTCCGCAAAGCACAAACAGGGTGATTAAAGTTTGGAACATCATGATTTCCTCCTCCTCTAAGACTTAGACCAATCTTAAAGGATGAAACCAATACCATAACAAGACCTTATTTGAAGAAATCTTCAGCAGTCCCACACTGTTCCCTTGCCCTGAAATGGGTTTCATACTGTACAATATAAAAAAAGAAAAACGGTGATACCATGACAAATATTAAAAAAATAGCTCAATGTGCTGGTGTATCTGTCTCAACAGTGTCTCGTGTATTGAATGATCATCCATATGTAAGCCCCGATAAAAGAAAGAGCGTCTTAGAAGCAATCAATCGTTTGAATTATACGAGAAACATCAACGCCATTCATCTATCAAAAGGGAAAACCAACCTTATCGGCGTCATCATCCCATTCAACAATCACCCATATTACGGGGCAATCGTTAACGGAATCACAAAACAGGCAAATGCAATTGGCTGTCATATCGTCATCTTTCAAACAAATTATGACAGGGAGAAAGAGATCCAGGCTTTTAATATGCTGCAAATGAAGCAGCTCGATGGCATTATCGTTTGTTCAAGGATTTCGGAAATGAAAATCCTCTTGGATTATCAAAAATACGGACCGATTATTTTATGTGAAGATACCGCCCAGGCTGAATTCTCATCCATCAGCATTGATCATTATGCAGCTTTCTCCTGTGCCCTTGAGTACGTGATTGCTAAAGGATATAAGAAAATCGGATACAGCCTTGGCCGTAAAAAGAGCAGAAACAGTTCCCATCGTACAAAGGCCTTTAACGATATCATGAGTAAACATCAACTGATAAACAATAAAGCATGGCTGTTTGAAGGCAGTTATCACATCAAAGACGGTGAACAATTGTTTCAGGAATGGAATTCGATGATGGATAAACCTGAAGCCATCATCATCACGAATGATGACACGGCGGCGGGCTTCATTCTTACCGCTAAGAAATCGGGTATAAGGATACCGGAAGATGTGGCCATTCTCGGCTTCAATAATGATAGCCTTGGCGAAATGCTCGACATCACGACCATTTCCTTACCGCTGGAATGGATCGGGAAAATGGCAGTGGATCTCTTTGAGAATCCTGAAGAGGTCAAACATGTAAAACTGGACTATGCCCTAATAAAACGGAAAACCGTTTAGTTATCAGGATGTGCTATATTTTAGTATATCGTCACTTGATTCTTCCTTCCTGCCATCATTCATTAACTAGGAAAAAATAACCACATAAAATAATCATTGCGATATCCCAGAAGTTATTTTATAATTTTGATATAGTAAAGTTTACTCAATTACTAGCAATCTATTCGCGATTGCATGAATTTCATGAGTAAAATCGTCCGACGTCACCTACAAACTGACGCCAACGATTTTAGAAAATTGAATACTTCCTCATTTACCGATGAGTTAGAGGCTGCAGCTTATAAAAGTAAAGCGGACGAGATTCTGGAAAATTAAAGACTCCGTTTGAAAGGATAAGTTGCCGAAGTTAGGGTATATTCCATGTATATTCTTGCTGGCGGTGTTACCGAACAGGAACACCACTGTCACGTTTTTTCAAAAAGCGTGGGGAGCTATCTTCGGAAGGATAAACGGGTTTATTATAAACAGCCGTCGATCTTTTTCGACTGCTGTTTTTTTATTTTTCGTTCCCTTCCAATAAAAAGGAGTGTAACATCAATTGTCAAATTCACAATCACCAACAAGCCCTACTGAACTGAAAAGGAGCCTGAAAGCGCGTCATTTAATGATGATTTCATTAGGCGGAACGATTGGAACAGGTTTATTTTTAGCAAGTGGCGGTGCCATTCATTCAGCCGGTCCCGGCGGTGCCTTGGTGGCATACGCGGTCATCGGCATCATGGTTTATTACTTAATGACAAGTCTTGCAGAAATGGCGGCTTTCATGCCAGTGGCCGGTTCGTTCCGTGTCTATGCATCCAAATTCGTCGATCCGTCTTTCGGTTTTGCGATTGGTTGGAACTACTGGTATAACTGGGCAATCACTATTGCCGCCGAATTGGCTGCCGTTGTCTTAATTATGAAGTTCTGGTTCCCGGATAGCCCTTCATTTATCTGGAGTGCCATTGCGTTAATCACTATGTTTCTTATCAATTACATGTCAGTTAAAGGTTTCGGGGAAACAGAATTCTGGTTTGCCATGATCAAGGTCGTGACAGTCGTCATTTTCTTGATTACGGGTGTTCTGATCATTCTCGGAATCATGGGTGGGAATGACCCAATTGGTTTTTCCAATTTCACAATGGGCGAAGGTCCCTTTAACGGAGGGTTCTTCACGATTCTAGGCGTATTCATGGCTGCTGGCTTTTCATTCCAAGGAACGGAATTGCTTGGAGTGACTGCTGGTGAAAGTGAGGACCCAGAAAAAAATATTCCTAAAGCAATCAGATCCGTTTTCTGGCGCATCCTCTTGTTCTATATCCTTGCAATTTTCGTTATTGGAATGATCATTCCGTTTACGGATTCACGTTTATTGAGTCAAGATGTTGCCGTAAGTCCATTCACGCTTGTATTTGAACGTGCCGGCCTTGCATTTGCTGCATCCATCATGAACGCGATCATTTTATCATCCGTACTCTCTGCAGGTAACTCTGGCATGTACGCTTCAACGCGTATGCTATGGGACTTGGCACGTGATGGGAAAGCACCGAAATTCCTAGGTAAGTTAGATAAAAGAGGAGTGCCCGTGAATGCACTTATCGTGACTTCTTTAGTTGGCTGCGTTGCATTCTTAGCTTCATTTTTCGGGGATGGCGTCGTTTATATCTGGTTATTGAACGCTTCCGGCATGGCAGGATTCGTCACCTGGGTAGGGATTGCGATTGCCCATTATCGGTTCCGCAAAGCTTACGCAGCTCAAGGCCTTGATATGAATGCTTTACCATTCCGGGCAAAAGGCTTCCCATTCGGACCTATATTCGCACTTGTCCTTTGTATTATCATTATCATCGGACAAGGCTATCAGGCTTTCAGCAGCGATGGGATCGACTGGAATTCAATGTTCGTTTCCTACATTGGCTTGATTCTATTTTTCGTCCTATGGTTCGGCTATAAAATTAAGCATAAAACAAAAATCATTCCGCTTGAGGAATGTGACCTTAAATCAAAATAATACGCAAAGGACCTGTTCTTCCCTAACCGGAGAAGAACAGGTCCTTTTTTCATTTCAAATGATAAACACGGCATTCATATGGTTGCAGGGGTTTGCTGGAGACTCCTTCTTCCTCCTGATCATAATTGCCGATCAGCTTTGTGGCAGAATATGCATGCAGCTCTTCAGGCAAAGTATAAGAGGCCTGCTCTTCTTTAAAGTTGCATAGCACCAACAGCTGTTCTTCCTCAAACGATCTCGTGTAGGCAAATATTCGTTCATCATCCGGCAACAGCAGTTCAAAACGGCCATAAACGACGATATCATGTTCCTTGCGCAGTTGGATAAGCTTTTTATAAAAGTGAAAAATGGAATTCGGATCATTGTAAGCCTTTTCTGCATTAATCTCGGGAAAATTGGGATTAACCTTAATCCAAGGGGTCCCTTTCGTGAATCCTGCGTTCCGGGAGTCATTCCACTGAATAGGTGTCCTCGCATTATCCCGGCTGTGGGCGTGGATGGCTGACATCATCCGCTCTTTTGACCAGCCATGAGAATGGACGAGTTCGTCATATGAATTCAATGTTTCTATATCCCGGTATTCATCGATGCTTTCAAATGCAACATTGGTCATTCCCAGCTCTTCCCCTTGATATATATAAGGTGTACCTTGCAGCATATGAAGACAAGCGGCAAGCATCTTTGCGCTTTCAATACGATACTTTCCATCATTACCAAACCTTGAGACAACCCGGGGCTGATCATGGTTGTTCCAGTATAAACTGTTCCAGCCATCCCCCTCCAAACCAGTCTGCCACTTAGAGAGGATTCGCTTTAAATCGGTTAGCTTCCATTTATCGTTACTCCATTTCCCTTCTGGTCCCCTCCCCAAATCCATATGTTCGAATTGAAAGACCATATGTAGCTCACCACGATCTTTACCTGTGAACAATTGCGCTTCCTCCGGCGTGACGCCTGGCATTTCCCCAACCGTAATCACGTCATGTCCAGAAAGTGCCCGTTGATTGATTTCCTGCAGAAACTCATGTATGCGCGGTCCATTCAGGAAAAAGGGGCTTCCATCACCATACTGCTTCTCATGATGAACGGCTCCATCTGAATAGCTTTGATCTTTTGAAAGGAAGTTGATGACATCCATCCGGAAGCCATCGACACCCTTATCCAGCCACCAAGTCATGATGCTGTAAACTTCTTCACGGAGCTTAGGGTTCTCCCAGTTTAAATCCGGTTGTTTCCTGCTGAATAAATGTAAATAATATTCATCGGTTGCTTCATCATATTCCCATGCTGAACCTTTAAAAATCGACTCCCAATTATTTGGCTCTTTCCCATTCCTGCCAGGTTTCCAAATATAGTAATCACGTTTCGGATTGTCTTTTGAGGATCTGGATTCCTCGAACCATGGATGTTCATCTGAAGAATGATTGACCACCAGGTCCATCATGATCTTCATTCCACGTTCATGAACGGCCTTTAACAACCTATCGAAATCGGCCATGGTCCCGAATTCAGTCATGATTGCTTTATAATCACTGATATCGTACCCATTGTCATCATTGGGAGATTGATAAACTGGGGATAGCCATATCACGTTCACACCTAGCTCTTGTAAATAATCTAGCTTCATCAAAATCCCGTTTATATCACCAATACCATCGCCATCACTATCCATAAAACTCCTTGGATACACTTGATACACAACTGCCTCTTTCCACCATGCTTTGTCCATGCTTTTCCCCCTTTTTTAGCCGCATTGACACAATCTTTACACCAATACCCTATTATAAAGGGGGAAACTCCAGAATATTCTACTTTTATTCAGCTATTCCCGTTTGAATCATTTCAATATCCAGATCGACCTCAATTGGAATATCGGGATATGCCTCCTCCCAATGTTTTTGATCAAAATTTCTTGTTTTACTTTTAGCATGATCACCGAGTGCAAGCGGATCTATATGGTTCTCCTGAAACATGGTTACCATCTCATTTAATTTTTTGCCAATGACCTGCTCGGCCCTGGCCTCTATTTTATTCAGGTCGACCGCTTTGCCCAAGTCGTAGCCTTGGACCTCTAGCAGACTCGCTTTCATTTTCACTTCAATCCTGACCTTTGGGTCTTGATTGGCATTCGAAATATGATAATGGACACGTGACTCCACGTTATTGATTTCGGTAAAGTCATTTTCCTTCCATTTAATTTCATAACTCCCCAGCTTAAAATTTTCACTAAGGACCTTATATAAAAAGCCGTCTTCATAAGGTATATATTTCCCAATATAGCGATCCGTTTTAAACAAGGCGATCCCCCTTACCCGTATTTGGTCTCCTGTTGTTTCCAATAAGGGCAAGACCGGATCGATCCCTTTACCATGACACGCATATAAATACCTGTGAAGATCTACATCAGGCAAATTAGTCCTTATATTCTGTTCGATCAGCTCCTTCACTTGAACCCCTGGAGTTTTAATCAACTTCGGCTCCATTTTAACTACATCCTCCGCTTTGCCATGAACGACCGCTAAATACAAATCCCTTCCCACCATTGGGTCACGCCTATATGTATCGACATAATCATTCAATCCCTTACTTGCCAATTCTTCACCATATAGAGTGACTGTCAGTCTCCCGCCGACAATCGGATATGGTGTTTTTGCATTTTCCTGCTGGCGGGCCGCCTTTATATCATGGGAGTCCGCTTCATATACTTCTTTACCCAGATCTGCTTCCTCCCCAGGCTGAGGAACGCTGACAACGACCGTTCCTTTGATTTTCTTGTCTCCGGCATCATCATAGCCTACGACTTCAGCAATTAATATATCTTCTAATATTTGCTTTTCCACGCCGCACGCCGTCATCAAAAAGCTTGCTAATGTTATCAAGAGAAGTTTGATTTTCATGATTTATGCCCCCTGAATTTATAGACGATCGACTGCCATATGAATAAGAGAGGAAGATACAAATAAACGATATAAAAACCAATTTGCGAACTGATCGTGTTAAACTTATTGATCCTATAGCGGTTATCCAAAAAAATGCAGGAAGCCAAAATGATGATCAGAATGAGAACCAACATCTTTTTTTGTCTAAATCCGAATACTCTTTTCGCTGTCCTGCTTGCTGCCCAAACCCCTAGGCAAACATTCGGCAGCACCATGAACAGCCAAACGGAAATCCCTATGTATTCGAACCTTTCAATGAATGGAAGGTCTACAATTTTCCATAACGTCAAAGTTGCCCAAATTACATCTTTCAGCTGATCTTGATGATAGTAGGCTAATGAAACAAGTATGGATACTACATAGATCACCATAGTGAACAACGCCCCTAAGTGGGCCCACTTTTGAGATTTTTTACGATTTTTAATGAAAGGATAATAAATGAGGATTAATTCAAAACCAAGGTAATTCAGGGTCATCTTCTTACAGGCCTTCATGATTTCCAAAAAGGAATGATCAAGAAAAGGACCCAAATTTTCAAAGTGGGCGTACTTCAAAGGGAAATAATTCAAAAGGAATAATGGCGATCCGATCATAAGGCCGATTATGCAAAAACCGGTAATGACCCTGAAACCTCCCTCCACAAAGCGATATACGAGAATTAGAATGATGGTTATCAGCATCAGGACATTGACACCTGGGAACATCCAAACCTGAATGACTTCTAAATAAGTCCTGATAAGAATGATGGAAATCATTATAAAGTAGAGGATGAATAATATATTGAAAGCATTTCCGACCCATTTACCAAACAAATCCTTGTGGATGGCAACCAAATCAAGTGTTTGGGGGCCCCTGCCCAAAAGCTTGAAACACATCCAAAGCAGAACATTTATGATCAACCCTGATATCAGGACCGATATCCATGCGTCTTGGCCAGCCTCTTTCGCTATGATCCGTTCAAACCCCAATATCCCTACTCCAATCTGCATGCCGGGCATGAGGAAAAAAACAAAAAATGGAGATATTTGTTTTGTTTCATTTGGTTTGACTTCCATTCCTTCTCACCGCTTTCTACTTCCTTATTCATCGATATCATTACGGGTGTTTCGTTTTTCCGCCTCTTTCCCTATCCTTAGTGGATTTTCCGTCCGCAGAAACTGCGGGCGTTTTTTCTGCTTTGAAAAAGGGAGGCGAATCAGACTATCTTTAAAGTCATGAATTCTTAACGGGTAAAGCGGGTCTAAATAAGGACTGCCAAGCGAAGTCAATTTCAATAAATGACTTAAAATGAATGCACTGCATAAAGCTATTCCTAACAGCCCGTATAACTGGGCAGCAATTAGAAAGGGAAAGCGGATAAGGCGAATCGTATTGCTGATTTGGTAAATCGGCACCGTAAATGAAGCCAAGGCAGCCAAAGCGACAAGCATCAACAAGACATTACTGACAAATCCCGCTTCCACAGCGGCTGAACCGATGACTATACCGCCAACAATGCCGATGGTGGAGCCAACCTTGGCAGGCAGCCTGACCGCCGCTTCCCTCAGCAATTCGATCGTCCCTTCCAGCACGATCGCTTCCAAGATCGGCGGAAAAGGGATCACTCCCCTGGATGATATTAAGATTGGCAGCAAATCAGTTGGGATCACTTGATAATGATAGGTTAAAACGGCCACATACAGAGGTGATGACAAAACGGAAAACAGCACGGCGAAAAGCCGAATCAAACGGAATGAAGTACCGAGATTCCAAATTTGAAAATAATCTTCAAATGACGAGAAGAATGAAATGATGGTATTGGGACCAACCAATGCATGAGGAGATCCATCCAGCATGATCCCTATTTTCCCTTCCGATAATACACTGGCCAGATGATCAGGCCGCTCCGTATCAATCAATTGCGGGAACATCGAATTCCGATTATCCGTGATCATCTGGCTTACGAACGAAATATCGACGATCGTATCATATTCTATATCTTCTATTCTCTGTATGACCGTCTTGATGATCTGTTGATTTACCACCCCATCTATGTAGAGTACCGCTATCCTTGTTTGCGAGATGCTCCCGACCCTAAATTCCTTGGACTGCAATTCAGGAGTGGGCAATCGGTTACGGATCAGATTCAAATTCGAATCAAGCGATTCAACAAACGCCTCCTTGGATCCAACGACCGTATACTCCGACTCAGGTGTTGAAATTTGCCTTTTCACACTGTGAACACACGGAATGAGCAAACACATTTCATCATCTTGATTGTATTGAATCATGATCGATCCTTCCAAAACCAATCTTTGAATGTCTTTTAAATCAGCCGTCAATTTCATATCTTCCATCGGAATATCGCCTTTTAGTTGCTTAAGGACCTTCTTTGGTTGATTCGACATGACCGCCAATACTTGTTCGTGGAGCTGTTGTACACTGACCAGTGAATTGAAGTAGGAGATGATATAGCCATCATCATTCGGGAATTGGAAGGTAAGAAAATCATTAGATGCTTTAAACTTTTTAAGGAGTTCCTGAAAATCCTTGGAAGTAACCTGAAAGGATGCTGAATCCATTTCCCTCTTGCCCTTAAAAAACCTCACCATCCCACCCCCAATACAAAGTTTTTCGTTCATTCGATTATTGTAACCACCCTATTTAAAGTTAGTCATGTTCCACGGATATCTTTAAAATAGGAAAAGACCTATCCGGAATCCACCGGATAAGTCTTTACTTCTTAATTTTCCAATTATCTTGGACTTGGAAAGATCCGTGTTACAAGTTCACGGAACTCTTCAGCAAATCCTTCAACGGGTTTTCCATTCTCGATATCATTCGCATACCCATCCATTCTTTGAACAAAGTCCGGATTTGCCGACACATAAACTTGGTCTACAGACGGATCTGCTCCCCTTACTGCATCAGCAACCCTTTCTTTAAGGTCATTCGAGATATCCTTTTCCCCGCCGTCTTTTAATACTGCGCCTACATAGGCATTATTTTCTGTCACGATGACATTTGCGTTACTTACTTCCTTCAAAGCTTCGACTCGATTTGAGATATCCTCGGAGACCCTCATACCGTTTACGCCATTATCATTATTATCATTATTGACATTATTAACATTTTGCCTTGTGTCGCCTACATTCATCGGATTATCCAAATTATCCTGATGAGTACGATTCAGGCCAAGATTTTCACTGGCATCTTCTTTATCATTCGTTGCACAACCTGTAATCACTAAAGCCATCATTGCACTTGATACTATCGCTTTATAGTTCATATTCTTCACTCCTCAAAAATCATTTAACATTACTATTTGCGAGGAGTGGGCAGATTATTCAGAAGAAGTGACCTTCAAGCCGATAATTCCAACCAAAATAAAAACGGCGAATACCAATCGCTTCGCATCCTTAGGCTCGTTAAAAACGATGATGCCTACCAGAACAGCCCCAAGAGCCCCTATTCCAGTCCAGATTGCATACGCTGTTCCCATAGGCAGAGTTTTTATCGCCGATGACAAAAAATAAAAACTAATAACCATGCCAGCAATCGTTATGATAGAAGGTAATAATTTCGTAAAACCCTCGGTATACTTTAGACTTGTCGCCCATACCACTTCAAATAATCCTGCAATCACCAATTGAATCCATGCCATCTTTTTCCCCTCCAATTACAGCAAAAGCCCGGGAGGTCATCTTTCATAACCTCCCGGGCTTTTTTCCCTCCGTGTACGCAGATTACTGCGCGTTTCTCTTGGACCATTCCGGTAACATTCAACCGAGGAACCCTAGAAACATAGTATTTCCATACTATATCATGTACATTTCAGATCGGTCAAACACTTATGCATCGCTTCTGTTTCTAAGCTTCCACTTGTCACCTTTTATTGAAAACCAAATATTCTTAAAGGGTTCAGGTATTTCTTTAGCCGCCTCAACCGTATATTGGACAGCCTCTTTTTTATATTCAACATCTTCAGTGATTTCTTGCTGGGTCATGGCGAGTTGGTCCGTTTCCGATTTAATCTGGTCCGTTTTGGCCTGGATGCGTGTAACGGTTTGATTCACATTTTCAATTGTCGGTTTGGTATCCTTAAATGTTTTAAAAGCAAAAAACGCTAAATAAATAATCGATCCGATAAAGAGGGCAAGACTAATATATACAATGATCACCTAGATTCCTCCTTTTATTTTACCTTTACTATACCCGTAATAATTGAGCAGAAAACGAATCCCCATGTATTTTCTTTTATGCCTGGTCATATTATTGAAAGTAAAAGGAGGAATGAAAATGAATCAAATGCCTCTTCTTAAAGCCTGTTTTAAAGCTGGAATCCACTTCATTAGACATATGACCATACAGCAGGCCGCCACGATTGCAGGAATCATTTTTTTAATCATTCATCCAGAAGTTTTCAGCCCCCTTTGGCTTACATTGGCAACATCCGTCTTAATTCTGCTCCTGCTTTGAAGATTGTAAGTATCCCCTGCACACTGGCTGTGTTATGGATTTCTTCGCTGACACCCCATCCAGATCAGTAAAAAATACCGAGGATATGCACCATCATTCTACCCTTGCTTCGGAAGAATGTTCCTGTACGGATCAAACTGCCATGGAGACCCGACCATTACTATTGCTAGGACTGTATCTATGCAGGATTTCAATCTTCATAGCGATGATCTATACAGTTTAATCAATCGTTTGATTAAAACGGAATTGGACTTCAACCCCCTTGTGACAGCTGAGCTTCCCTCCCCCTTCAGATATTGATTACACTCATTTACCATACTATCAAACGGAAAACTATTAGTTTACTCAACAGTTCAGGAATTTGCCCACCACGGCGATTTCAGATGCAATGGAAGGGTTGAGCAATCACCTTAAGTTTTAAACAAACAATGAAGACTGTAGGCAAAAGGGTTCTATCTAAGAGTTATAACAATTGGAGCGGGTGTGCGAGACTCCTGCGGAAATCGCGTCCAGAAAGAACCCGCTGGCTCAGAAGCCGCCAAGGAGGCACCTGGAATGGCAACGTTCAAATTGTACAAACCGTAAAAAAACTTTAGGCAAATTCGATTTTCATCGAGTTTATCTAAAGCCTGAAGCCCCTCTAAAATGGCTCTTTTCATTAATATAATGGTTGTGTGTTCTGACAGGGTGGAAATGCATTTATATCCTGAATCATATAAAAATCGTATTGTTTTAAGGCGAATTGTGCTTGATACATATATTCAATAACAAGAAGCTTTTCACCTGAAGTACCACACAAAACACCTGACGTCCCTTGTCCATTCGTTAATGAAATCCCAACAGGCTGACCTATTAAATAGCTAATTTTTTGTTGCCATGGCATAGTCATCACTCCTTCAAGCACATCCTATTAAAAATGAAAAAATGGGTGCCTGTATTTCTTAAAAATTCGCAGTTCGGTTATGAACCGGCGTAACAGACAGTGAACAACACTTACCATTTTATCAAGCTGAAAACTATTAGAAAATTACGAAATTTGTGTATAATTAGGCTATATTCATTAACTCTTAAGGAGGAATCATAGTCATGGATAATCTTATTCAACAGTTCAGGAATTTGCCCACCACGGCGATTTCAGATGCAATGGAAGGGTTGAGCAATCTAGATTCGGCAATAAAGCCCTTAAAGGAAGAATTTCGTATGGCCGGACGAGCTTTGACCGTACAGATTCCCGTCGGTGATAATTCTGCCGTGTTAAAAGCAATCGGTGAAGCCAAGCCTGGGGATATAATTGTCGTTGACAGCAAGGGTGATACATACCGGGCTATAGCAGGAGACTTTGTTGTCGGCATGATGCAGACCATGGAAATTGGCGGCCTCGTAGTCGATGGGGTCATTCGCGACCTTGAAGCCATTAAACAATTGAATTTCCCTGTATTCAGCAAAGGGACGACGGTTGCCTCTAGCGGCAAGGCAGGTGTAGGCGAAACCAATGTGCCCATATCCTGTGGAGGTGTCAACGTATATCCAGGGGACATCATCATAGGGGACATAGATGGAGTCGTGGTCGTGCCCAAAGATAAGGGTGAAGAAATCCTGGTCAAAGCAAAGGATAAAATCACCAAAGACGAACAGCGTGCTGAAAAATATGCCGGGAAGCCTGATGAAATCAGAAAGTATATTGCCATGATGACCAATAAAGGATGACGCATAAAAAAACAGGCAGGAAGCGATGGCTTCCTGCCTGTTCTTTCATTAGTCTTATTTATCGGTCTTTTCTTCCTTAGAGCCTTCTTCATCATATGTGTAATCATAATCAGCAGGATCAATCGGTTTAAAGCCGTTTGGAGTATAGAAACGGAGTAAGTCGCCGTTCACTACTTGGTCGGATAAATTGAGCATCGTTTCAGCTCTCGTTTTATAATTGAGGATGGCATCATTTTCCTCGACCAATTCTCCCGTTTTAGTATCGTAGTATTTCCCTTTAATGGAAGTGACCTCCGGTGTTACAAAATCGCCATTCCTGAAAGGTACCACTTCATTATGATCTTTTGACAATAAATCGGAACCGAATTGTACATAATCTTTAGATTCAATTCCTAACAGATGCAATAAAGTCGGGAGAAGGTCAATCTGTCCTCCGTATTGGTGCATTTCCCCGCCTTCAACACCTGGAACATGGATCAATAATGGTACACGTTGCAATTGGGCATTCTCAAAGGCGCCAACATCCTCGCCAAGAACTTTTGACATGGCTTCTTTATGGTTTTCGGAAATACCATAATGATCACCATACATAACGATTACCGAATTATCATATAGACCGGATTCCTTCAGATAATCGAAAAACTCTTTAAGCGCCTCATCGGCATAGCGTGCAGTTTGGAAGTAACTATCAACGGAAGCATCACCTGTCGTATGCTTACCGATTGTTGCTTTTTCCTGGTCCATTGCATATGGGAAATGATGAGATACCGTTATGAATTTTGTATAGAAAGGCTGTTTAAGCGTTTCTAACATTGGAATCGATTCCTTAAAGAACGGCTTATCCATTAATCCATAACTTAGTACTTCCTCTTTATTTTCCATATTATAATGGTTTGCATCAAAGAACTGATTGAAACCAAGAGACTTATACATATTATCCCGGTTCCAGAAAGATTTGTAATTACCATGGAACACAGCAGATGTGTATCCTTGTTGTCCTAAAATAGCTGGTGCTGCTTGATACGTATTTTGGGAACGGTTTGTGAATGCTGCCCCCTGTGGTAAGCCGAACAGGGAATTTTCAAGCATGAATTCAGCATCCGCTGTTTTACCTTGGCCTACTTGATGGAAGAAATTATCAAAGTGCATGAAATCTGACTTATCTGCTGCAAGTGAGTTTAAAAATGGAGTTACTTCTTCCCCATTCAACTTATAATCGATAAGGAAATTCTGCATCGATTCCAAATGCAGGTAGATGACATTCTTGCCTTTGGCTGCCCCAAAATACTTAGGGTTCGGCTCAGCGCTTGTTGCCTTCGTATAGTTGACGACTTCGGCGATATCCGTGCTGTTTGCAGTCGCACGCTGGGCGTATGTTTTCGTATTCTGAACGGCGTCATAAACCGTATAGTTGAACATGCCCAAGTATTTGACGATATAGTTCCGGTCGAATGTTCTTGATAACAATTGCGGGCGATCCTTTTCAGCAAGTCCCAAATTGATGGCGAAAATTGCTAGTCCCGCTAGGTAAACCATTCCAACTGTACGGCGTTTGACTTTGAAGTCTTCCACTTTAAAGTCTTTGAATCTGTACAATACGATCAAAAGTATCGTATCAAGGAAATAAAATACATCATGGCCTTTAAATAATTCTAAAATACTCGGTCCCAAATCCCCGGCATTTTGCACTTGCGTCAAGGTTGGCAATGTAATGAAATCGGTAAATGACCGGTAATATACAATATTGAAGAATAACCATAAGGACATCAATAGGTTCAACCTGATGATCCATTTAAACGATTTTTTGCCTCTAGCCAATAGTGCCAAGCCAAAGAATAAAATGGCTGAACTAATCGGATTTATAAACAGTAAGAACTGTTGCAGGCCATTTTCAAGACCTAAGTTAAATTCAATTCGATATCCAATATAAGTTTTTATCCAAAACAAGACTACCGCAATAAAGAAAAAGCCTAGTATGTTATCTGCAAATAAATGCCGGCTTTTTTTAAGAAAATTATTCATGCTTTCACCTCTATTAATCTAGTGGTTTATTTATATAAATTTTTACAAACTTACAAAAGACGGAAAATCGGAAACCTTATAATAGCATTCTTTCACTTGGATAGTCAAGATTGTGAAAACCACCTTTTGTCACATCCATAACTCTTATATCCAGAATGCTTCTTTGGCTTATGAACAAGCCTTAGAAAAAATAACAGAGTTTCGCCCGTCTCGAATGTTCAGCGCACCTATAACAAATATATAGGAACTACATGTCTTAATCCAATAAATATTACCGTAATTTTTTGGTGTGACTGCGGATGGCAGTCACTAAATATTTTAACGTCCTTCAGGCTTTTACCATTATAAACGACTCTTTATAAAAAAACCAGTACATTACAAAATATGTAAAGATATAAGCCTTCAATTATTGAAAGCTATGGTTATATCCCAGATTTTATTTCCCGATAATTCGACAGTTGAAAATGGATTACCGGTTACATGGATGCTTTTCTCATCCGCACTTTTGAAACCCCGTGCCTGTAAAAGTTTGACCCGGTCATTATCGCGTCCTGTCACCCTCAAATCCCATAAAATAACAAATGGATTACACGAAGTATCGACATCATTCCCCTCCAGCTTTTTTATTCAGCTTTTTTCAAATAATTTTTCCTAAAAATTAATGACACCGAATTCTCCCCGATAATTTGAAGTGGAGATCATAATATTTTTATCATCCATAAAAGATGCAATTTCCCAAATTTAACATAACTTACGATTTCAAATCGCTCCTGGAACCGGAAAGGATGCAAAAGACAATATAATAGGAAGAAACTGAATTTTTCATTTTGGCTGAAGGGTCAAATTCTGACGATTGCAGCCCATATAAGCCATAGCAGCGGCAACATGCGGAATATAGACCTTGTCCTTTCCCATTCCCCCTTAATTGGGTTGTGGGCGCCTTATTATAAGCTTACCTATGTTCTGCCGAAATTCTTTCCTTCCCCTTTGTTAGTATATTTGTTTCATCCAGCTTTATTATAAAAAATAAAAAATCCTGCCCCTCGATCGAGGACAGGATCATCTTTCATCATGTTTACATTATTTAATGCCTTCTGAAACTTCTTTAACCATAGCGTCAACAGATTCTAAACCGCCGCCTGATAAGTACCAGTAGTTAGGGTCTAGATAAATGATGTTACCTTCTTTAAATGCCTTTGTATTTTTTACAATGTCATTTTCAATCGTCTTTTTTGCTGCAGCTCCATCACCGGCAACTGCATCTCTATCTACAACGAATAGGTAGTCCGGATTTTTTTCAGCAATGTATTCGAAAGAAATACTTTGACCATGTGTCGATACTTCCAATTTATCATCCACTGCAGGTACTCCGAATACATCATGGATGATTCCAAATCTTGAATCAGGTCCGTAAGCACTTACTTTTCCGCCGCTGGAAAGAACGATTAAACCAGTTTTGTCAGTCGGAGCTTTTTCTTTCAAAGCGTTAATGTTTTCTTCAACACTTGCCAACTCTTTAGCTGCTTCGTCTTTTTTATCGAAGATTTTACCCAAAAGTGTTACGTTTTCTTCAAACGATTCCATATACTTTGTTGTATCCACACCTACAAAAACAGTAGGGGCAATTTTGCTTAATTCTTTATATGCTTCAGATTGACGGCCAGAAATAAGGATTAGGTCTGGAGCAATTTCGTTGATTTTTTCGAAGTCAGGCTCTTTTAATCCACCGGCATTTTCAGTTGTACCTTCATATTTAGAAAGGTATTCCGGAAGTCCATCATGAGGGACAGCTGCTACTTCCACACCTAATTTATCAAGAGTATCAAGAGTACCCATATCGAATACAACGACTTTTTCAGGGTTTGTTTTCACTTTCGTTTCGCCTAGTTGGTGCTTAACCGTAATTTCTTCGCTTTTAGCACTTTCTTTTTTCGTGCTTGATTCTTCTTTTTCCTTATCTGATCCACAAGCTACAGCCACTACAGCCAGCATTGCAACCAAAAGCAGTAAGGATAATTTCTTAATCATTATGGTCACCTCGAAAAATTTTTTTATTTAAAATTACATATTGAATCCTCACCATCACAGAGTTCACCTTCAACACTTTTCCTGCCGAATGAACAGGAGGCGGCTAAAGTCTTGGGCGCCCGCCAACTCTTAACTGCCTAAGAAGCGTATAGTGTGACTTCTGGACGGCTATGAATACTGAAGTAATTTAAAACCAATTTTGGAATTGTCTTATGTGAAGTACACACAGATCTTATTGTCATTGATACTTTGGATTTCAATATCCATATCATAAATTTCCTTTAATACATTGGAATTGATGACTTGTTCGGTAGGTCCATTATGAACAACCTTGCCATCCTTCAATGCGACGATATAGTCGGAATAACAGGATGCAAAATTAATGTCATGAATGACGATGATGACCGTTTTCCCCAATTCATCGGCCAATCTCCTCAATACCTTCATGATTTGGACGGAATGCTTCATATCAAGATTGTTCAGGGGTTCATCAAGAAGCACATACTCCGTGTTCTGAGCAATGACCATGGCAATGAAGGCCCGCTGTTGCTGCCCGCCGCTAAGCTGGTCAAGAAACTTATCCTGCATGTCAGCAAGTTCCATATATTCAATCGCTTCATCGACGTATTTCCAATCCTCTTTCGTCAGCTTTCCTTGTGAATAAGGAAAACGGCCAAAGGCGACGAGTTCACGAATCGTTAAACGGATATTGATGTGGTTAGCCTGCTTTAAGATGGCAATCTTTTTCGCAAGTTCATTGCTATTGAATTTCCCCATATCCTTACCCTCGATCAGGACTTCTCCTGAATCCCGGGTAATGAGACGGCTGATCATCGAAAGGACGGTACTTTTCCCCGCTCCATTGGGACCGATGAAGGATGTGATTTTCCCTTTCATTATTTCAATGGAAACATCCTCGACAACTGTTTTATTATTATATTTTTTGAATAAATTTTTCACTTCTACCATGATTTATTCTCCTTTAATAGAAGATAGATGAAATAGACACCGCCGACAAAGTTGATGATGACACTTAAGGTCGTGGAAAACGTGAAGATCCTCTCTACAATGAATTGGCCGCCGACCAAGGCAATCACACTGATCAGCATTGCACCCGGGAGGATATGTTTATGCTGATAGGACTTAATGAATTGATAAGCCACATTTGCAACAAGCAATCCAAGGAACGTGATCGGACCGATCAAGGCAGTCGAAATGGAAATTAAAACCGTAACGACGATTAAAACCCGCTTCGTGACAAAATCATAATCCACACCCAAGTTTATGGCTTGGTCCCTCCCTAGGGACATGACATCTAAATACTTCAGAAATCTCATGAAATATATCATTGCCGCAATCATGAGGATAATAGCTAACGTTAACAGGTCCGTGTTGACATTATTGAAGCTGGCGAACATTTTATTTTGAATGATTTGGAATTCATTCGGGTCAATCAATACCTGCATGAATGAAGACATGCTGCCGAATAAGGTTCCGAAGATGATACCGATCAGCAATAGGAAGTAAATATTGCGGTTTTTCTTGAACATGAACTTGAACAGCAGGCTTGCAAAAATGAGCATGGCCGCAAGTGTTATCAGGAAATTGAGATTTTTATTCATGATCATGATATGCGTTGAACCGAAGATGAAAATCACTCCCGTTTGAATCAGCATATACATGGAGTCCAACCCTAAAATGCTTGGCGTCAGGATTTTATTATTCGTGACCGTCTGGAAAATTACTGTTGAAAAAGCAATTGCACAGCCAACCACGATGATGGCGATGATTTTTATGACCCTTCTCGGCAGTGCATAATCCCAATTCGGGCCAAGGTCCCAAAAGATATAACCTGCCGTTAAAGCAGCTGCAAGAACAGCCAATATAATGATCCTACTTTTATTATTCATATGCCTTTCTCCTCAGTATCAGATAGATAAATACGGCGCTTCCTATCACACCAACCACGAGTCCGATCGGGATTTCAAATGGATATATGAGGATCCTGCCCAGAATATCGCAGATCAATAGGAAGACTGCCCCTAGCAATGCTGTATGAGAAAGACTCTTTTTCAAATTGTCACCAAGGTAAAGGGATACAATATTCGGTACGATCAATCCTATGAAAGGAATCGTTCCCACCGTTAACAAAACGACAGTGGAGGATAATGCCACGATGATCAATCCAAAATTGACTATAAGCTTATAATTGAGTCCTAGATTGATAGCAAACTCCTCACCCATCCCTGCCACAGTGAATTTATTGGCAAAGAAGTATGCGAGAATGACTAGCGGGATACTTAGATATATAAGTTCGTACCTTCCCGACATGATCATCGAGAAATCACCATTCATCCATGTGTTGAGGCTTTGAATCAAATCATATTTATAGGCAAAGAAGGTCGAGATCGATCCTACGATATTACCAAACATCAAACCAACCAATGGAATGAAGATCGTATCCTTATATTTCACTTGATCAAGAATTTTCATGAACAAGAATGTACCTGCCAAAGCGAATATGAAAGCGAATGCCATTTTCTCAATAAGTGCTGCCGATGGAAAAATGATAATGGCAAGAAGAAGTCCCAGCCTTGCAGAGTCCATGGTACCGGCAGTCGTCGGGGATACAAATTTATTGCGGCTCAATTGCTGCATGATCAGACCGCTTATACTCATCACAATACCGGCAATGACTATGGTCACCATTCTGGGGAAACGGCTTTGCAGCATGATTTGCACTTTATCATCACTGAGATTCAATAAATCCAGGGGGGTAATATCTTTTACACCAATGAATAATGACGTAAATGATAGAACAATTAACGCCATGACTAAATATCTTATCTTCATCTACATTTCCTACTCTTCCTATCTCACTTTAATACAGCGATAATATTTTTAATTAAATATATTTGAATAAAGACTATCATTAAGTCACCTATTGAAACGGGACTCATTAAATTGCAATAGTTACAAGGATCTTCCATTCGTGATAATGAGATTCATTATCATCCATTCTTATTCTATCATTTCTTGGACATGTGTCAATATATACAAGGGAATTACTTGATATTCTCCCGATAGTTAAATTGTAATGGATTCGGATGAATCAACCATGCATTTCGTTTCAGGAAGTGATAAAATCAAAATAACAAATATTTACTCTTCCAATGAAAGAAGCGATATGATGAAAAACTTGTTATCCAAAGTGTTCTCAAAAAAGGCGAAAATCCAGATTGAATTTTGCCAAAATAATCTTGACCGCTTCCTTAATGAACAAACAATTGCCGATTATGGTAAGTTCTTAGAGAATCCAAGGATTCAATATAAGGAATATGAATGTTTGAGTGAGTGTAAGCTTTGTAAGAAAACCCCCTATGCGAAAGTGAACGGCCAGATAATGAGCGGCGAAGATTCACAGGATCTTTTAAATAAGTTATATGATGAATTGAAATGATACGGGCCAAGCAAATAGCTTGATCTGTATCATTTTGACTTTCCACCTGTAATTATACAGAATACAGGTGATGAACATCTATTAAAAGGATTGCGAATTTTACCATGGAATCATTAATCTAGTCGTTACTTCCTATTTTTCACTATTTTCATACGTTTTCACTGTATAAATAGTTTAATATATGATAATTTATGGAAAAAGATAGACAGGAGGACATCCATGAAAAAAATCATTCCTACCATTGTATCAGTCGTAACACTAGGTCTCGTCACTGGATTGCCTGGCCCCTTAGCCGAAGCCGAAGAATTCACCCCTTATTATGGAAATGGTCCAAGCTACATTCAACCAGATAACCTCTCCCACCTTTTCCCTGACCCTAATGTTTCTTTCAATACCCCAGCCTTTAAACAAAACAAGATCGCCTTTACGAGCCAGGAAGAAATGTTTGATCATATCAAGTCCCTCGCCCATAAAAACAAGAACATCCAGGTCAAGACGATAGGTAAATCCACAGAAGGACGCGACATCCCGATGCTTCTTTTCAGCAAGGATTCAAAAAAACCGATTAAGGGTTCCCATAAACCATTGATTTGGATTCAAGGCCAGATCCATGGCAATGAACCCGCATCTGGTGAATCAACATTAGTCCTTGCACAATGGCTGGCTGAAGGCAAGCTTGGTGATGTCCTCGATAAAGTCAATGTTGCCATCGTTCCACGGGTCAATCCCGATGGCTCTTATTATTTCAAACGATTTACCGCAAATGACATGGATGCGAATAGGGACTACTTAAAAGTGGAATATCCTGAAGTTCAGACGATTCATCAATCAATCGATGATTATGAACCGGAAGTCATTCTGGATGTACATGAATATACAGTGAATCCCGCCCCCCTGAAAAAGGTCGGAGCAAATGGATCGATCGCTTCCTATGATTTACTCATCTCCTCAGCCAAGAATTTAAATATTCCCGAACAGCTTCGAAAAGCATCCGATCAACTGCTTTTACCCAATGTTTTTAAAACATTGGAAAAAGAAAAGCTTTCCTATCACGATTACTATACACTGGCCACTTCTGATGATGGGGTCCTTACCGCCACAGAAGGAAGCACCGAAGCCCGGATTGGCCGAAACGCCCTTGGTTTGAAAAATACAATGACCTATTTAATCGAAACAAGGGGAATCAATATCGGCCGTACCGACTTTAATCGACGTGTTTTTGCACAAGCTACAGCACAGGCAGCCTTCATCAAAACGACAGCCGAACAGGCAAGTAAAGTTAAAAAGGCCGTTAAACAGGCCGAAACGGAAATCGTGCAAAAAGGGCGAAGAGAAAATGATAACGATAAAATCGTCATCACCAGCGAAAATAAATTGGTTAAGGATCAAAAATTGACGGTAGTCGATTTAGCGAAAGCGAAAATGGTCGATGCCTCCATCGATTGGCTGGATTCAACCGATGCCTACCCTACCCTTGTCAGAGATCGTCCGACAGCCTATATCCTTCCGCCCGAATATAAAAATATCGCTGAAAAATTTCAGCTATTGGGAGTAGAAGTGAAAAAATTAAAAAAACCCATGAAGGTAGCTGTTGAAAGCTATAGGGTCAATGATATAAAAGTTTCCGCTGAACTGGAAAGCGGACATTCAACAAGGGAAGTCACGACCAACGTCACTTCAAAAACTCGGGATTTCCCAACAGGAAGCTATGTATTCGACATGGCTCAGCCTCATGCCAACTTCATCTCCCTTGCCCTCGAACCTGAAGGCATAGACAGCTACGTGACATTCAATTTCATCCCGGCTGCCAAAGGAAAAGAACTGCCGATTTACCGCTATATGCGGTCATCTTCCTTACCAGTTAAATGATGCATAGGATCTAAATGACGCTTTGGCAGCTTTCATTGCCAAAGCGTTTTTAGTTCCCCCCTCCTTTATTCATGTGGGACGATGCGCCTGACATGATTTCTTGAATGCAACGACAAGTTTTGAATATACATATAAACGGAAAATGTGTTTTTTGAGGAGGAAAGACATTGAACCAACATGTACAATCGGAAATCAATCGCCTTGTTCATCGCTTGAAACAAGACCAATCCGCTGATGGTTCGTGGAATTATCCCTTTGACACCGGGATAACAGCAGATGCCTATATGATCATATTATTGAAAATTCTAGATATGGAAGATACTCCTCTTATAGAGGCTTTAGTAAAAAGAATCGAAAGCAAGCAAACGGAAAACGGGTCATGGAAACTTTTCCAAGATGAGAAGGACGGCAATGTTACGGTTACGATCGAGGCTTACTATGGCCTTCTTTTTAGCGGACTCCGCAATAAGAATCATCCCCATATGAGGAAAGCCAAACAATTCATTCTTTCCAAGGGCGGCATCAAACAGGCCAAAATGTTAACGAAAATGATGCTTACTGTCACCGGACAATATCAATGGCCGCGCCTATTCCCCATTCCTCTCGAAGTGGTCTTACTGCCTCCGACCTTTTTCGTCAGCATTTATGATCTTTCCGTATATGGGCGGGTCAACATGATTCCATTGCTATTGCTTGGCCATAAAAAGTTTCAGATCACGACCCCGGACACGCCAAGTTTAAAAGATTTATTTCAAACAAGGGAGGACAGTTCCGAAGAGCAAGTGTGGGAAGAATACCGTACCGAAGAATATCGTTCCTTCTTCTCCAAACTTCAAACAGGCGTCAAAACCTTGATTGGATATCCGGATTATTTGCATTCCTTGGCCCTGGATTCAACGAAAAGGTTCATGCTCGACAGGCTGGAACCAGACGGGACACTGTACAATTATTTCGGCTCCACCTTTTTCATGATCTTTGCCCTCCTTTCAATTGGATATTCGAAAAGAGATCCAGTGATTCTAAAGGCCATTGCCGGTCTGAAGGGGATGGCCTGCTCCATTGAGGGACATACACATATCCAGTTCACGACGCCCCATGTTTGGAATACCTCCTTAATAAGCTACGCCCTTCAAGAAGCGGGAATGCCTTTCAAAGACAAAGCGGTCAAGGCGGCCAATCAGTACTTGTTGTCACGCCAGCATTATATGTATGGAGATTGGCTGATTCATAATCCTGACGCAATTCCTGGCGGCTGGGGGTTCTCGGATTTGAATACCATGAATCCGGATGTCGATGATACGACCGCCTCACTGCGGGCGCTGGCTAAGCAATTGCAAGCGAAACCGGATAATCGGGACAGCTGGCAGCGCGGTGTCGCCTTCACGATCTCCATGCAAAATGATGACGGTGGATTTCCAGCCTTCGAACGGAATAACGACCATAAATGGCTGCAGCTTCTTCCTATAGAGGGTTCTAAATATCTCCTGACTGACCCTTCCACCGCTGATCTGACAGGAAGGACGCTGGAATTCCTGGGGAACTATACAAATATGAAAAAGCCGGAAGAAGTCAGTAAAAGAGCGGTGGATTGGCTTTTGGAAGACCAGAAGCGTGATGGCTCCTGGTATGGGCGCTGGGGCATCTGCTATCTATATGGCACATGGTCTGCACTGACCGGAATGAAGGCAGCAGGGCAAGCTACTGGACATCCATCCATCCAAAAAGCCTTAACTTGGTTGAAGAAAATTCAAAATGAAGATGGCGGCTGGGGTGAATCTTGTTACAGTGATATCAAGCAACGATATATCCCCCTCGGAACTAGCACACTGACACATACAGCCTGGGCTGTGGATGCGTTGATATCGGCATCAGAAAAGCCGACAGCAGAGATTGAAAAAGGCATTGCCTATCTCATCCGTGCAGGTCAACAAGAAAGCTGGACCAATGATTATCCTGCAGGCCAGGGAATGGCAGATTTTTTGTATATCCATTATCATAGCTATCGTTATATTTATCCCCTTTTAGCCTTAAGTCATTACAATAAAAAATTCCTGGAGACTTAATCGCCAGTGTTTTTTTCATATTAAAGGTGAATATGTGGATTACCTGTGGAAAAGTAGTGAATAACACCGGGAAGTTATCCACAATCCGAGGTTATCCACATTCATTTATCCGTAAAAGTGGCAAAAGCAAGGATTTTCCCATCAAATTTGTTGATTCATTCATTTCTGCTATGTAAAAATGACTTGTTTATACAGGTTTTGTGGATAGTTTGGGGATGATTACGATTATGTGAAAACTTTATCCAGTTTATCACTATAAAATTCTATCGCCTTAGCATAAGATTGTATTTCTCGATCCCTCGACGTTTCGGCAATGATCTTCAAAAGAGATTCCATCGCAAGATCATGTTGGCCCAAATTATAAAATGCCATGGCCCTGAATACCAATAAAGCCTTATCCCCAGGAAACTTCGCCAGCCCGGATTCCAATGTCCGTCTTGATTTTTCATATTCCCCTATGGTGCGATATGTGCTCCCCAACCCGAGGTAGGCCCCTTTTGCATCGTCCTCCGGCAAACCTAATTCGAGTGCCGCTTCATAATAGGGCACCGCCTTTACCTCAAGTCCGAGAATATCCAAACTCCAGGCACACTGATACTGTATGACTGCATCGCCAGGGTTTTGCTTTGCCAGATCCATCAATAAACGATTGGATTTTTCGAATTCTTTCTTTTCCCTTAAGTACAGGGCCCTTTCCAAATTTCCCATAAACATTCCTCCATTGTATATGATTCCTTAATGCCCCTATTCACGATTCTTCTTTTCAATTCCATCTTATATATATAAACAGCCCATCTTTCAACAATGCTGAAGCCAGGAACTAATATGATCGTTAAGGATGCGGAAGCTTCACTTCCCCACTGGCTTGGCAAATAAAAAAAGGATCTGCCACCCGGCAAATCCTTTCATATACTTCAATCTCCTTATATCATGGATTACTATCGACATGACATATGATTAATCATCCAATTGGTTTTTCAATACTTTTCCCGTGGTGGCATCCACCACTACATCATATTCCTTTAGTCCTTGTTTTATTTCCAGCTCATACACAAGGGTGCCATTCTCTGAATCCAGCTCCATATCCGTTACTTGACCATCCACCGCTTTCAAGGCAATCTTTTCAGCTTGATCACTGCTGACTTTTGCAGTTTCCACGGCTTGTTGTGTGCTCATATCCTCATCATCACCGTCTTCCATCTCCTGAGAAAGAATCTCTCCTTTTTCAGCATCAACGTCAACGTCCTGATAGCCTTCTTTCGTTTTTACGGTCATCTCATAGGTCATCGGCTGGTCCCAATCCTTTTCAAATTGAGTAACTTCCCCGCCTAGTTTTTCTGAAATCATTTTGACAGCCTCATCCTCGGATAGGTTCCCCTTATTGACTGCATATACCGCCGTTCCAGCAGCACCGCCGAAAAGCAATACAGACGCTATGGACACTGTCATGATTACCTTTTTCCTTTGAATGATACCTTCTTTAATCGTACTCCACTGTTTTTTCATGAATGATTCCTCCTTTAAGTTGTTACCTTTATAATAAGCACCCTTCATGAAATGAACATGAGCGTTAGATTAGAATTTGATGAGAAAGAGTAAGAGTCACCAGCGTTCCCTCTCCCACCTCGCTTTGAATCTCCAATTTACCGTCGAATGACTCTACAAGCGTCCGGGCGATGGATAGCCCGAGTCCATTGCCTCCCGTTTTCCTTGCCCTTGAAGAATCAACGCGATAAAAACGGTCAAATACATGTGGGAGATGTTCTGATGATATCCCTCCGCCGTGATCTTTCACACCGATGACAATTTCATTATCCTGCCGTTTTATCATGATCTGTATACTTGATTCACTATATTTCATTGCATTGTCCAATAGGATGACAATTACCTGTTCAAGCTTACTGGAAATGGTCATTGCATAGATTTCCTTAAACTCTGACTCTATCGTTATTTCACGATTTCCCGTCCTTCTGAATGTTTGGGCAATCCCTTCACAAAACGAAATGAGTTCTATTTTCCCTTCCACATCTTCTGAAGGTTCCGTTTGGGAAGCTGACTGCAGAAGATGTTCCGTCAGCTTTTTCATCCGGACGGCTTCATGATGGATTGCCTCCACTGCCTCTTCCTGAATAGCCTGATCCTTCATTCCCCAGCGTTTCAATAGAGAGGAGTAACTTTCGATTACCGTAATCGGTGTTTTCAATTCATGTGAGGCATCTGAAAGGAATTGCTGCTGTTGGTTATAATTCCGCTCCAGCCTTTCCATCATCCTGTTGAATGCCGCTCCCATCACCTGCAGCTCGTCCTTTGATTGATCCGATAGCGGTATCCGTTTGAATTCCCCGCTTTTCTCAATATCCTTCATCGTTCCGCTCATGACCGATATCGGTTTGAGGATCAGGTTGGCCAGCCACTTACCGGCAAGAATCGATAACAGAATGACAAAAAGGGATGCACCGCCCAAAACGAGGGCAAGCGTCGATAAATTATCAAGGAGGGTATCCTGCGGCTGTGTGACCTCGATCATCCCCAGTTTCTTCCCCTCATCAGGATAAGGATAACGGTAGGTCAATACATATTCACCGTCAGCTTTGGCAAAATCATATCCTTTCTCGTTAATGGATTTAACCGCAAGCCCCTTGAGGTCCTCTTCATCCGTAAATGATTTTACCAGCCTTCCATCCGTGTCGAATATCCGCACCATTCCATCGTCCGGGATATACGGCTCCATTAAATCGGAATCACCGGAAATCAAATCTTTCGTCAGGATATTTTCTTCGATTAATGAAGCTTGATCTTCAAGCAGATCCCGTTCCCTCTCTAACGATATCCAAAGGAAGGCGATTAAAACGATGATACTCAACAATATGAGCATGACGCTTAAAAAAAGACTGGAATACGATTGGATTTTCGTCCGAATCTTCATACTGGCTCCTTCAGGCTGTAACCAACCCCGCGGTAAGTATGGATGAGCTGCTGCTCAAAGGGATAATCTATCTTTTTGCGCAAATAACGGATATACACATCAACCACATTCGTATCCCCTGCAAAGTCATATCCCCATACATGTGTCAGGATTTGCTCCCTTGAAAGCACTTGATTTTTATTTTGCAAAAGATAAACCAGCAAATCGAACTCGCGTGAAGTCAGCTCAATCCTATTGCCTTGCCTGTGAATGTCCCTAGTACCAAGGTTCAGCTTCAGATCATGGAGCTTTAATTCATCCGCTTCCCCTACTGATTGGCTCTCCCTTACATTGGTACGAAAACAAGCACGGATCCGTGCCAGCAGCTCTTCAATTTCAAACGGCTTCGTTACATAATCATTCGCGCCATGGTCCAGGCCGTTCACCTTGTCTGGCACAGCATCCCTTGCGGTCAGAAGGATGACCGGTGTCGATCCATTCTTTTTTCGGTAACGCCTTAGTACTTCTATGCCATTCAACTCGGGCAGCATCACATCCAATAAGATTAAATCCCACTCTTCGGCTTCTGCCCTTTCCAGACCTGCCTTTCCCGTAAAAGCCGATTCTGTTTGATAACCCTCATGATTAAGTTCCAGCTGAAGGACCCTCGCTATTTTTTCTTCATCTTCTATTATTAAAATTCTCTTATTCATGATCATCACCACCTAACCCTTAGTGTACTGAAGAAATATGAAAATATCATGAGAAATTGACCCCTCCGCATAAAATAATGATTTTAATTTTTGTACCTTTAAAAGGACAATAAAAAGAACCGGATGTGAAAACACACCCGATCCATATCATTCACCGTTCCAATGCTGGCCAATGAATTCATCGCGTCCCGATTTCGCACGGTCCGCTTTATAATCATCTTTGTTTTTTTTATGATAGCCTTGATGGTATTCTTCGGCAGGGTAAAAGGTTTGGGCCGGAAGGATTTCCGTTACGATTGGTTTCTGGAACTTCCCGCTGGCCGCTACCTTTTCTTTCGCTTCAAGGGCCAGTTTTTCTTGAGCTTCATCATGATAGAAGATGGCCGTCCGATATTGGCTTCCTCTGTCATGGAATTGACCGCCATCGTCGGTTGGATCGATTTGCTGCCAATATAGTTCCAGCAATCTTTCATAAGGAAATAACTGAGGATCGAAAGTGATTTCCACGACTTCATAATGCCCAGTAGTTCCCTTCTTCACTTCCTCGTAAGTCGGGTTTTCAACATGTCCTCCCGTATAACCGGATACGATTCCCCCAATCCCCGGTTGTTCTTCAAATGGTGTCACCATGCACCAGAAACAGCCTCCAGCAAATGTAGCCTTTTGCATAATGGTCATCCTCTTTCCTTATGTAATAGAAATTAATATACCATATTTCAATCCTGACACTGTGCTTTTTTGATTTGCGAAGCCTCCAGGGATTTACGCTTTGTTCAATCTTTTGACCAGCCCTTTTCCTTGAATCTTACGATCGCTTCTACGCGGTTGCTTACATCCAATTTATCAAGGATGACTGATATATAATTACGGACCGTTCCATTGGTCAGATAAAGCTGGCTTGCTATTTCCTTTGTGGTCTTACCATCTGCGATCAATTTGAGCACCTGGCTCTCTCTTTCAGTCAAAGGGTTTTCTTCTTCGAAAGCCATATCCACCAGCTCGGGAGCATAAATGCGCCGCCCATCCATGATGACACGGATCGAGTTCGCCAGTTCCTCACTAGGGCTATCCTTGAGAAGATATCCGCCTACCTCGGCCTTTCTTGCTCTTTCAAAATACCCAGGACGTGCAAAGGTGGTCAAAATGATGACTTTGCATTGGTGGCCCTGATCCTTGATCTCCTCCGCTACATCGAGCCCGGTTTTAACTGGCATTTCAATATCGGTTATGCAGATATCCGGCTTTAATTGATTGACGAGATTCATTGCTTCTTCCCCATTGCTCGCTTTTCCGACAACTTCCATGTCACTTTCCAAATCAAGGATGGAACCTAGTGCGCCAAGCAGCATCCGCTGATCTTCGGCAATTACGATTCGAATCAAGGTTAATCCCACCTATCCATTATTTTTTATAGCATTCGGAACCCTTATATACAGTGTCGTTCCATCTGTTGATCTAATATCCAGGCTGCCATTAACGAATTCGAGCCTTTCTTTCATTCCTTGAAGTCCATTTCCTTTAATATACTCTGATCGATGTGAAAGTCCCACTCCATTATCCTGTACTGTGATCGTCACCCCTGTTTGTAATTCTTCGATGACGATATTACAGCAGTCCGCACCGCTATGCTTGACGATATTGGTCACAGCTTCCTTTAAGCACATGCTCAAAACCGTTTCAACAAGCAATGGAGTATCTCGCAATTCCGTGGTGCCTTCCAAATTGAATTCTATCTCTGCCGCTTTCAATATTTGCTTGACCCGGATGATTTCATCGCTTAGCTTCGCCCCACGCATTTCCGACACCATTTCACGTACTTCCTTGAGTGCCGTCCTCGCCGTTTGACGGATATCCTTGATTTCCTTCTTGGCCGTCTCCGGATTCAAATCGATCAATTTCCCTGCAAGGTCACTTTTCAAGCCAATCAAGGACAGCTTTTGTCCAAGTGTATCATGTAGGTCACGGGCAATCCGCTGACGTTCTTCCATTTTGCCAAGCTCTGATATTCGTTTATGGGCGTCCTCCAATTGTTCTTCCAGCATACCCCGTTTGTTCCGATTATACGTGTTGAAAGGGAGAAGGATCACGCCTACCACACAAATGAGCATAAAGGGAAATTGCGAAAAGAAGGTAGGGTCTTTCATGATGAAGCCAATATTGACAGACACGATGGTAGCCAATAGCTGGATTGAATATAATACGAAAAAGCCAACCTTATTTTGAACATTCCCAATAAAGAATGCCAAAAAGAGTGAAAAGTAAATGTAGCTGAAAAATATGGTCATCGATATGGAAATGATTATTTGTATCGCCGTCCATACGTATACGGGCCATCCCTTCGAAACGAATGAGAGACCATATGATATGAAAAACAAAATGATCATGACGATTCCAAAGACTATCTCCAACATCGAAGAGGATTTGAAGATGAAATAAAAAGGAAGGATACAAAAAATGATCCAGACATAAGGGCTCAGCCCTGTGTTTTTCGGAAAGATATGATACCAACTTTGCATGGCGCCGCCTCTATTTCTTTTTACCCTAGTATATACTAAGGAGTTTCATCAAAAAACCATCCAATGGGAATCGAATGGTTTTTTGATGAACTATTTATTTTTCTTGCAGACTTGGACGTTTATTATTGATTTCCACCTTAGACTTTGTTTCATTTAGACGTTCCTTAATCTCTTTAAAGCTTACAAACGTCTTGTTTTCTCCATCATAAAGGCGAAAGCGAAGCGATTTTAAACTTGAACTAAGGGTGATTGTCGTTGCCTGCTGCAATGGCAGGGTGGAATCATGGACTTTTTCCAAATTATAGTTTGGCACTCTTGGACTAAGGTGATGCACGTGGTGGAAACCGATATTACCGGTTACCCATTGCAAAACCTTTGGAAGTTTATAATAAGAACTTCCATCAATGGCAGCCTTCACGTAATCCCATTCAGATTCCTCTTCGAAATAAGAATCTTCGAACTGATGCTGTACATAAAACAGCCAGATGCCCAGTGATCCCGTTACAAAAAGCATCGGTACCTGAATCATCAGGAATGCCTGCCATCCGATAGCCAAGCATAAAAGACCATAAATTGCCACGATTGCAGCATTTGTCAAATACGTATTCATCCGTTCTTTCTTTTTAGCGCCCTTTTTATTCAGACGGTTCGATACAAGAAATAGATAAAATGGACCCAATCCAAACATGACGATCGGATTTCTATATAAACGGTAAGCAAGACGCCCCCAGAATGAAGCGGCGATATATTCATCAACGGTCATGATCCAAATATCCCCTGTACCGCGTTTGTTTAAATTACTGCTTGTTGCATGATGTATGGAGTGGCTATGCTTCCATTGCTCATACGGAAATAATGTAACGATCCCACTGATTGTACCCAGGACGCTATTCGCTTTCCTGCTTTTGAAAAACGATTGATGGCAGCAATCATGGAAAATGATGAAAATCCTGACTACGAATCCTGAAGCAAGAACGGCCAATGCAAGTGTCAGCCAGTATGAAATGGTTAAGCTTTGATAAGCTAAATACCATAACAGGAAAAATGGCGGAAATGTATTTATGAGCTGTTTCACGCTTGATTTAGTATTGGATTTTTCAAAAGGGGCAATATCTTTTCTCAATTGTTTTTGATTATGGTTACTCATGGTTTCCTCCTCTTAAAATATATGGAGTGTTTGAATGCATTAATTCGAAAAACGATGTCGGCATCTCTGCTTTAAGTATAAGATTAATAATCGACTTTCTATAGTCATAAACGTCAAATCCCTGCCATGACACTTGTCATATACTTGTCTGCATCAAAACTTTTCACACGTATTTTTTCCTCATTCATCATTTTTAAACTTCAAAAAACGTGAATTTCCCATCAATCCGATTCCAAGAAATCGCCTGCATTTATGCGATCAAGTAAAAAAAGATCCGCCTTTGGCGAACCCATTATATCTTGATGGCATAAACCCGTTCAGGTCGTCCTACCGTGCCATATGTTAAATCGGCATCAATTTTTTCCTCTGACATCAAGTGCTCCAGATACCGCCTTGCCGTTGTCCTGCTCACCCCGATTTCCTTCGCCACTATTTCCGCAGTTAACCCCGGGGAAGATTTCCCCAACACAACCATCACCTTCTCCAAAGTCATCCGATCGATTCCTTTTGGCAGTGAAGTTTGTTCCCTCTCTTTTTCTTTCATTTCCTTTCGCAAAAGCTTGTCCACCTGTTGCTGCGTTACGGGAAAATTGCCCTTTTCCAATTCAGACAGTTTAATGTGATACTCTTGATACCGGCGTAAGGACTGCTTGAAACGTTCAAATGCGACAGGCTTGATTATATAATCAAATATGCCAATCTTGATGGCTTCCTGGACTTTTTCGATTTCTTTAGCCGCCGTTATCATGATGACATCCATTTGTTTGCTTTGCTGCTTGATTTCTTTCAGGATATCGAGCCCATTCATATCCGGAAAATACATATCGAGCAGCAATAGATCCGGCTGCATGATTTCAATGAAGCTTTTAGCCTCGTCATAGCTTGATGCGATCCCGATCGTTTGAAACCCCTCAAGCTTTTCGATGAATAGCTTTTGTATCTCGGCAATCCGCAGGTCATCCTCGACGATCAGAACTTCTATAGCGCGATGGGCCATCATTTCATCCCCCTCTGTTTTTTGGTATAGCTACGGTAAAGATCGTATATTCCCCTTCTTTCGTCGAAAAAGTGATATATCCCCCTAAACCATCAATTGCTTCCTGAACAAGGCTCAAACCTATACCTGAATTGGTTTGATGGCTTTTCGTCGTAAAACCGTCCTGGAAAATCATTTCGGTAACCTCTGAGCTCATCCCTTTTCCATTATCTTCAACCTCTATGATCACCTCTTTACCCAAGTCGGTGACGAACAACGATACCCTTTTTTCCTCCCTTTCGTTTTCCCGTACAGCTTCGAAGGCATTATTGATGAGATTGCCGATGATCGTCACTAATAAATCCCGATCTATTTCGGACGGAATATCTTTAAAACTGCTTTCTCTATCGATGGTGAAATCAATTTTCAGCTCGCTGGCTAAACTTACCTTCCCTAAAATGAACCCCGCAATGATCGGATCGGGCACTTCCTTCATCAGAAAGTGAAGGAAGCCCTGGGTGACATCGACTTCCTTCGATATGAAATCCATTGCTTCTTTATATGAACCAAGTTGAATCAAGCCCAGCAGTGTATAAAGCCGATTGGAATATTCATGTGTTTGGGCCCTCAGCCCTTCTGCATACGCCTTTACATGTGACAGTTCTTGAAGGAGATTGGATAGCTCCGATTTATTTCTCAAACTTGCAACGGCACCGATGATTTCCCCCTGTCCATTCAAAATGGGGATCCGGCTTGCCAAAAAAACTTCACCGTCAATCATGAATTCCTGGTCATATTCGGCCCGTGCCGTGCTTACTACATCAAGCAAATGTGTATGCGTTATGACTTCTTCGATTTTTTGTCCGCGAAGCATGACGCCTTTCGGAATATGAAGGATTTTATGCGCCGTTTCATTGACGACCGTGATTTTCCCATGAACATCAATGGCAATGATGCCTTCATGAATGGATTCCAAAATGGCATGCTTCTCTTGAAACATCCAGGCGATCTCTTTCGGCTCCAGACCCAGTATCGCCTTTTTTATATTGAATGAAATGAAAAAGGCCACCAACAAACCGCCGATTAATATAAAAGAGATGATCAAGACGATCTTTCTTTTTGTATACTGGACACTTCTTTTTCAATATCATCCTGTAGGTAGCCAACGGAGACGACACCAATGACCTTTTCATTAGCGATTATCGGGGATTTCCCCCTTATGGAAGGTCCCAATGTGCCAGTGGACTCCGTGATGATGGATTTCCCATCCCAAACCTCGCCGTTATCTCCCCCAACCATTTTCTTTCCGATCAAGTCGGGATTTGGATGGGACAGCCGTGTTTCATTCTCATCTCCTATTACTATGAATTCCGCATCGATCTGCCTGCGAATTCTTTCCGCGATGGGCTGGATGATTACAGAAGGATGATCCGTTCGAAAAGCTTGTTTAATTTCAGGCAGCAAAGAAATGGTCTGGGCAACCGACAATGCTTTTTCCCCTGTTTCCTGCTTCAGGTTATTTTCCAGGATATTTATGAAAATAACTTCAAAGATTCCACCCATTAAGATGATTAACGTACAGATGCCCAGCATCAACTTGGTGTGTAAACGCATTCAATCACCTCTACTTACATCATATAAAAAATAACCCCTTTAAAAAAGGGGTTATTTCGCAACATTCGGAAAATATTGATTAACCTTCAATATTGATGACAACATCCTTCCCTCTCTTCTTAAGTAAAACCGGAATGAGCAGCCATAATACCGTTACGATCAGGAAGGTCAGCGAAAGCGGCCGAGTGAAAAACAAACTGTAATCCCCATCGGATATCGTCAGTGCCCTGCGCATATTGTTTTCTATCATCGGCCCTAAAACCAGGCCTAATACCAACGGGGCGATTGGATAATCATTTTTACTTAAGAAGTATCCCAAGACCCCGCACCCTAGTAATAGCAATAAATCATAAGTCGATACTTGTACCGCATAAACACCAAAAATGGAAATCGCGATAATGATCGGAATCAAATATTTCTTTGGCGTTTCAATGATTTTCGCAAACACCTTAACGAGCGGGAGATTAAGGATGAGGAGCATCAGATTCCCGATGAACATACTGGCGATAAGTCCCCAAGCCACCTGGGGATGGTCCTCGAATAATAATGGACCTGGCTGAACATTGTACATCATGAGCGCACCCATTAAAATCGCCGTCGTACCGGAACCCGGAATTCCCAGCGTCAATAATGGTATCATCGCTCCGCCAGAAGCCGCGTTATTGGCCGTTTCAGGACCAGCCACGCCAGCGATCGCCCCTGTACCGAATCTCCCAGGTTTTTTTGAAATCCGTTTTTCCATAAGGTATGAGAAGAAGGAAGCAAGAGTGGCCCCTGCACCCGGCAGGATCCCTACAAAGAAACCTAAGAGCGATCCCCTCGCAATCGGCCCCGCAGATTCCTTGAATTCTTCTTTGGAAGGAATCAAATTATTGATCTTTGCAATTTCCCCATCATCCTCGTCCTTTTCCAAGATTGTCTTGAATACTTCCCCAAGTGCGAATAGACCAACAGCGATCGTCAGGAATTCGACCCCTTGATACAGCCAAGGAATATCGAATGTAAAACGGGCGATCCCGGAAACATTATCAATGCCTATCGTCCCGATCAACAAACCGCAAACCGTCATGATCAGTGCCTTGGTTACGGATTTTCCCGCAAGGCCGCTGACTGCCGCCAACCCTAGAAGCATGAGTGAAAAATACTCCGCCGGACCGAATTTAATGGCAATCGTCGATAATGGCTGAGCCAAGGCAATCATGGCGATAAGGGTGACGATCCCTCCGACGAAGGAACCGATTGCCGAAATGGATAAAGCACTCCCGGCTCTTCCCTTCTTGGCCATTTGGTAGCCATCCAATGTGGTGACGACAGAAGAAGATTCGCCAGGTGTATTCAATAGGATTGAAGTTGTCGATCCTCCATACATCGCTCCATAATAAACACCTGCAAGTAAAATGATGGCGCTTGTTGCCGCTTGCTCTGGAGGAAGTCCACCGGTAATCGAAGCGGTTACCGGAATTAAAAGAGCCACACCGCTCATCGGCCCGATCCCCGGCAAAACGCCGACCGCCGTACCGATCATTACTCCGACAAATGCAAATAGTATGTTATACCAAGTTAGTGCCGTTTCAAATCCATGCATTAAATAATCAAAAGTGCCCACTTCACATCCCCCTTCCTTTTATGAAAACCAGATTGGCCAACCCGGCAGTGTTCCCTTTAACACATTTACGAATAAATAATAGATGATTCCGGAAAAACCTGCGGAAATGATGAGCGATGTCACCCACTTATTCCGTTCCATCGTTTGAAAGCAAACAAACAAAAACAGAAAGGTCGTAATGACATATCCTATCGTTTCCAACGTCAAAATATAAATCAAGGTGGAGAGCAGAATGATGATAAAAGGTTTATATTGCAGTTTGTCCTTACGTGATTCCTGCCCCTTGCCCCGAAATGCCTCATAGAACAGGCGAATACTTAAAAGAGAAAGGACGAGCCCCAATACAAAAGGGAAAATGTCCGGTCCTACGGAACTTCCATAAGAAGAACTGGCCAGTTTCCTGCTCCCTATCATAAACAGCACTCCGACAGCCAGAAAGGCTGCAGAAGCAAAGCGATCAAATTTAACATCCATCACAATCCCCCATTTCAGAAAATAAGAAGAAGGTGAAAACACCCCCTTCTTCTCGATTATTTTTCCATGCCTAAAGCTTTCAATAATTGCTGCACCTGTTTCTCCTGTTCTACTAAAAACTTGCTGAATTCTTCACTATTTTTATATTCTTGTTCCCATCCCTGCACTTCCACTTCCTTTTTCCATTCAGAAGTTTCAACTAGCTTCTCAATGGTTCCGTCCCAAAAGGTTTTCGCTTCACCAGACATATTCTGAGGTCCAAAAACGCCTCTCCAAATCGTGAATTCAGCATCGACCCCTTGTTCCTTTGCCGTCGGTATGTCTTTAAGATCCCCACCTAAACGTTCATTCGAGGTTACGGCCAACACTCTAATCTTTCCTGCTTTTAAAAATTCCCTGACACTGGATGCATCCGTTCCGATCACATCCGCATTTCCGCCAAGCAATGCCGTAATCGCTTCCCCGCCACCGTCGTAAGAAACGTATTTAAGTTCGGTTGGATTCAAGCCATATTCATAGGCTGGAAGAATGGAAATCAAATGATCCATGGATCCCGGTGCAGATCCCCCTGCAAAGGTCAGCTTACGCGGATCTTTCTTCACCGCTTCCAGCACTGATTTCAAATCCTTGAATTCAGAATCCGCCTTTACCACTATCGCCCCATAATCCTTTGTCAGCTGCGCCAAAGGAGTCGTATTTTTATATCCATAAGGACTGTTGCCTTCTTTTTTAAGGTTATTGATGATGACAGGCGGTGAATTAACGAACAGCATGTCATTATTATCCGCTTGCTGTGTTGCATAATCCGCCATGAAGACAGCGCCCCCGCCGCCGGGTTTGTTTTCGACGGTCAATGGCTGGTTCACCAATTTCGTCTCACCCAAGACCTTTGTAAATGAACGGGCCGTTAAATCCCATCCCCCGCCTGCACCCGAAGGCGCAACGACCGTTATCGCTTTTTTCGGATAACCTGTATCTTCTTTCTTTTCTCCTGATGTCCCCGAACTGCTGCATGCACCTAAACTTAAAGCTAACGAACCTGCCAATAGTACCGCTGATATCTTTTTACGAGAAAACATAGTAATCCCCCTTTTGAAAGCGTTTTCTTAATTCTACAAAAATATCTTCGCTTTCAATGATTGCCCAACTAAAATGCATAAATTCCAAAACCTTCATATTGTTCATAAAGTTTTATCGCGGGAAAAGGGGAAAAGACTGCTCCTTCAGAGCAGTCCCAGTTTGCAAACAAAAGGGGTTCTATCTAAATGAAACAAAGTGATTGAGACTCCTGCAGGAAAAGCGTGTCCAAGGGAGACCCCACAGGCGTAAAGAACGCCGCGGAAAGCGCGGTTCGATTTTACAAATACTTTAAACTGCAGACAAACTTTTGAGCAGCCCTGCTAGAATAGTATTTTTGATAGATACACGACCATCGTTACCGTTATGCTGCTGAATAAAGTCGACATCAAAACCGCCTGTGCCGCATACTCCGGATGGTTGTCATATTCCAAAGCAAATAATGCGCTGTTTCTGGATGTGGGAAATGAGCTTGCGATAAACAACCCTTGGGCGACAGTCCCTTCCAAGCCCAGCATGAGAATGATCAAGAAGGCGATGGATGGTGAGAGTATTAAACGCCCCGCCAAGCTAAGGATAAGCGGAAGCGGGAAATGCGTTATTTTCAAATAGGCACTCTGTGCACCTAATGTAATCAATGCAATGGCTATGAAGGCACTCGCGATATTATCAATCGGGGTCCATAAGAACAGAGGGATTTCGAAAGAAACTGAATGTAATATTAAACCAAGCAATAAAGCATAAATGACGGGGTTCTTCAAGAACTCGCGAATGGCACCCTTTGCACTTTTTGTATGGACGGAAACAGAATTCATCAATCCATAGGTATAGGTCAACAGGTTTTGGAAAATGATCACGATGACTTGGATCGACAGGCCAAGGGGGTTTCCATTAAAAACCATCTGACTGACAGGTAACCCGAAATTGGCCGAGTTATTCAGGACTACACTATTTTTAAACGTGGCCGAAAGACTTTGATCAAACCTGGCTAGTTTCGCTACCACTGTACTCACGATGATGAGGCTTACTGCTTGAAGAGCAAGGAAGCTGAATATCTGGACAATCATCCCCCCGCCCAATTTGCTTTGATAGATATTGACAAAGCTAATGGCGGGCATGAGCAGGAAGTGATTCAATTTAGACAACGTATTCATATCCAACTTGAATTTACGATGCAGAATGGCCCCCGCCCCAATAAGGAAAAAAACTGGTACAATGACATTCAATACAATCAGAAACAGGACACTCACTTGACTTCCTCTCCATTCCTTAGGCAAATTCCTGATGATTTACATCTCCCATCTATCATAATGCCGGGATGACCATAATTAAAATACCAATAAATTATCGTTATCCATTCAAAAAAGGAATGATAAAAAAGCACAGAGGTTTCTGTGCTTCCCGTTAAATATCCCTCATGAAATCGACGCCTTTGACAAATTCGACAAACTCTTTGACCAGTTTTAATTCCAGAGACTTTTCATGATATAACATCCATGTATTCCTGATAAGGGGATTACCTTGCTTGTCCTTAAGGTCCATTTGACGGAGGTTTTGGTCTTTCTCCAATAAAACACTGGGGAGGATGCCATATCCCAGGCCATTCCTGACCATTTCCTTGCATGTATCCCCTTTGTCCACTTCCATCCCCACCAAAGGAGGTCCGGAAAAATTGTCTCTCCACCAATTATCGATCATTGTTTTCAAAAGGGCATCTGTCCCATAATCGATCCTCGGCAGGAAAGGCAGGTTCCGGACTTCAATTTCTTCCTTGGAAGCAATACAAATGGTTTCCTCAAAAAGATGATGCCTTGATCCTGACCATTGATAGTCCCCCCGAACAATCCCGACATGCACATCTTCCTTATAAATGAGGTTCAGCACTTCTTTACTCCAGCCAGTTGTCACATGGAAATCCACTTTAGGAAATCGCTCACGAAATATTTTCAGCAGGCCTGGCAACTTATGCAGCGTAATATAGTTGGAAACACCCAGCCGTAATGTTCCACTGATCTCCTGACCCATATTGAATGCTGTCTCTTTTATCTGCCGGAGCCTGATCAGCATCTCATCTGCACAGATGGCCAAATATTCACCTTGAGGGGTGAACTGCACTCCCCTAGTTCCCCGCTCCACAATCTTCAGATTGAATTCCTTCTCCATTTGTTGAATCCGTTTCGTTAAAGAAGGTTGCGAGATATATAAACTTTGCGCCGTTTTAGTAATATTCCTGTGTTCATGCAACACCTTTAAAATATGCCAATCCCTTTCGTTCATAACCCTTCCCCCGATACGAATTCCCTTGAATGTTTTATAAAAACTGTACCATAAAAGGCCTGTTGGATATATCCTTTTACAAAGACAAAAAAGCCCAGGCCAAACCGGCAGGACTTTCCGATAAGCATCCTTCCAGCGAAGGATGCTCAGTCATTCAATAGAATCCTTTCAGGACATGTGTAGATATTCAATGAATCATTGCGAATGAACCCGACCGTCGTGATTCCCAATCCTTCAGCCAACTCCAAAGCCAATTCAGTTGGAGCGGATTTCGAGAGTATCAGTTCACAGCCGATTTTCGCCACTTTCAAAAGAATTTCCGATGAAATCCGGCCGCTGAACACGATAGCCTTCCCTTCCATTGAAATGCCATTTTTCAAGCAATGGCCGTATATTTTGTCCAAGGCATTATGCCGTCCGATGTCCATCCTGCTTAATACGAGGCCATTGGCATCACATAAAGCAGCATTGTGGACTCCGCCCGTGTTCTGGAAGGTGACAGCAGAATTTTGTAAATCCTTCATCAAGCGGAAGCAGTCATCAGGAGTCAGTTTCACCGAAACATCATCCATTTTCTTGGCAGTCAATGCATCATTTACAAAGACGAAACCTTGTCTGCTCATTCCGCAGCATGATGTAATATACCGCTTATTTTGAAAGTCCTGGAAGTAGGGATTCACTTTATCCGTCTTCACATGAACAAAGCCTTCTTTTTCCTGGACCCAGATTTCTTTTATCTCATCATATTTTTTGATGATGCCTTCCGAAGCCAAATAACCAATCACCATATCCTCGATGTATTCGGGTGTACAAACCATCGTGACGAATTCCTGGCCATTTATTTTGACAGTAACGGGATGCTCCGTTACGATCGCA
Source organism: Peribacillus sp. TE19612 (assembly GCF_056279465.1). Classification (NCBI taxonomy): domain Bacteria; kingdom Bacillati; phylum Bacillota; class Bacilli; order Caryophanales; family Bacillaceae; genus Peribacillus; species Peribacillus sp. TE19612. The sequence goes on along the minus strand of NZ_JBWCCL010000008.1, from coordinate 46,412 downwards.
TCTTTCGTCCGCTCGATGTTACCTTTGGTTATTCGGATGATGTCCCTCTTGATTTCAATCGCTTTCATGTTCCCACTCCTTTTACTATCCAGGAGCCAATTGACCAATATGTAAGGAACCTGGTCAATGCCCGTTGAGTTTGTCCGCTATATTCTTATCAAATACGAATACGGAAATCGCTATGTTCTCTTTGATTTTGATGTCTGAAAACAAATGGAGCAGTTTAGCTCCAACCAGATCTTCCATTCCATCAGGTGGACTCTCCGAATAAACATCCTGAACCATTTTGGTTCGAGCAGAATGGACCATATCCCTTCCTTCCTCCGATCTTGATATGAACATTTCCGTAGGAGTCAAATTTCCATATAACGTAGAAACGGCCATATTTTCCACGAAAACCGTGTGTATGCGTTCTGGTCCTTTACCGAATAGTTCCTTGCGCAGCTTACGAATCATATCATTGAATTCATGGATAACTTTTGACACCGTTGCGTCACTCCATTTCAAGAAAAATTAAGTTCTCAATTTTCTTATCATAAATCAACGCGAAGAAAAACGAAAGGGATTTGGGAATGATACCCTCTTTCCAGGATTGTTTCTTTCCATAATAAAAGGTATAATATCAATGATGAAAGTTGGGAGCATAATAGTGTACTGTTGTGTCCTATCTTTTTTAAAATTATCCATTATGGTATGGATTGGTATATTGGCAAGCTTTGCTATTAAACTATTCCACCATGACCTACATTTCCGTTCAGAGACGGAGGTGTAATCATGGTGGTTTTTTTGCGTCTTTTTGGCTATAAAAGGGGGAAATATAATGAGCGATTCAAACATCACCATCACAATCAACGGGAAGGCTTATACCGCTAATGAAGGTGCGACAATACTGGAGGTCATCAACCAAAATGAGATGGCCCATCCACAGATTTGTTATGTTCCTGAAGTGGATCCGATCCAAACATGCGACACATGCATCGTCGAAGTTAATGGGAAACTCGTCCGGTCATGTTCGACAAAAGCAGTGAGCGGCATGGATATAGCCTTGGACTCAAGCAAGGCAAAAGAAGCCCAAACCGAGGCCATGGACCGAATCCTGGAAAACCATTCTTTATACTGTACTGTATGTGATAATAATAACGGAAATTGCAAACTACATAACACGGCAGAATTAATGGAAATTGAACACCAAAAATATCCTTATACACCGAAAGTGGAATTGGGTGCCGTCGATATGTCCCATCCATTTTACCGCTATGATGCCAATCAATGCATCGCATGCGGGCAATGTGTTGAAGTGTGCCAAAACCTTCAGGTCAACGAGACGCTGTCCATCGACTGGGAAGCAGATCGCCCTCGGGTAATCTGGGATGAAGGAACGGAAATCAATAACTCATCTTGCGTAGGCTGCGGACAGTGTGTAACGATTTGTCCATGTAATGCATTAATGGAAAAATCGATGCTTGGCGAAGCAGGTTTCATGTCAGGCTTGAAAAACGATATGCTGGAACCAATGATAGACCTTGTCAAAGAAGTGGAACCTGGATACAGCGGGATTTTTGCCATTTCGGAAATTGAAGCGGCAATGCGAGAGACACGGACGAAGAAGACAAAAACGGTCTGTACGTTCTGTGGGGTAGGATGCACATTCGAAGTCTGGACAAAAGGCCGTAAAATCCTTAAAGTCCAACCTACTCATGAAGCACCCGTCAATGCGATATCCACATGTGTCAAAGGGAAATTCGGTTGGGACTTCGTAAACTCGGAAGAACGTTTGACAAAGCCCCTGATTCGGAAAAATGGAAGATTCGTTGAATCAAGCTGGGATGAAGCACTTGATTTGGTTGCGTCCAGACTGGGTTCGATCAAACAGCAATACGGCGGAAATTCAGTAGGCTTCATTTCCTCATCCAAGATCACGAATGAAGAAAACTATGTCATTCAAAAACTGGCACGGCAAATGTTCGAAACGAATAACGTCGACAACTGCTCGCGTTACTGTCAATCCCCGGCAACAGACGGACTGTTCCGTACAGTCGGCATGGGCGGAGATGCTGGTACGATCAAGGATATCGCCGCAGCAGGACTTGTCATCATCGTTGGGGCCAACCCGGCAGAAGGGCATCCCGTACTGGCGACACGCGTTAAACGGGCACACAAGCTTCACGGACAAAAACTGATTGTAGCTGACATCCGCAAAAACGAAATGGCCGAACGTTCCGACATCCATATCAGCCCAAAACAAGGAACGGACCAAGTCTGGTTGATGGCGGTTACAAAATATTTGATCGATCAAGGCTGGCATGATCAAGAATTCATCAATGAAAATGTTAACTTCTTTGACGATTATAAAGAAGTACTTGAGAAATATACCCTGGAATATGCAGAAACACACACAGGCATTTCCAGAGAAACATTGATCCAAATAGCTGAGGCCATTCGCGATGCAGACGGAACATGCATTCTTTGGGGAATGGGGGTTACACAAAACACCGGTGCTTCCGATACTTCGGCGGCAATTTCCAACCTGCTATTGGCTACGGGTAACTACCGTCGTCCAGGAGCGGGAGCCTATCCGCTTCGCGGCCATAACAATGTACAGGGCGCTTGCGATATGGGTACACTTCCAACATGGCTTCCGGGATATCAGCATGTTACCGATGACGTGGCACGTGCTAAATTCGAAAAAGCTTATGGTGTGAAAATCGATGGCCAACCAGGCTTGAACAATATTGAAATGCTTAAAGCGATAGAAAAAGGCGACATGAAGGCGATGTATCTTGTAGGTGAAGATATGGCACTTGTTGATGCGGATGCCAACCATGTTGATAAAGTGTTATCCGGATTGGACTTCTTTGTTGTCCAGGATATTTTCCTTTCAAGGACAGCCCAATATGCTGACGTGGTATTGCCCGGAGCTCCATCTCTTGAAAAAGACGGAACGTTCACCAATACGGAGCGCCGTGTACAGCGATTATATAAAGCCCTTCCCACTATGGGAGATTCTAAGGCGGACTGGGAAATCACCCAAGAAATCGCCAACCGCTTAGGTGCGAATTGGAACTACTCTCACCCTAGTGAAATCTATGACGAAATGGCAAGCCTGTCACCGATATTCAGCCAAGCCAATTACGAGGTGCTGGAAGGATGGAACAGCTTCCTCTGGGGGAGCCATGATGGATCAAGCACGCCCCTTCTTTATGTAGATGGCTTCAACTTCCCTGATAAAAAAGCGCGCTTTGCACTGGCTGACTGGGTGGAACCTCATAAATTCCCGGAAGAATATGACCTTCATATCAATAATGGACGCATGCTGGAGCATTTCCATGAAGGCAATATGACGAACAAATCCAATGGAATCCAATCGAAGGTACCTGATATTTTCGTCGAGGTTTCACCAGAACTTGCCAAAGAACGCAAAGTCAGTGATGGCGGACTCGTTCGCTTAGTGTCTCCATTCGGGGCCGTTAAGTTAAAAGCATTGATCACAGACCGTGTTAAAAATAATGAGCTATTTTTACCGATGAACTCCGTCGATAAAGACTCTGCCATTAACTTCCTGACCGGTCCCATCTATGATCGCCGCACAAGCACGCCTGCTTACAAACAGACGATGGTCCGCATGGAAGTATTAAACGCAAGCGGAGACATTCCATTACCGGGTACCAATCCACGGAACAAAAAACGTCATCCTCAAAATGGTGTCGAGGTTGAACGTAAGTGGGCCCGTCCAGGGTATGTTCACTTAACGGATAAATAAAAGGAAGGTGAAGATCATGGCAGCTCCTATAACGGAAATCCATAATCCCATTACTGAGGAAGAAATAAAGCTACAAAAACTGGAAGAACTGAAAATGCTGGTCACCGATAATGAAGATGCCTTGAACAATATGTTTAAAATCGTCAATGAACTGAATGACTCGGGAGTATTCGAAGCCGCGACCTCCATGCTTCAAGGAAAAGAACAAATTGCGAAAATCGCACTTCAACAAATCACAAGGCAACCTGTCACAAACCTGATCAATACCCTTATGGGGGCAACAGGAGCCTTGATGAACGCCGATGCCGCACAATCCACGAAACTGCTGAACAGTGCACTTGCAGGAATCGATGAAGGAAACAAATTCCTTCAGGCCGATAAGAAGATCGGCGTTCTGGAATTAATGAAAACATTGAATGATCCAGACATAAACCGGGCAATCGGCTTTGGCGTTCACTTCCTCAAGGGAATGGGCAAGGAATTAAAAGAATAGAGACGGAACAAAGACTCAAGAGAAGCTTCTTTTGAGTCTTTGTTTTATCATAGGGCTTAGTTGCTGCAAAACTGCTGAAAGTGCAGCGTTAGAGTGGAGGATTTAATCAATCTGGAAGAAATTATTAAGCGCAAAAGAATTACATCTTGTCTCAGAAAAAATCTCCAAAATGTTGATGTGAATATAAAGAAATGAGTTAAAGTCACTCATCAAAATTCAGTCTGTACACCCTCCCCTTATTCACACCGCTGCTTGTCAGATTCAATGATTGCAAAATCCGTGTTGCACTGGATGAAGAGGAAATGCATAAAAAATCCCTCAACTGCTGATTCGTTATAGTCGAGCCTAATAGATAAAAATAATCTCGTAAAGCCGGGATATGTGCTTTTTTACTGGAGAGTTGGCATTGATTGCAAAGCCATGTGCCATGCCTTCTAAATAATTTATTGCCCTTACAATTCTCACAAATCACTCCTTTAATTAGGTCCTTTTCGGCAAGATTGTATCGTTCCAGAATGGAAAAGTCCGCATCGATGTGGTGTTTATTCATTACGCGAATTGCTTTCTTCAAATCTTTCTCACTAAAACTGGATTCTGTTATGGAATGCTCCATTTGATTAATTTTAGTGGGAAGTGCATCGCGATGGATAACTTTATAGTGGAGTTCATGGTTTTCAAGAGCTGTACGGATGATTGTTTGGGGATTACTGATGACAATCAATGAAAGGATGGGCAGTGAGGGAAAACCGTTTTTCAAGAACCAATTGGTCAATTGTGATTCCTGGCGGCTGACTTGTATGATGGGATCTGGAAAGGCCGTTTCTTTTCCTTCTATCGTTCGAATGAGCTGATTGAAATGCTGATCAAAATAGATCGACCCTGCAATGTTCTTCACTTCAATGATAAGCGCATATTTCTTGGAGATTAATAAGGTATCCAGTTGAAAAAATCGGGATTGATCCTGAAGCCTTAAATCGTGGAAGATGAAATAGCTTTTCGGTTCAAGAAAGCTTAATGGAAAATCAATGGAACATTCCCCTTTATAGCCCGCTTCCCTTTTTTTGAGATCGTTCATGATTAAGGGAACTTTAGGGTGATTCGGAGGAAGCCTGCACGCTAATGCACGTAATTTGCGGACGGCAAGAGGAACTTTTCGCTTTTTTACAATCAATTTCATCGCTCCAATCCTATTTTCTTCAAAAAGATTCTACAGCAAATGATGGAAATTGTACAGTTTATCTGCGAAATCGGGAATATATCTTCGAAATTGGAGATATATCAACGAAAAATCCTGATATATCTGCGAATTATACGATTTATCGATTTTTCGACAAAAACGACGAAAAAAAACCAAATAAAAAACCACCAATATATGTATTGGTGGAGACGGTGGGAGTCGAACCCACGTCCAGACATAACGGCACTTAAGCTTCTACGAGTGTAGTCGATATATTCGCATTTCGCGAACTCATTAGCCTATCGACAGGCGGCAGAGCAGCTAGTCTGATTGGTCTCTTCCTTCATCCTCAGACGGTGGATTCCGGCGTATCCCACTTAGAGTGAGTCCCTTACCCTACCACGTGGGCCATGGAGGGAGGAACAGCTATCGACTGTTATTAAGCAGCGAAAGCTAGGTTGTTGTTTTGTTTGCCAGTTATAGGCGTTGACGTTTTAACGAGGCCGATCCCCTCGACTCGCAACTTAAGCTCGAACTATCCCTGTCGAATCCGTAACGTCCCCATGATATAAATGGAGCGTACGAGAGAAGAATAGTCAGCAAGTTGGCTGATATTCAATTGTCATCGGTACAGGATTAATTATAACAGATTGGTTCAAAAAATCAATTGTAAGGTCTTGGCAGTTCTACATCTTCTGACGTTCACGGAAAGCACGTTCAATATCACGCTTCGCTTCCTTCTTCTTCAGGTCATCACGCTTGTCATATTGTTTCTTCCCTTTACCCAGTCCGATTAAAACTTTGGCAAAGCCATTCTTTAAATACATTTTCAACGGGACAATGGTGTAACCTGTTTCCTTTGTCACACCGATCAGTTTACTGATTTCTTTTTTATGCAAAAGAAGTTTCCGTGTCCGCAACGGGTCATGGTTAAACTGGTTTCCCTGCTCATAAGGGCTGACGTGCATATTATGAAGATAAATTTCGCCATTTTCTATTTTAGCGAAGGCATCCTTCAAATTCACTCGGGCCGCACGGATTGCTTTGATTTCGGTCCCTTTTAAAACGATTCCCGCTTCAAACGTTTGTTCAATAAAGAAATCATGATATGCTTTTTTATTTTGTGCTAGTTGTTTACCTGAGCCTTTTGGCATCTAACTCTCCCCTTTTTACATCCAATCGCGGCAAGAGGATGAAAGAATCATCCCCCCGCCTCAATCTTTATCTCTTTTTAGGTTTTCTCTTGCGCTTGGCAGCTGGCGCATTTTCAAAGAATTTTTTCTTCTTTTTCGGTTTTCTCCCAGTAGAAGGCGAATCTCCATTACGGCCGCCGCCTTTTCCTTCATTACGTCCTCCATTGCCGCCTCGGCCGCGTTTGCGTTCACCTGAATTGGCTTTGAATATTTTCTTCTCGCCGGATGGACGCGGACGGCTTACCTTCATGCCGATAATTTCAAAATCGATGGCGCGTTCCTCTTTATTGACGTTGGAAACACGAACGTCGATTTCATCGCCAATCCGGAACACATTACCGGTACGTTCCCCGATCATTGCTAGCTGACGCTCATCGAAGCGATAATAATCATCCGTCATGAAGCTGACATGGACAAGTCCTTCAATCGTGTTCGGCAACTCGACGAACATCCCGAAATTCGTGACTGAACCAATGATCCCGGTATATTCTTCGCCGATTTTATCCAGCATGTATTCCGCTTTTTTCAGATCATCCGTTTCCCGCTCGGCATCGACTGAGCGACGTTCACGTTTCGATGTATGATCGGCAATCTCAGGTAAATTGGCATTCCATTTCTCCTTCGTAGCTTCATCCATTTTACCTTCCACCAAGTAGGTCCTGATCAACCTGTGCACAATCAAATCCGGGTAACGGCGAATCGGCGATGTGAAATGTGTATAAAACTCAGCAGATAAACCAAAGTGGCCTAAGCTCTCCGGATCATATTTCGCCTGTTGCATGGAACGAAGCATGACGGTGGATATGACCGTTTCTTCCGGTTTACCGGCAACCGCCTCAATGATTTCCTGTAACGCCTTAGGATGGACGTCATTGGCCGATCCCCTTACAATGTATCCGAAGTTCGTAATGAATTCAAAGAAACGCTGCAGTTTTTCCGGCTTGGGATCTTCATGAATACGATAAATGAACGGCACGTCAAGACGGTGGAAATGCTCAGCAACGGTTTCATTAGCTGCAAGCATGAACTCTTCAATCAGCTTTTCCGCAACCGACCTTTCACGTAAAACCACATCAGTCGGATGGCCCTCTTCATCAACGATTACTCTCGCTTCATTGAAATCAAAGTCGATCGCACCGCGGTTCATCCGGTTCTTGCGAAGGATGGCCGCTAGCTTTTCCATGTCCTGGAACATCGGCACCAACGCTTCATAGCGTTCAAGCTGTTCTTCATCTTTATCGACAAGGATTTTGTTCACATTGCCATATGTCATACGTTCCGTCGTTTTAATAACACTTTCAAAAATATCATGGTTGACGACTTTGCCATCCGGCGTGATTTCCATTTCACATGAGAGTGTAAAACGATCGACTTGTGGGTTCAAGGAACAAATGCCATTTGATAAACGATGCGGGATCATCGGGATGACCCTGTCCACCAAATACACGCTCGTCCCTCTTTCCAGGGCTTCCTTATCGATTGGAGAGCCTTCCTTCACGTAATGACTGACATCAGCAATATGAACGCCCAGCTTGTAATTGCCATTTTCAAGCTTGGAAACAGTGACGGCATCATCCAGATCCTTTGCATCCGCTCCATCAATCGTGACCAAAACATCATTACGCAAGTCCCTGCGGTTGCCAATTTCACTTTCCTGAATGGTATCGGAAACGGCATTGGCTTGCTCCATGACGTCATCCGGGAACTCCATCGGCAAACCATACTTATGGATCACGGAAAGAATATCCACACCAGGATCATTTTTATGGCCAAGAATCTCAATGACTTCACCTTCGGCACTTATGCGTCCTTCAGGATAAGATGTAAGCTTGACGACAACCTTATGTCCCTCTACCGCTCCATGTGAAGCATGCTGTGGAATGAAGATATCGTTTGCGATCTTTTTATCATCAGGGATGACGAAACCAAAACTTTTACTTTCGGAGTATGTACCGACCACTTGTGTAATTCCGCGTTCAAGTATTCTGATGACCGTGCCTTCTTGCCTTGAGCCCGATGTTTCCGAAGATACCCGTACCATGACGACATCTCCATGCATCGCTGTGCCCGTTTCATTTGGCGGAATGAAAATATCATCCATTCCCGGGTTGTCTTCAGGTGTGACAAAGGCGAATCCCTTAGCGTGTCCTGTTAATTTACCGCGGAACAAATTCATTTTTTGCGGCAGGCCGTAACGATTGCTCCTCGTTCTGACCACCAATCCCTTTTCTTCCATCTTTACTAAAGCCTTAACGAAATTCTTGAAATCTGCCGAGTCTTCGATTTTCAAAGCCTCTTCCAGTTCTTGTACCGTTAACGGCTTATACGCTTCATCCGTCATATATGTCAGAAGCTTATTAATATGTTCTTGAATATTATCTTCCATGAAAACCCTCCTATTCAGGGTATATTTTTGTTATTCGGACCAATCCAGACTTTCTAAAAATTCCAATACATCTTCATGCAGCTCGTCTTTTTCTTTATCAAGGGTTATGACATGACCGGATTCTTCATACCACTTGATTTTTTTGACCGGTGATTCAATGGAATCAATAATAATATCGGCACTTTTTGGATTGATAACATCATCATGCCGGCCCTGCACGACAAATGTCGGAGCGTAAATAAGATCGACGTGCTCCCGTACATCCGTTATCAATTCCTGAAGGGCTTTCAATGTATTCATCGGTTTATCGGCAAGGAGGTCCATTTCAAGCTCTATTTGCTCTTGAGTTTTTCCTTCATACTTCTTAAATTCTCTGGCGTACTCCAATACTCCTTTAAACATCATTTCTTCACTTTTGATATACATAGGCGCACACATTGATACGATACCCTTTATAGGTACAGTGTAACCTAATTTAAGAGAAAATACGCCTCCTAATGAGAGTCCGGCAACAGCAATTTCTTCATGGCCTTTGCTTTTCAGGAAATCGTAGCCCATCATGACATCTTTCCACCAATCTTCCGGACCTGTTTTCACCAGCTCCTCTGGGGGAACGCCATGCCCTTCATAGTGCGGGGCATGGCAGGTGTATCCCTGTTTCTCCAAGAAACGGCCCAGCATCCGTACATCCGCTGAATTCCCCGTGAATCCATGTAAAAGTAAGACAGCCCTTTTTCCGCCTTCAAAAGTAAAGGGCTGCTGCAGCTTGATTTTCATGACCTTGAACTCCTTTATCAGTAAATAGAATTTTTAAAAATCCCTATCCTATAATTAAGTACTAAAATCACTATATCTATTCATGCAACTATTGTGCAAAGAAAAAAGCCTAGCTATTTAGCTAGACTCATTTTTGATCCATTACACATCAAAGTATGCAACAAGTAAAGTTAAAGCAAAGAATAGAATCGCCAATACTATTGTCGCCCGATGTAAAACCAGGTCCAAACCGCGTGCCTTTTGCTTTCCGAATAACTGCTCAGCACCGCCGGCAATCGCACCTGATAAACCTGCACTCTTACCTGATTGAAGCAATACCGTCACAATGAGGGCGATACTGACAATCACTAAAAGCGTTATGAGAAATGCATGCATGCAATTACACCTCCTGAAGAACCAATAAACAATTACTTTAACTTTACCACACCCAATAAATATCCACAATCTTTGTTATACTATGATGGTAAGAATTCCTAAAAACCCATAGTCATTTATTTCTTTTTGAATCAAAGTTTGAGATAATTTGCATAAATAGAGAAAGAGGTGTCAACATGTTTAAGTCCATACTACGGATTCTTGATCTCCTGACCATCCTATTCTCGGCGGTTGCCGGCTATTCTTTATGGACAGGCGGAAGCAATTTCATCAGCGTCCTATTAATCATCCTATCACCGCTTTTATTGCTGCTGGCAAAATATCACGGAAATCGATACTTATTATTTGCTGCATATATCACGACAACCGTTTATTTTACTGCTATTATTTATAATGGACTTTCCAATAGCGGTATCGACTTTTTCCAATCAAGCTTCAATGTCCTCCTGATCGGGGCAGCAGCCGCCTTGCTGAGCGTCATAGCGGCGGTTATTGGGTTCGGGACCAATACCCTTACGATTCTTTGGTTATCGCTTCACGCCCTTGTCACATTCGAGACAATCAGGATGTCCTCTGGTTTCCTTTCGAGCTTTTGGTCTGATCCCGTCGTGGAAACCGCAATCCGTAATGATTATCCATTTTTATTGATGGTCGTCTGGATTGGCTTATTTCTTGATAAATATCAAAGTGAATTAACTAGGGATTACTTATCACGATAATTTTTCAAAACTACTTTTATTGGAAATCTTATATTAAAAGCAAGGGGCCTTTCATATGTTAAAACCTATATTTGCAGCAACCGCTCTATCATCTTTCATTCTGATGGCTGGCTGTTCATCCGACCTGACAAGCGAGCATGAAAAAGAGCAAAAAGAAGAACAACCGAGCTCCCAGGAGACTGAGAAGGAGACTGAGACCGACAAGAATAATGATTCAAAAGAATCGGCCCAGCGCCAGGTGGAGGTTGATGAAGCGGCTAAACCCGGACAGGCTGGCCTTCAGACGTTGGCCCATCCGGAAAGCATACCTGTACTTGTCAATAAACAATACAGCCTGCCTGAAGATTACAAACCTGCTGACCTAATCTACCCAAATGTGAATTTCATCTTTGAAGATAAAATCGAAAAAAGAATGATGCGAGAAGAAGCGGGAAAGGCTCTTGAATTAATGTTCCAAGCTGCCGAAAAAGACAATATGCACTTTGCCGGAGTTTCCGCTTATCGCTCTCACCAAAGACAGATCGAGGTCTTTAATAACTATGTGGCTAAGGACGGGGAAGAAAAAGCGAAAACCTACAGTGCAATGCCTGGGACAAGTGAGCATGAAACGGGACTCGCGATTGATGTCACGACTCACGATGGTGCATGTGCTGCCCAAGACTGCTTCGGTGATACTAAAGAAGCCGCCTGGCTTTCTGAACATGCACATGAATACGGATTTATCATCCGCTACCCTGAAGGCAAGGAAAACATCACAGGTTATAAATACGAACCATGGCATATCCGCTATGTTGGTGTCGATGCCGCAACTGAAATCTTTGAAGCGAAGATTACATTAGAAGAATACTATAATGCCGTACCAGTGGAAGCTGTTTCGGATAATTAAAAAAAGGTGCCCGGATGCGGCACCTTTTTTTATTAATCAAACGTTTGATTAAATCCTTTTATCAGCCCTGAACAAGCCGGAATCAGTGACTGGACGGCTAACTTTATAAGCAAAAAAACCTCCCATACAATGTGTATTCTCACATTGTATGGGAGGTGAAAAGAAATTACTGTGCAGAATCCATCTTCTCGTCAGAAGCAGAATCCCAAAGTAATTGGGTGAATGCATTTCAACGACTGAAAGAACGAAACCTATTTTTGGAGCATTGCATATTTAAGCAACGAAAAAAGGACTCCGCATAATTGGCGGGGTCCTTCAATATTCATCGTTTTTATTTTCAACTTCAAATAGGTTGAAACTTGATGATTCATCTGGGTTGAATGCAGGTTCTTCATTTTCATATTTATTTTTATGTTCTTCTACGTATTTAATTTTCTGATATTCCTCTTTTGACATACCCTCCCAAATTTTTGTTGCATTGTGGTCTTCATGGCCAGGCTGAGGATTCGTATGCGGTGTTGGGTCCAAGATAAAACTACCCAAAAAAATGGTTGTGTAGAAAAATGGCATTGCCATAATCAGAACGATTAAGCCCAATGCTCCAACTATATTTATGTATTTTTTCATTGGTGACATACCTCCCAATTTTTGAATTTTTATATTCAATTGATGCACAACCAGCATATTTTAGTCACTCCATAACCAATCACGAAACCACTTGACGGGAAGAACAGCCAATACACAAATTACAAGAAGTATGAATGCAATATACAGCATTCCTAAATCAATCAGTATGCCCATTACTACAGCTACACAGGAGATTATAATAGCGATAGAAAAACGTTCAGTCATTGTCTCACCTCCCGTTTGGTTAACTCCAGTAAATCTTTTATTAATTCATCGGTATGGATGAAATCAAACACTTGGTATTTTTTGTTGTTTCGATTGGGCATAGTATGATGAATGTCATGTCCAGCCCGTACCAGAGCCATAGACAATGATTTTTTGTAAATGTTCTTGAGCCCCATAATATCCACCTCCATTTATCAAATTGGCAAAGGAGGTAAAGTGCTTACCTCCTTAAATTCATTCCTTTTCCATCTTTTCTTTCTTTTCCATTTTATGAAGGATGATATTGGAAACAATCGCATAGGCCACAAACGCCATCCAATAATAACCATAATCCTTATCGTTGCCAATGGACGAAAACATTAATATCGCAAATAACAAATATGGAATGGTCAATAACAATCGGAGTTTCCAAAGGTATCGTCCCCACATCGGTATTCCTCCTTTTAAAATCATTGGCAGTGCTTTTGAGATTTTTTCCACTCCTCAAATACTATGTCACTGGCAATAATTTCAGCATCGGTATATCCCAACCCACCTAAAGCAACTTCGATTTCATCAGCGCTCTTGCTGTCAAATAATCGTAGCTTGGGAATGAGAGTCCACGCTCGCTGTTTATCAATTTCCACAGCTACAGAGTTGATATCACCAAGCAAATCAAGGTCGTTTATATAATGGTCCAATGTGCGTTTGGCAAGAAAGTCAGTTCCTTCATTATTGTTACGGAAAAACAATCCTGTTAGCGTTTCGATGGCTGTTGATAAGATTTCTGGTTTCATGGCTTTTGTCCTCCTAATTAACTAAATATTCCGTTACATCTATTACTATAGAAGTATGAAGTACCAAAATTATGCTGTCAATCTAAAAAAGACCATTCCTATTGGAACGGTCTAAAAGTTTGGCATATAAGATTTTTCGTCTGTGTTTTTAACATCCAGCTCATGACCATCTACCATGTAATCATAAACAAGCGTGGCTTGTGGGACATACTTTCTATCTATCTTTGGTTGATGTATTGCTCTGTCCACTTTACCGAAACCGTTGATTTGTCGCCTTTCTGCTAATTGCAAATTATATTTTCTAGCCACAATATCGAACACAAGTTTTGCATCATCTTGAGTTTTAGGCAGCTCTAGGCTTTCACGAACTTTACTTTCAGTTTTCGTTAAATAAGCACAGTAAGCATCATATTTAAAGCGAATGCCATAATATGCGTGGATTTCCTTGTGTTTTTTTTATAAACTCCTTGGAGTTTGGATGCTTGCCTTTTTTGGCTATCCAATATCCAATTCCCAATTCCTCTTTTAACAAGTTGACCTTATCGTCAATATCTTTAGCAATATCAATATCCATTGGGCCATACCATTTTGTAATTGTAGGTCTCGATAGTTCGCTTGGAATAATTTTTAATTTGTAAGTCAAATGAAAATTCTTTCAACAAGTCCTGTATTAACACGCAAAAACCCCCAATTCATAAGCGATTTCACTCACTTATAAATCAGGGGTTGATACTAAACATTTGTATTGCTAAGTTCGAGTTGATGTACTACATAACTCAAAGTGTCCAAAAGTGCCTTGTATGACAAAGTTCGGACGTATTTTATGCTTTAATTACTTCTTCAAGTTATAGAAAGATTTCAAGCCGCCATATACAGCCAAGTCACCAAGCTGGTCTTCGATGCGAAGAAGTTGGTTGTATTTAGCGATACGGTCCGTACGGGACATGGAACCGGTTTTGATTTGTCCTGCGTTTGTTGCAACGGCGATATCAGCGATCGTTGCATCTTCCGTTTCACCTGAACGGTGGGAAACGACTGCAGTGTAGCCTGCGCGTTTAGCCATTTCAATTGCATCAAACGTTTCAGTCAGTGTACCAATTTGGTTCACTTTGATCAGGATGGAGTTACCGATGCCTTTTTCGATGCCTTCAGCCAATTTTTTCGTGTTCGTTACGAAAAGATCGTCACCAACAAGCTGAACTTTAGAACCGATGCGTTCCGTTAGAAGCTTGTGGCCATCCCAGTCATTTTCATCCAGGCCGTCTTCGATGGAGATAATAGGGAATTCATTCACTAGCTCTTCATAGAAAGCAACCATTTCTTCGGATGAAACACCATTGCGGCCTTCGCCTGCAAGATCATATTTGCCTGTTTCTTTGTTATAGAATTCAGATGAAGCCACGTCCATGCCAAGATAGATATCTTCGCCTGCTTTGTAGCCAGCTTTTTCAATTGCCTCGATGATGACTTGAAGCGCTTCACGGTTTGAACCAAGGTTTGGCGCAAAGCCGCCTTCATCGCCGACTGCCGTATTCAAGCCTTTGGCAGAAAGGACAGATTTCAAGGCATGGAATACTTCCGCACCCATACGAACTGCTTCTTTGAAGCTAGGAGCTCCTACAGGAAGGATCATGAATTCCTGGAAGTCGACATTGTTATCGGCATGTGATCCGCCGTTAATGATGTTCATCATTGGAGTCGGAAGTTGTTTCGCATTGAACCCACCAAGGTAACGATACAATGGTAATCCAGAAAATTCCGCAGCGGCATGGGCAGCAGCCATTGAGACGCCAAGGATTGCATTAGCTCCCAAGTTTCCTTTGTTTTCAGTGCCATCCAATTCAATCATAGTTAGGTCAAGGCCTGCTTGGTTCGTTACATCCAAACCGATGACAGCTTCAGCAATGATATCATTAACATTATCGACTGCTTTTTGTACCCCTTTACCCAGGTAGCGAGATTTATCCCCGTCACGAAGCTCAACCGCTTCGTGCTCTCCTGTCGAAGCACCTGATGGTACGATTGCACGTCCGAAGTATCCGGACTCTGTTTGGATTTCTACTTCTATTGTTGGGTTACCACGTGAATCTAGCACTTCGCGTGCATATACATGTTCGATGTACGGCATTATAAATCTCTCCTTTTCCTATTCACAATTTTATTTAGATAATAGGGATTTCCCTGTCATTTCAACAGGTTTTTCGACTCCAAGCAAATCAAGCATCGTTGGAGCTAAATCGCCTAAGATACCACCTGTTCTTAATGTTACCTGATTTTTAGTGATAATGACAGGAACGGGATTCGTAGTATGGGCTGTCATCGGGTTGCCTTCTAGCGTTACCACTTCATCAGCATTCCCATGGTCAGCGGTGATGATCGCTATACCGCCTTTTGAGACGATTAAATCGACAATCCTGCCTAGGCATTCATCCACTGTTTCAATCGCTTTAATGGTAGGCTCAAGCATCCCTGAATGACCAACCATGTCCGGGTTGGCAAAATTCAAGAGAATGGCATCAAAACGGTCAGCCTCAATTTGTTCCACCAATGCATCCGTCACTTCATAAGCACTCATTTCCGGTTGTAAATCATATGTAGCGACTTTCGGAGAATTAATTAAAATCCTCTCTTCACCAGGAAACTTCTCTTCACGTCCGCCGCTCATGAAAAACGTCACATGCGGATATTTTTCAGTTTCAGCGATACGAAGCTGGGTAAGCTGGTTTTGGGAAAGTACTTCCCCTAATGTATTATCAAGATTTGTCGGATTAAATGCAACATATCCGTCAACTGTTTCTGAAAAATGTGTCAAGCAGACAAAATGGAGATGCTTCGGATGTCCAGGACCGCGGTCAAATGAGCGAAAATCCTCATTCGTGAACGTATTGGAAATCTGGATCGCCCGGTCTGGACGGAAGTTATAAAAGATTACGGCATCATCATCTTTAATCGTTGCCACCGGTTTACCGTCTTCCGCCGTTATGACTGAAGGTATCACGAACTCGTCGAAAATTCCATGTTCATACGAATCCTCGACACATTCCATCGCAGAAGAGTAAGCAGGGCCATCACCATACACCATCGAACGGTAGGATTTCTCCACACGTTCCCAGCGCTTATCACGGTCCATCGAATAATATCTTCCGGAAATGGTCGCAAACTGACCCACACCGATTTCCTTCATTTTCGCTTCCGCTTCCTTAATATAACCCTGTGCCGTTTTCGGGCCGACATCACGGCCATCTAAAAATGCATGTACATATACATTTTTAACTCCTTCTTTAGCGGCCAATTTCAAAAGGGCATACATATGATCAATATGACTATGCACGCCGCCATCTGAAAGAAGACCGAAAAGATGAAGGTCCGTGCCTTTTTTCTTGGTATGGCTCATGGCATCGACCAAAGTTGGGTTTTGTGCAAACTCACCTTCACGGATTGCCAGGTTCACACGGGTCAGGCTTTGATAAACGATCCGTCCTGCCCCGATATTCAAATGGCCCACTTCCGAGTTCCCCATTTGACCGGCAGGCAAGCCGACCGCTTCCCCGCTTGCAGTTAAATGGGAGTGCGGATACTGTTCCCAATATCGGTCAAAGTTCGGTTTTTTCGCATGAAAAACAGCATTACCCTTTTCTTCGTTACGGCAGCCAAAACCGTCTAAGATGATAAGTGCCACAGGCGACTTACTCATAGTGACCAGCCTCCAGCAATTGTAAAAATGAATCGGATTTCAAGCTAGCACCGCCAACCAACGCACCGTCTATATCAGGTTGTGCCATGTACTCTTTAATATTCTCAGGTTTTACACTGCCACCGTACTGAATGCGGATGGCTGCAGCTGCTTCATTTGAAAATTTGTCGGCAACAACTGAGCGGATATGCGCACAAACTTCATTAGCATCTTGAGCAGATGACGATTTTCCTGTTCCAATCGCCCAAATCGGCTCATAAGCAATAACGGCTTGTTTCAATTGATCGTCAGATAATCCTGCTAGGCCCTTTTCAATCTGGCTGCCTACGAAATCATTCGTTTCGCCAGCTTCCCTTTGCTCAAGTGTTTCACCGCAGCAAACGATCGGGGTCAACTGGTGGGCAAAAGCGGCATGAGCTTTTTTATTAACGGCTTCATCCGTTTCGTTGAACATTTCCCTGCGCTCAGAATGACCAAGTATGACATAGGATACCCCAAGATCAGCCAAGGCGATTGGGCTGATTTCTCCTGTGAAAGCACCGCTTTCTTCAAAGTGCATGTTCTGTGCCCCGATTTTCACATCGGTTCCTTTTGCTGCTTGAACGAGCTGATCCAAAAATAAAGCTGGAGCACATACAACCGTATCGATTACATCTTGCTTCGGAATCAAATTGCTCACTTCTTCTAAAAAGGCAGTCGCTTCAGATAGTGTTTTATTCATTTTCCAGTTTCCTGCAATAATCGGTTTACGCATTTGGTTTCTCATCCCTTCTAATGTTGAAATATGTAACGGTTTAATCTTATTTATCGTTCAAGGCCACAACGCCAGGCAACTCTTTGCCTTCCATGAACTCAAGAGATGCACCGCCGCCAGTTGAAATATGGGACATCTTTTCTGCCAGGCCAAACTTTTCTGCAGCTGCGGCCGAATCCCCTCCGCCAACAATGCTGTACGTATCATTTGCTTCCGCCAAGGCTTGAGCAACGGTTCTCGTTCCATTCGCAAATTTATCGAACTCGAATACACCCATTGGTCCATTCCAAATGACAAGCTTGGAACTTTTGATAACATCCGCAAATAATTCACTTGTTTTTGGTCCGATATCAAGAGCCATTTTATCATTTGGAATAGCATCGATATCGACATTATCCGTCTCTGCATCAGGTGAAAATTCAGCCGTTACGACTGCATCGATAGGCAAATGAAGTTTTACGCCTTTTTCTTTTGCACTTTCGATGAAAGATTTGGCCAATTCTATTTTGTCTTCTTCCAATAAAGAATTACCGATTTCATGACCTTGCGCTTTAATGAATGTGTAACCCAATCCACCACCAATGATCAAGTGATCGACTTTTTCCAAAAGGTTTTCGATAACGCCTATCTTATCCTTTACTTTTGCTCCGCCAATTATAGCTGTAAAAGGACGTTCTGGGTTGGATAGGGCTTTTCCAAGTACAGAAAGCTCTTTTTCCATCAGCAATCCAGCAACGGCCGGGAGATGGTGAGCTATTCCTTCAGTTGAAGCATGTGCACGGTGTGCAGCTCCGAATGCATCGTTAACATATACATCAGCCAGTGCCGCAAATGATTTCGCCAATTCTTGGTCGTTCTTCTCTTCTCCTGGATAGAAACGAACGTTTTCCAACAACAGGATCTCGCCATTTTGCATGTTATCAATGATGGATTGAACGGTCTCGCCGTATGCTTCTTCTGCCTTTTGCACATCTTTGCCGCTAAGTTCGCTTAGTCTTTCCGCAACAGGTGCTAAACGCAATTCTTCTACGACTTGTCCTTTAGGACGGCCAAGATGGCTGGCTAAGATTACTTTTGCGCCTTGTTCTGTCAAATAGGAAATCGTCGGCAGTGCAGCCTTGATTCTCGTATCATCCGAAATCTTTCCGTCCTGCATCGGAACGTTGAAATCAACACGGCAAAATACGCGTTTCCCCTTTAATTCAATATCTTTAATCGACTTTTTATTCATAATCCAAGAACCTCCTTAGATATTGTTATCATATTTTTGATTCTTTTAGCCAAAAAGGGAGAGGGTAAATTTCCCAACTCCCCTTTTCTCTTTTTCATTATAGTCGGTTTCCAGGAAATTATCCAAAAACAAGAAATGTAAACGCTTGACTGATTAATGACTTACTAATAATATCATCTTCTGCCAAGTTTTTTTAGGGCTATGATAAAAAAAACCTCACCTTGGTGAGGTTTTTTATTATTCTAATTACAATCCTTTTTTAGCCAAATAGTCGATCAAATCAACAACACGGCTTGAATATCCTGTTTCATTATCATACCAAGATAATACTTTAACCATGTTTCCTTCCATTACCATTGTGGAAAGGGCATCGATTGTAGATGATGATGGGTTACCGTTATAGTCAGTTGATACTAGCGGAAGTTCGCTGTACTCAAGGATTCCTTTTAACTCACCTTCAGAAGCCTTTTTGAATGCTGCATTAACTTCTTCAACTGTTGTGTCTTTTTCAAGTTCAGCAACAAGGTCGACAACAGACACGTTTGGAGTAGGTACACGCATTGCCATACCATTTAATTTCCCTTTAAGTTCAGGAAGGACAAGTGCAACAGCTTTTGCTGCCCCAGTTGTTGTAGGAATGATATTCTCTGCAGCTGCACGTGCACGACGGTAATCTTTATGAGGCAAATCAAGGATTTGCTGATCATTTGTATAAGAGTGAACAGTAGTCATCATACCGCGTTTGATTCCGAATTGTTCATGAAGCACTTTAGCAAATGGAGCTAAGCAGTTCGTTGTACAAGAAGCATTAGAGATTACATGGTGGTTTGCTGCATCATATTTGTCTTCGTTTACACCCATGACGATCGTGATATCTTCATCAGATGCAGGAGCAGAGATTATTACTTTTTTCGCGCCAGCTTCTAAATGCTTAGCTGCATCCGCACGTTTTGTGAAACGTCCAGTAGATTCCACAACTACTTCTACTCCCAGTTCACCCCATGCTAATTGTGCAGGATCACGTTCAGCCAATACTTTTACTTTGTGACCATCAACAACAAGGTAATCCCCATCAACTGCTACTTTTTCATTAAGAGATCCATGAATTGTATCGTATTGAAGAAGGTGCGCTAACATATTAGCATCCGTTAAGTCGTTAATAGCAACAATCTCTACCCCAGGATTACTCAATGCTGCACGAAATACATTACGTCCAATACGTCCAAAACCATTAATACCAACTTTTACTGCCATGAAAAATTCCTCCTTTTAAGTTCGCAAATATATTAAGGGGTGTAATTCCCCTGAATTAACTCTTGTGCCGCAGCTTCATCCGTGATCAAAACGGTTGATGAAGGTGCGCCTTTCATGTAGGAACGGATAGCCTTTGCTTTAGTTTTGCCACCTGCCACAGTTATCACTCGCTTTTCAGGGCTAAGATCATCTAACTGGATGCCGACCGTCAAAACTTTATGAACAACTTTGCCGTTTTCATCGTAGTAATAACCGAATGCCTCTCCTACAGCATTTCCATCTAACAGCTTCTTTAACATTTCTGGCGAAGAATTTCTTCTCTCTGCCATCGCCATGGCATCACCGATTCCATGAATGATCATATCGGCAGACTTGATTTGGGAAATCACTTCTTTAATTGCAGGTTCCTTCTGAAATGATGCATAAACCTCACCGCTTAATTGATCGGGTACATATAACACTCTGTATGAGGCTTGAGCCTTCTGTGCCATTTTTTCGACAATCGTATTGGCCTGATTCTGCACCGCTTCACCAATTCCCCCGCGGGCTGGGACAAATGTCAATTTCCTGGATGCTTCATCAGGTGACAACGAATTAGCCACTTCGGCCATTGTCGATCCGCCAGTAACCGCAATGATATTCTTTGAGTTCCATTCTCGTTTCATACGGTTTGCACAAGCTTTGCCCAATTCTTTTTTCACCCATGGGGTTTCATCACAATTTCCTGAGACAATTATGACTTCATCCACTTGTAACAAATCCTGCAATTGCTTTTCCATTATGTCTATACCCATTACTTCACGCATTATTCCTTCTAACTTATCCAGGATTTCAATCCCTTCATCAGTCAGCGTCATGCCAGAGCTGAAGATGTTAACCAGGTTCTGACTTTTCAGAAAATCAACCTCGCCTCTAAGCGTCCGCTCTGTCAAATTAAGGCTCACGGACAGACTGCGCCTTCCAACCGGCTGCATCATTTTGATATAACGCAGGATATCATATCTTTTTTGCATAACCATAAGGAAATCGGGCAATAATTTTCTTTGTACCTCGAGTAATGTACGCATATTTAAAACTCCTAAAAAGTTAAGTTGGACCTTTAACGTCCCGCGTAGTCATTTTCTGTCCCACTTAAAACAAAAAAATATTCCTGCTACATATTTTATTCTAGCAGGAACGGAATGTTTCTTCAAATGATTTGAAAAATTATTTTTCCAAAAGCCTATTTAGAGCTGATTTATCAACGTTTCCGAACTGAACGATTTCATCTTTCCATTCAACGACAGGGATCATCAGCCCGAATCTCTCAAGCAAATCATCATCGGTATGGATATCGATTTCCTTATAGCCTATGCCTGACTCCACTTTCACTTCTTCGAGTACCTGCTTGGCTTTATCACATAACGGGCATTTATCCCTACTATATAAAACAAACGCATTCGATTCCAAAACCACTCATCCTTTTCAATCATATCTTTTTCGTTTAGATGAAGAAGGGATCCCTAATTGTTCCCGGTACTTGGCAACGGTTCGGCGTGCCAGGATAATTCCATGCTCTTCTTTCAGCCGTTCCGCCAAGTCTTGATCCGAAAGTGGCTTTTGTTTATTTTCCCCATTGATGGCTGCCTGGAGGCTCTTTTTCGCCTGCATGCCCGACATATCCTCATCAAGGCCGACCGACTGTAAAGAAGTAGTGAAAAATATCCGCATCTCTATCGTGCCAAATGGTGTCTGTACGTACTTCCCTTTAACCGCCCGGCTTACTGTGGACTCATGTATGCCAAGTTCGTCTGCGATTTCTTTCATCGTCATCGGCTTCAAATAGTTCAGGCCATGATGAAAGCACGCCGGCTGTTTTTCGACGATGCACTGAATAACCTTCAATATCGTTTCTTTTCTCTGTTGGATTCCTCTGGAGATCCATTGGTATTCCTGCCACTTATCCTGGATAAACCGCTGAACTCCCTGATCCTTATGGCTCTTCATTCGGTTTAAATATCCTTTATCCACATTAAGATTGGGTGTGTTACCATCATAATTCCCGACAAGCAGCATGCCATCCCGAACTTCCACGACCACATCCGGCACTATATAAGAAGGTTTTTCCTGAAAAAAGAGTGATGCCGGACGCGGGTTCAACGTCTGGACATAATCAAAGACTTCTTGAATCTCCTTCAGTGTAACACCGATTTTCTTGCTTAGGTCTTTCCAGCGCTTTTCAGCAAAATCGAGGAAATGGTTTTCTATGATCGATTCCGCCAGCAGATTCTCCCCTTCTGCTTTCACTTGAAGCAAAAGGCACTCTTGAAGATTCCTCGCTCCAATACCATGCGGCTCAAGCTCCTGTAAAAGCGAGAGACTCTCTTCCAAAACGGCCGGAGCTATGCCTGGGATGCATATATCATCCAGCTGAGTCCTTAAGTAACCGTTTTCATCAAGGTTATGAATTAATAGAAGCATTGCCTTCTGCTGCTCACCGGAAAACTGCTGGTGATTCACCTGGGACATGATATGCTGTTCAAGCGATATGGTATCTTCACTGATCTGTTCAATCCAATAGTTGGCATCATACGTATTTTTAAGAGTCCGTTTACCTTTTTTGCGGTCAAAAGTTGGCTGAAATAAAGAAGATGTTGGCTGATCTATGGACAGTAATGGGTTCTCCACCATTTTATTTTCTAAAAAAGCCGATAGCTCCTGCGAGGAGTATTGCAGCAATGTAATAGCTTGCATGAGCTCCTGGGTCATTGCCATCTTTAATGTTTGCTGTTGAAAAAGTCCTGCTTTCATATTCATACTCATCGATTCATCCCTCCCCCACTCCATTTTACATTATCAGGAGAAAATTCTACACAAAAACCCATGAAAACGCTTACGATTTTTTTCTGAATAGTTTATTTGTTTTAAATACTATATGTTAGAAACGCAAATTTAACAACTACTTTATTGAAAAATCACCATTTTTCAATAGTGTGGGCGAATATTTTCAAGACAGGACCGACATTACAGGATTCGATGGAATATTACGGAAAATGAGCAAATTCAGCAAAAATTTTAACTCTCCTAAAAATGACAAATAAAAAATCCCCCGCTTTATTAAGCAGAAGATTGGTAATGCCCTCGGCAGGAATCGAACCTGCATTTCAAGCTTCGGAGGCTTGCGTTCTATCCGTTGCACTACGAGGGCGTAATAGAAAATATTTTTTCAACAGACTTCATTATATGATAGAATCCCCTCCTTTGCAAGGGTTATCAGGTTTAAAACTTTATCATTTGGGTATTATGGGTAATGTGGAAATTCATCCCTGTGCGGCATAATATATAAAATAATCTATCAGGAAGGAGCCTTAGCCAGAAAATTGTCGAACAAATTATCCATAATAGGGTTTGTTTTGTTTGACCTAAATTGACCAAAAAGTGTATCATACATACATAAAGAATTTAAATGATTCTCTTAATCGAAGGAGGAAATGAACATGAATTTAATTCCTACAGTTATCGAACAAACAAGTCGTGGGGAGCGTGCCTACGATATTTACTCCCGTTTATTAAAAGACCGGATCATTATGCTAGGAAGTGCAATTGACGATAATGTTTCCAACTCCATTGTTGCTCAATTACTATTTTTAGAAGCGGAAAATCCTGAAAAAGATATCACTCTATACATCAACAGCCCTGGCGGAAGCATCACTTCCGGTATGGCCATTTACGATACCATGCAATATATCAAGCCTAATGTATCGACAGTATGCATCGGTATGGCCGCTTCCATGGGTGCTTTCCTATTGGCCGCTGGCGAAAAAGGCAAACGTTATGCGTTGCCAAACAGTGAAGTCATGATTCACCAACCACTTGGAGGAGCTCAAGGTCAAGCTACGGAAATTGAAATTGCTGCCCGCCGTATCCTTCACTTGAAAGATAAGCTGAACCAAATCTTGGCAGAACGTACGGGACAACCTATCGAAGTCCTTCAAAGAGATACGGAACGTGATAACTTCATGACTTCCGAAAGAGCTCTTGAATATGGCTTGATTGACAAAGTCATCACGCGCAGCGTTCTTGATGATAAAAACTCTAAGTAATCCTGCAACAAAAGAAAGGCTCCGGAGATCGCCATAAGCGACCTCCGGAGCCTTTTTTTCATGATAAAAGAAAAGGATGCACATTTAGGCATCCCCTTTTTTAACCCTCTTGCTGAACGAACTCTTCCAATGCTTCTAACGCTTCTTTTTCATCGCGTCCTTTGACGATTAACTTCACGGACACGCCAGAACTGATGGCTAGGCTCATTAATCCCATTATACTTTTTGCATTCACTTTCTTTCCTTCTTTTTCAAGAAAAACATCTGAATGAAAGCGGTTAGCTTCTTGTACAAAAAGCGCCGCCGGCCGAGCTTGCAAACCCGTTTTCAATTTTACCTCAACTTGTTTCTCCACCATCTTGATCTCCCCTGTTAGCTTTATTTTTTCGCAGCAATAGCCTCTCCCCCACGGAGCCTGTCAGCTATTTCATCAATCTTTCGCAATCGGTGATTAATCCCGGACTTACTGATGGTTCCTCCGGATACCATTTCCCCAAGTTCCTTTAAGGTTATATCCTGAAACGCTATCCTAAGCTCCGCAATTTCCCGAAGCTTATCCGGTAAAATGCTAAGTCCTACCGTATCCTCGATATAATGGATATTTTCAACCTGGCGCAATGATGCCCCGATCGTTTTGTTCAAATTGGCTGTTTCACAATTCACAAGTCGATTCACTGAATTACGCATATCACGGACAATCCGTACATCCTCGAACCTTAATAAAGCTGAATGGGCGCCAACTATACTTAAAAACTCGGCAATCTTTTCGGCTTCTTTCAAATAAATGATGTACCCCTTCTTGCGTTCAAGTGTCTTGGCCTTCAAGCCAAACTTATTCATTAGCTCACAAAGGGCATCATTGTGCTCTTTATAAAGTGAGAAAATCTCAAGGTGATAGGAAGACGTTTCCGGATTGTTAACCGAACCCCCTGCAAGAAATGCACCTCTTAGATAAGAACGCTTACAGCATTTCTTCCCAACAATAGTATCGGATATATCATGGAGAATTTCAAAGCCATCTCCTAAAATTTCCAAATCGGTTAAAACCCGCTGTCCTCCGGATGACATCCTGACAATATATACATTGTTCTTTTTAAGCTTCATCTTTTTACGGACCAACAGCTCGACCTGGACCTCATAACTTTTTTTAAGCAGCGTATAAATCCTTCTGGCAATCGCAGCATTCTCAGTTTGAATATCCACAACAAGCTTCCGATTAGAAAATGAAAGGGATCCGTTCATCCGGATAAGCGCACACAATTCCGCTTTACCGCAGCAATCCTTTCCCTCTAATGTTGTAAGCTCTTTTTTTGTTTCTGAAGCAAAAGACATCCATTTCACCCCCAATCGAACGCAGGTAATCTATTTTTATCAATCAAAAAACCGTCCCCGCTTATATTTACGGTACTATGTGGCTTTTTGTTTCATTTACAAGCATATTATAAAGCAAATCCGCCACTTTTTTCGTATCATGGCGTATTACATTCCCTTCATAGCTGAAAATGCGTTCTTGTATGATTTCAAGACCCATCATTTTTAAGCTTTCCACATCATACATGACCGGTTTTGCATATTCAGCTTGATAGCGCTGCTGAATCTCGGTTGGTATTTCCTCATTATTAACAAGTATCCTGTCAATATATGCATTTCCCATATGGTCATATATCGCTTTTATATGATCACTCGCGCTATAATCCAGAGTCTCGCCGGCTTGTGTCATCAAATTGCAAATGTACACCTTCTTAGCCTTGGAACGGGCTACCTCTTCTCCTAAACCAGGGACAAGTAAGTTAGGCAGAATGCTAGTATATAGGCTTCCTGGACCTATGACTATAAGATCTGCCTGCTTGATTTCCTGGAGAGTTTCACTAAGCGGCTTTATATGACGAGGAGACAGGAATACTTTTTTTATTTTCTTTCCTGAGAAGGGAATTTTGGATTCTCCTGTAACAATCGTTCCGTCATCCATCTCTGCATGGAGAACCACACTTTGGTTGGCAGCCGGAAGCACTTTGCCGCGGACATTAAGGAATTTACTCATTTCCTGGATCGCATGGACGAAATCCCCGGTCAGCGAAGTCATTGCCGCCAGTATCAAATTCCCAAGCGAATGCCCTGACAACTCATTTTTACTCTGAAAGCGATGCTGAAACATTTGTTCAACAAGGGGCTCTACATCCGATAACGCAGCCAGCACGTTACGAATATCACCCGGAGCGGGAATATCCATATCCTCGCGAAGGCGGCCTGAACTTCCACCATCATCAGCAACCGTTACGATTGCCGTTATATCCACCGGATGCTTCTTTAACCCTCTCAACAAAACAGGAAGGCCGGTTCCCCCTCCGATGATCACAACCTTAGGCTGTTTCTTTTTATCTAACATCTGCTTTCCCCTTACTTTTTTCGATATCGCGATGTGATACTTGAACCCTGTAATCCTTTTTGAAGTGGTTTGAAATATACTCCGTCAAAGCTACAGAACGGTGCTGACCGCCTGTACACCCAATCGCAACAACAAGCTGTGCTTTCCCTTCACGTTTATAATATGGAAGCATGAAAGCGAGCAGATCGGTCACTTTTTCCAAGAATTTTTGCGTCTCACTCCATTTTAAAACGTAACTCGACACTTCCTGTTCCAAACCAGTCCTTGGCCTCATATGATCAATATAATATGGATTTGGCAGGAACCGTACATCAAACACAAGGTCGGCATCTATGGGCAGACCATGCTTGAACCCGAACGACATGACATTGACTGTAAAACCGACACTTTTATCGGCAGAAAACTCCGAAGCGATTTTCTCCCTCAATTCGCGCGGCTTCAGTTGGGAAGTATTAAAGATCAACTGGGCCCTTCCCTTCAATTCGTCCAAAAGTTCCCGTTCCATTTTAATGCCTTCCAATGGCCGGCCTAATGGAGCAAGGGGATGGGTCCTTCTCGTTTCCTTATATCTGCGTACCAAGGAATCATCATCCGCTTCAAGAAAAAGGATTCTTGGTGATACTGCAGCTGCATCCGTTAAATTATCCAGTGCAAGAAATAAGGAATCAAAAAATTCCCTTCCCCTTAAATCCATGACAAGAGCCACTTTATTCATCTTATTCCCGGAGTCCTTCATTAACTCCAAAAACTTTGGCAACAGCGTGGGCGGCAAATTATCGACGCAAAAAAAGCCGAGGTCTTCAAAACTTTGAACCGCCACTGTCTTGCCTGCTCCGGACATTCCGGTAATGATGACCAATTGCGTTTCACTCATCTGCCCTGTACTCATAGTTTCTCCGCCCCCATGTATAGCAATCTTTTTTATATCTAAAAATTAACCTGGATCCAACCGGTAAGAAAGCAGCTTGAACTCTGGCGTATAGGTAAAGGTTCCATAGATGATCCCACTGCCATGAACCATATAATCCAGGATGTGAAAATCACCTTCAGCCATCATCAGCTTTTTAACATCTTCAACCGGATGCCAGCTAAGTTCCCCTTCTTCACAAACATCCACATTTACACCATCGGAATCCGTTGCAAAGAAAGTGAACATCATCCATTCTGATAAAACTTTATCTCCGTCCTTCATGATGAAGGTGAAAATACCTTTGATGGAAGGGTTTTTTAAATAAACGCCCGTTTCTTCGCGATATTCCCTAATGCAAGCATCTCGTACAGACTCCCCAGGTTCCATCTTGCCGCCGGGAGCTACCCACCATCCGCGTCTAGGCTTTTTCAATAAGAGGATTTGATTATCTCTGATCAATACACAGTTTGTGACACGTTGCACGTTCTTCACCTCGATTGGCTCTGCTCGACTATAGAAACCTTCCCCCCCGTGTTGAAGAGATTCAGTTTATATCCTTAAACCGCCGCTAGATATCCATTTGGCGATTTACAAATGCTAATAGTTCAAACAAGTTGTATTTTTCATCTTCTTACCATTATGAAAGATATATATATGTTTAGTATATCTTATCATTATACTATTTTTAAAATGAGCAAACAATAAAGTAAACTTCCTGCATTGGTGGAATCTTCATTCGCAAGGAATCACATAGGTAAGCCTTTATCCTGCTTAACTCCTATTCTTCTCCACTTTCGCTTCCTAAATGCAAAGGAACGGCTTGTTTCACATTAAAAACCGCTCGGTAACATCCTAAAAATTGGAACTAAAGATATAGTCTCAAAGCAGGAAAACAAAAAAAAGACACAGAAACTTATTCTGTGTCCTTAAACGTTTATAATTAAAGGGGGTCAACTTCTACCCCCTACTATACCGAATCATTATTTCACGCATGTTACAACATCGTTAAAACGGAATTACGTTTGTATATTCTTATGAAATCAAGCCTTTGGCTGCAATTTTTCTTGAAGTTCCTCAACAAAATGCTGAGCGGATTGGGCGGCAATGCTTCCATCGCCTGTAGCTGTAACGATTTGGCGCAATGTTTTTTCACGAACATCACCTGCAGCGAAAATACCAGGTACGCGTGTTTCCATCCGATCATTCGTTTCAATATAGCCTGTTGAGTTCAAGATGCCCAAGTTTTCAAATGGTTTCGTTAGCGGAAGCATTCCGATATAAATGAATACACCGTCTGCGTCCATCACTGTCTCTTCTCCGTTTTCAGTGGAAACTAGTGTGACACCGCCGACCTTGCCGCCTTTTTCATTGATTTCCTTCAAAGTGTGATTCCAGATGAAGTTAATTTTCTCATTGGCAAATGCACGATCTTGAAGAATCTTTTGAGCACGAAGTTCGTCACGTCTGTGAACGATCGTCACTTTTGAAGCAAAGCGGGTTAAGTACACACCCTCTTCAACAGCAGAGTCTCCGCCGCCGATAACGAACAGTTCTTTTTGCTTGAAGAATGCACCATCACAAACTGCACAATACGATACACCGCGGCCGCCCAATTCTTTTTCGCCAGGAACGCCGATTTTCTTGTATTCGGCACCAGATGAAATGATGATTGAACGTGCTTTGAATTCCTTTGAACCGGCTTTGATCGTTTTATACTCTTCACCGTCGATGATTTCCTTAACATCCCCATAGGCATACTCCGCACCGAATTTCTTTGCATGGTCAAACATTTTCGTTGAAAGTTCAGGTCCGAGTATAGTGTCGAACCCAGGATAATTTTCAACTTCCTCCGTATTGGCCATTTGCCCGCCCGGTACTCCGCGTTCTAACATCAATGTTGAAAGGTTCGCACGTGATGTATAGACAGCCGCCGTCATCCCTGCAGGACCAGCTCCAATAATAACAACGTCATAAATTTTTTCAGACATGTTTTCACTCCTCCATATTCCATTACAAATGGAACCTTCACTACGGTTAGTGTTCCCTACCTATTATCCTATATAACAAATAATTTTTCGTCCAAATATCTGCTCATCCGAGTAAGTTTTGAACCAACTTCACGTACTTCGATAAGGTGGACACCGAAATGAAATGTTTGTCTGCGATTGCCTGTTTGCTCGCCTTCTCACTTTTAAGCTGAATCCACACGTACTCCACCGCAGATGCCCATCCTGCAGGATTATTTAGCTTCTGCTCGGATTTCACCGCTTCGATGAAAACGGAAAACCACATTAAATAGAGCCCGGCTTCATTTAATTGTATCGGTTGGAAATGCTGATATAATAACTCAGCTGTGCGATCGGCAAAATCAATCGGTGTTAATTGGCGATCTTTAGCAGGACCTTGAACAAGTTCGGCATAATCACGTTCCAATTCAGTGAAATTCTGGTTTAGGTTGAGGACCTGGTTTTTCAATAGCTTCTGTTTATGAACTGAATGTTTCAGAAGGAAAATGGCAAAAAGCCTTTCTTCGATGAATTCACTTTCCAGCCTTTTTATAATAGAAGGAAAATGATGTTCAAAACCATCTGAAGTTGCATTCATATCTCCCCAAGGCTCCATGCCTTCCTTTTCCGGGTTCATTTCCACGACCTTTTTCCATGCCTTTTTGGCAGCCTGTTCGTGGCCTAGGTGGTAAGCGGAAATGGTAAGCCAATAATAGAAGGTTCCATCTCCTTCGAACCCTTGCTTTTGAAGTACTTTAAGCCAATTATATGCAGAATCATAATTTCCGATCAGAGCGAAGGTCGCTCCAAGCTTGAAACGATGTTCGGATAGCATCGGCCTAATTTTCTCCAGCATCTGTATGAGCTCTTCAACCTTTGCCTCATCCTGTTGATAATGATGAAATACAACAAGGTTACAAAGAGCATGCAGGTTTCCCGGACTTTTTTCCAATACCTCATCAAGTGTTGCAAAAGCTTCATTCACTTGACCAAGATAGAAATAGGCAAGTGCCAGGTTATTATAAGCGGACCAGTAATCCTCGTACTCGGCAATCGTTTCTTTCAGCACTTCGATCGCCTTCGGGAAATTGCCTGATTCCAGGTACTCACGGGCTTGTTCCTGTTTGGTAATGAGCCCATCATGCTTAAAGGGATTTTCTTCTGACTCATCCGACTCAAAAGTTATCAATTCAAGCAGATCCTCTGCGTCATCGCTGAACTCCCCGTCTTCTTCTTTATCAAGATAAGCACTGGCGTGACGATAAGCCTCCTTGAACATGCCTAAGTGGGCATAATTATTCGCCAGGAAGTAATGACATTCCGACATATAGGGATCCATCGCATCCAAGATGTTTTCCAAAAGGTTGTTTGAATAATTATATTCACCGATTTCCGAGCAAGTGATTGCCAATTGACAAGCTATCATCGGTTCAGCAGGTTCAAGTTCCAGCGCACGTTCCAGGTATTTCTTTGATTTAGGTAATTCCCGTCTATGATAAGCTTTTAAACCCTTGGTGAAATAATACTCACCTGTTGGGTGAAAGGTTAGAATTTTTGCCTGTTGGCCAAATTTAGAGTCTTTACTCATGTAATCCTCCATCTACAAGTTGATTAACCATAGTATTATAACATATTGGAGAAAATTTGCCGAACAATTCAAGAAAATGGAAAACGGGAATCATCAAGCTTTCTTCAAGAAAAATCGAAGCATTTTCCTTGTCATATGGGGATTCAAGATCGCTGATCGCCATCGTAAATACACACAAAAGCCCTCCTATTGACGGAGGGCAATCACATTCATTCGGTTTCTTTCGGTTCGTCCTTATCGGCATGTCTAGCCTTCAATACATCAAGCACCGCTTGGAAAGGCAGCTCCTGCTCTTGAAGAAGAACGAATAAGTGATAGAGGAGATCGGCACTTTCCATCGAAAGTTCCTCTGCATCACGGTTCTTAGCAGCAATGATCACTTCTGCCGCTTCTTCACCGACTTTCTTCAGGATCTTATCAACGCCCTTATCGAATAGGTAGGTCGTATATGAACCTTCAGGCATTTCCGATTTTCTTTTTTCAATCAATCTTTCCAATTCCGTCAAGAAAGTCACATCCGCCTTCACGTCTTGTCCGGCTTCACCATTTTGGTAAATCGTTTCGCTAAAACAGCTTGTTGCCCCTGTATGGCACGCAGGACCTGCAGGCACGACCCGAACGACCAATGCATCTTGATCGCAGTCATACTTCATTTCGGTGATTTTCTGGATATTGCCGCTGGTTGCTCCTTTATGCCATAATTCATTGCGCGAACGGCTGAAGAAAACCGTTTCCCCTTTTTCAATCGACAATTGCAGAGATTCTTGATTCATGTAAGCAAGTGTCAGCACTTCGCCTGTTCCTGCATCTTGAATAATTGCCGGTACCAGACCTTTTTCATCGTATTTAATAGTTTCAAGATTCATCGTACAACCACTCCTTGTTGTTTGAGAAACGCTTTGACTTCTTTAACGGATGTTTCTTTATAATGAAAAATCGATGCCGCTAATGCTGCGTCGGCTTTACCTTCTTGGAAGGCTTCCTGGAAATGTTCAGCGTTGCCTGCCCCGCCAGAGGCGATGACCGGAACTGAAACGGCTTCAGATACCGATTTTGTCAAAGCGATATTAAACCCTTGTTTCTCGCCGTCACAATCCATGCTTGTCAATAAAATTTCCCCAGCACCGCGGGATACGGCTTCCTTCGCCCACTCGGTCACTTCCCATTCAGTCGGTTTCCGGCCGCCGTGGGTATATACGCGCCAAGACCCAAGCCCTTCATCATATCGGGCGTCTATGGCAACCACGATACATTGGGAACCAAAATAATCAGCACCTTCATTAATTAAATCCGGACGCAGGATGGCTGCTGTATTTAAGGATACTTTATCGGCACCAGCCCGCAGGATCTTCTTCATATCCGCCAATGAATTAATGCCGCCGCCCACCGTGAACGGGATTGCCAAGCTGCCCGCTACCGCTTGAACGACGTCGACGATCGTTTCCCTGCCTTCATGTGATGCGGAAATATCCAGGAAGACAAGCTCATCGGCACCTTCTTGGTCGTAAAAGGCTGCAAGTTCGACCGGATCTCCAGCATCCCTAAGGGAAACAAATTGTATGCCCTTGACTACGCGCCCATCTTTTACATCGAGACATGGAATAATTCGTTTAGTGAGCATTTAACCACGCACCTTTTCTAGTGCTTCTTCTACAGTAAAGCGGTTGGTATAAAGTGCCTTGCCAATGATAGCCCCTGCAATGCCTTGGGCTTCATACTCCTTGAGGGTGATAAGGTCTTCGAGTGAACTAATGCCTCCTGAAGCAATCACGTTTTTACCAGTTGCCTCCGCCATGGCCAATATACCTTTCACATTCGGCCCTGAAAGCATGCCATCCGTCGCGATATCAGTCACGATAAAGGTCTCGGCACCAGCATCGGCCAGTAGTTTGCCAAGATCTACCGCAAGGGTTCCAGACGTTTGAAGCCAGCCATGAGTGGCAACCTTGCCATCCTTCGCATCGATCCCGATAGCGATATGGCTTCCATATTTCCTAATCATATCTTTAGTGAAATCAGGGTCTGAAACGGCCGAGCTGCCTAGAATGACACGTTCCACTCCATTATCCAGATAATGGGCTATATCCCGTTCCGTTCGGATGCCGCCGCCGATTTGAATGCGGGCGCCTAACTCACTTGCCGCTTTAATTACGTATGAATCATTGATTCTTACTCCCTCTTTAGCTCCGTCAAGGTCGACCATATGTATCCAACCGGCTCCTTGGTCCGCAAAGCTTTTAGCCATATCGAAGGGGGAATCACCATAAACGGTTTCCCGATTGTAATCTCCCTGGATTAAGCGGACGCACTTGCCTCCGCGCATATCAATCGCCGGGTAAATAGTAAAGTTGCTCATGCTTCTTCCTTCCCTTCTACTAATGACAGATAATTTCTCAAGAGTGACATACCCATATTCCCGCTTTTTTCCGGATGGAACTGCATGCCGAATACATTCCCTTTACCGACGATCGCCGGCACTTCCACATCATACGTCGCCGAAGCGGTAACGAATGATTCATCTGTATCGACGTAGTATGAATGGACGAAATAAACATGTTCCTCTTCCAGCCCCTCATTCACTGGTGATGCGTGTTTGAATTCAAGTCGATTCCAGCCCATGTGCGGCACTTTATAAACCTGGTCATTCGCATCCACTCCCTTAAAACGAACGACTTTTCCCGGGATGAGGGATAATCCTTTTGCCGGTCCATTTTCCTCACTTTCATCAAAGAGAAGCTGCATACCAAGGCAGATGCCTAATAGATACCCCCCATCCGCTACATATCCCCGTAGAAATTCATCCAGCTTTTGTTTTTCCAAGAGACTCATGGCATCCCTGAAAGAGCCAACGCCGGGAAGTATGATCCCTTTCGCCTTTGAAAGTTCTTTTGGGTCATCGGAAATGAATGAACCGGCACCAAGGCGCTCAAGCCCTTTACTTACAGAAAATAAATTCCCCATGCCATAATCGACGATCCCGATCATTTACAACATTCCTTTCGTCGAAGGGATGCCTTTGACACGTGGATCGATTGTCGTAGCTTCATCCAATGCACGTCCAAGCGCTTTGAATATTGCTTCGATCATATGATGTGTGTTGTGACCGTAATGAACGACTACATGAAGGTTCATCCTGGCTTCAAGAGCGAATTTCCAAAGAAACTCGTGCACCAGTTCAGTATCGAAAGTACCTACCTTTTGCGAAGGAAACTCAGCCCGGAACTCAAGATGCGGACGATTGCTTAAATCGATGACAACCTGGGCGAGTGCTTCATCCATAGGTACGAAAGCATTTCCGTAACGCTTTATCCCGCGCTTGTCTCCAAGGGCCTCCAATAACGTCTGACCCAAGCAAATGCCAATATCTTCAGTTGTATGGTGATCATCCACGTCCGTATCCCCATTTGCATCTACTGTCAAATCAAACTTCCCGTGTTTCGTGAACAAATCCAGCATATGCGTCATAAACGGAACGCCGGTCTTAATGGAGGAATTACCTTCCCCATCCACATCAAACTTCAAACTTATTTCCGTTTCATTCGTCTTTCGCTCCACACTAGCAAAACGTTCCATTACAGCTCCTCCTCAACGGGGTACGACCCCTTTTCCTAAGATGTAAATGCATGTCTAAAGTTTTTATATCACCGATTTCACTTATTTAATCATTCAGGACCTTTTCCCGATTCATTCACACCACGTGATTCGATGGCACGGGCATGGGCCTCAAGTCCTTCCATTCGGGCAAATGCTGCGATTTTTTCTGCATTTTTGCGGAAGGCCGTTTCACTATACATGATGATGCTCGATTTCTTTTGGAAATCATCCACATTCAGCGGGCTGGAAAAACGGGCGGTTCCATTGGTAGGCAACACATGATTGGGGCCTCCAAAGTAATCCCCGACGGGCTCCGAGCTAAAGCGGCCAATGAAGATTGCACCGGCATGGCGGATTTTAGCCATGATTTCAAGTGCATCTTTGGTCAAAATTTCCAAATGTTCCGGTGCAAGTTCATTAATCGCTTCAACAGCTTCTGCCATATTCCCGCATACAACGATTCTTCCATAATCCCTTATCGAGGCTGCAGCAATATCATGACGTGGAAGCAACGCCACCTGCTTGGTCACTTCTTCAGCCACTTCTTCTGCAAGAGACGTAGAAGTCGTGACCAAAACACTGCAAGCCCGGGCATCATGCTCCGCCTGTGATAACAAGTCTGCCGCTACTTCTGCAGCGATGGCCGTTTCGTCCGCCAATACCGCTATTTCACTTGGACCTGCTATCATATCAATGGCGACATCCCCGAATACTTCGCGCTTCGCTAACGCCACATATATATTTCCCGGACCCACTATTTTATCCACTTTCTTAATTGTTTCCGTCCCATAAGCGAGGGCAGCTATGGCCTGGGCCCCGCCAACTTTATAGATTTCCTTAACTCCGGCAATTTTAGCGGCTGCCAAAACCGCTGGCGATAATTTCCCATCTTTCCCTGGAGGAGATACCATAACGATCCGTTCCACCCCCGCGGCCTTAGCAGGAAGTGCATTCATCAATACTGACGAAGGATAGGCCGCTGTGCCTCCAGGTACATAAACACCTACAGCATCAAGAGGTGTCAATTTTTGTCCTAGCATCGTTCCCGTATCATCAGTCGTAAACCATGAATTTCGAATTTGTTTCTCGTGAAACATTCGGATATTATTCGCAGCTTCATGAATAATATCAAGCTGCTCAGCAGTCAATGCCGCTGTCGCTTCTTCCATTTCCAGCTCCGATACAAGCAATTCCCCTGGACTGACACCATCGAAACGTTCGGTATAGGTATGTAAAGCCGCGTTTCCGCTTTTCCTGACATCATAAATAATATCCTGAACCGCTTTTCTTTGATCGGCAGTACCTGCTTCAACCGAGCGTTTCAGGGAAATCCCTTCAGCAAACCGTTCTATTTTCATACCTTCACCTCATTAGCGATTCTTTACTATTCAATAATTTCTGCTAGCCGTTCCACGATTTCGGTAATCCTTGCTTCTTTAATTCGATAGCTGACAGGGTTTGCTACCAGCCTCGAAGTCACATTGGCGATTTTCGCATATTCCACAAGACCGTTTTCCTTCAATGTCCGCCCGGTTGAAACGATATCGACGATTCGTTCAGCTAAACCAATTAACGGTGCTAACTCAATAGACCCATTCAACTTTATAATCTCGACTTGCTCCCCCTGCTCGCGAAAATAACTGGAAGCAACATTCGGGTATTTACTGGCTATTTTGGGGGCGATGTCACTTATTTTCGTACCTGGCAGTCCAGCTACAGCCAAGTAGCAGGCACTGATTTTCAAATCAAGTAACTCATAGACATCACGTTCTTCCTCAAGCATGACATCCTTCCCTGCAATTCCAATGTCAGCGACGCCGTGTTCCACATAGGTTACGACATCCATCGGTTTAGCTAAAATGAACCTCAGATTCTCTTCTTCCACCTCAAGGATCAATTTCCGGGAATCATCAAACTCAGGAGGGAGACGAAAACCGGCCCTTCTTAATAGCTCTGCCGCTTCTTCAAATATTCTCCCTTTCGGCATGGCAATCGTTAAAAAGCTATTATTCATCTTTTCCATTCCCCCCGTTCCCCACGAATAAATGAACTTCAGAAAATGTCCGTGTAAAAGCATCGACATTTTGGACGACTGTAATATCTTGAATCGTTACCAATTTCCCTACGGAGCGTTTTTCCCTTGCAAAACCGATCGCTTCCAATCTTCGTTCGGGACTGAATAAAATACATTCTGGCGCGACAGGCTGAATCGGCTCCCCAAGAGCTTCTGCAAGACGATCCACCCGGATTGCAAAACCTGTGGCCGAAGCATTCCAGCCGAACTTCTCAAGCAGATTATCATACCGGCCGCCATTGCCGATTGGAGAACCGACTTGTCCGGCATACACTTCAAATAAAGTTCCCGTGTAATAACTCATATGACTGACCAATGTTAGGTCGAAGCTCACATATTGTTCAACGTCAAATTCTTTTAGCTGCGCAGACAATTCCTTCAGTTCAGCCAAAGAATCTTGCCCTTTATTATTTTCAACCAACCCTAGCGCCTTTTCCACGGTTCCTTCACTGCCACGTAAGGAGGTAAATTCGATAAGCCGTTGTTTATCAATGGATGAAAGCGGCAGTGATTTAACATGCTCGCGATAACCAACATAATTTTTTTCATACAAAAACTTCCTTAATATAGAGGCCCTTTCTTCCGTACCTAGAATGCTCAAGAAAAACTCTTGCAGAAATCCGATATGTCCAATGGAAATTTTAAATTCCTGAAGCCCTGCAGCCTTTAGGGCATCCGCAAGCAGGGCAATCATTTCAGCATCGGCACTTATTGACTTATTTCCGATACATTCAATGCCAATCTGTTCGAATTCTGCCGGCCTGCCTCCTTCACGCTGCTGTGCCCGGTATACATTCGCGGAATAGGCCAGGCGAAGCGGAATTTGCTGTTTTAGCAGCTTGGATGCTGCGACCCGTGCAATGGGCGCTGTCATCTCGGGACGGAGTACGAGCGTATGCCCCTGGGAATCAAGAAGTTTAAACAACTGTTGATCCAATATTGCTGAAGCCTCGCCAATTGTTTCATAATATTCCAAAGCTGGCGTTTCAATAAATTGATAGCCCCACTTCTTGATTTCATCACTCATTTTATTTCTGGCCGACACTTTCGTTTCATACAGCACCGGCAATGTATCTCTCATGCCTAATGGTTTTTCAAACATAAATGGCTTTGTCACGACTGCACATCCTTTTGCAATATTGATTACTATCTATATCCAATCGGTCCGCCTATAGGCAAAAACCGATGCACCCATTCCCTATTTTGTTTATCCCTTTATCTTTCCAAGGTTTTCACGCTTAAATCCAATTTTCGGATAACATATAAAAATAGTATCAAATTAAATGACATAATCATATAAATAATCGCAATAATCTATTAAATTACTTTAGTTCGCTAATATGGTAGCAGGTTGAAGTTATTAATAGTTTACCCCCGCCCCCACCTCACGTCAAGGAAAATATGCCTAATCCCATTCCTTCCATACCACGTCGGTCTTGGATATTTTTCATGATCGGTTTAAGCCCTTTTCCCTAGACAATTCTTCCTATCTTTAGCCATTCATTGTTATTAATGTGTACCTTTTGGTTTAGCTGTTTTATAATACATAGGAGTTTGGCAATATTAGATAAATTTAGGGGGATATGGGAATGAAGAAATATTTTTCGTTTTTTGTGGCACTTATCGTTCTTTTTTCACTGGGTTCAAGCGGAACGAAGGGTTTTGCAGCAACTAAGATCAACCAGGATGAGCTTAATGCATACCTTTCTGAAGTTAGAATGACGCAAGAAGAATTGGAAGAGTATTTATCCTATTACGACTTAACATTGAATGAATTGAAATCGGCAGAAGAGTTACGTGAAACATTAGGACCTGCCGTCACTCCTGAGACCTTACAGAATCTACTTAAACAATATGAAATGACAGAAGCTGAACTTACTGAATTATTAATGGAATACGGCGAACTGGAAGAGGGGGATTCCATCATCGATACCTTCCATTTCATTTACGACATTGAGGATATCATCGATTTAGAAATGGATTATGATGAGGAAGAGATGGAATATGATGAAGAAGAGATCAGCGATTTAATGGATGGTCTCTTTACTGAGATCGGCCTTACGGACGAAGAGCTCGACAGATTCATGAACCACCTTTTGCCTATCGTCGAAGACCCTTCTTTTGAATCTCGTTTAATGGCGATCTCCGATAGGATGAATCAACTAGATTATTTTGAAACAATTGATGAATTATCTGCAGAACAAGTGGCAGAATTGCTTTCGATATATAATGATCTTCAAAGCTTGCTGCAAATTCAATTCAAATTCGCTTTAATTCAGGATGGTATCACGACAAACCTTTCCCTTGATGCATTATTCCAGCTTAAGGAATTGACGAATGCTAGTTTACTAGTCTCCATTTATGATTTAAACGGCAAGTTCCTGCTCGATTTTACATTGACCGGTGAAATGATCGGTTCCGATTTAGTGAAAGAAACCGGCAATGACATGAAACAGTCCACCGAGGTCATTTCTAAAGTGGCTGAGGTAAAAAAAGAAAAGAAGAAACCGGCAAAACCTGAGCATAAAACGGAAAAAGGTGGAGTGCTTCCTAAAACGGCAGGTAATTATTTATTCGGTGCTTTATTCGGTTTAATGTTGATTGGTATCGCTTTCGGATTAATTAGAAAAGCGAGACTCACTAATTAAGATGAGCAAAAAAAGGCAATCCAGGCATAAGAAAAAATCGTTGCTTATCACTGCTGTATGCTTTTTAACCTTAGGTTTTTATTTTACAACGACAAACGCTTATACGCTGTTAAAAGGCTATGCCCTATATAAATGGAATAATTCTGACACGACGGAAGCAACGGCTAAGCTCCCCGAACCGAAGACGAAAGCAGATAATCCTGATGGCATTGAACTATATGAAGAACGACCGGAAACCGGTGATTTGATGGGGGAGCTATATATTCCAAAAATCGAAGCAACACTCCCGATTTATCACGGAACGGACGAAGATGAGCTCGAAAAGGGCGTCGGTCATTATGCGGGATCCGTCCTTCCCGGTGAAAAGGATAATTCCGTTTTATCCGGTCATCGAGATACAATTTTCAGAGATCTAGGTGAAGTCGGCGAGGGTGACTTGCTGATTGCCAAGACAGAAGCAGGTACGTTTACATATAAAGTGAGGAAGGTCCGTATCGTCGATGCAGATGACCGTACCGTGATCGTTCCCAAGCCTAAAGCCACACTTACAGTAACAACCTGCTACCCGTTTTCATATATTGGTAGTGCACCGGAACGGTACGTATTGGTTGCCGATTTATTGAAATCGGAATAGATAAATGAGATGCGGGGCTGAAGTCGTTCAGCTCCCTCTTCATAAATCTTTACTAGATGATAGGAGGACTAGCTCAATATGGAAAAACAGGCACAGGAAAGGTTTTTTCAAATTTTAAAAGAAACGTATGAAGCGACGGTGAACCAGGAAAATATATCAATCAACGAAATGATAGAGCATCTAAAGAATGAACTGACTCCGTTATACCCAAAATGCCATTAAAAAAGGACCTGCCGCATATAGGGGCAAGTCCCTTTTTTCATAAGGAAGTTTGCTGCGCTCTCTCAAGCATTTCCTCTTTGGTATATATGATTTTCATTGGATTCCCGCCAACGAAAGCTCCCTCCGGAACATCCTTATGGACAAGCGTCCCCGCAGAGACAATCGCCCCATTACCAATTGAAAGTCCTGGAAGAATGGTCGAATTCGCGCCAATCAATACTTCATCGCCAATGACTACTTCTCCTAAACGATATTCATGAACCAAATATTCATGAGCAAGGATCGTCGTATTATAGCCAATGACAGTATTTATTCCGACCGATATTTTTTCCGGAAACATCACATCCGGCATGACCATCAAGGCAAACGAAGTATGCTTCCCTACCTTCATATGTAAAAAAGTCCTATATAGCCAATTCTTCATGCCCAGAAAAGGCGTGTAACGCGCTAGCTGTATCACCACAAAATTCTTGACGACTTTCCAGAATGGAACGGTCTTATATACATGCCATAGTGAATTGGCCCCTTCAACTGGATAGCGGGACGTGCGTCTCATTTTTTTCTAGCCTCCGTGAGTTTTTCCACCTCAACGATACTCAATAAATCCGCCATCTGCTCAAGCATATAATCAGGGTGATAGCTTTCCAGGTATTCACGGCCTTTAATGGACCAGGAGACCCCTGCCGTTTTTGTACCTGTATTTTTCCCGCCCATGATATCATGATAACTGTCGCCAATCATGATCGCTTCTTCAGGAACCGAACCGAGCTGATGTAAAGCTTTTACCAAAGGCTCTGGGTCCGGCTTTGCCTTTTCCACCTCTTCCAGTGTGACCACCACTTCAAAGAACTGATCCAGTTTGCTTAAACGCAGGCCCTTTTCGACGACATCGCGCTTCTTTGTCGTAACGACTGCCAATTTATAACCGCTCTGCTTCAGCGTTTGAACGGTTTCGAACACCCCGTCAAATTGTGTGACAAGCAAATCATGGTTCCTCCAATTATGCTCCCGATAGTATGCGATCATTTCGTCCACACGTTTTGGATCAATGGAAGAAAACGTATCGACCAAAGTCGGTCCGATAAATGGAATGATATCTTCCCGATTGTACTTTCCAGGACAAAAGTGGTTTAAAGTTTCTGTAAAAGAGGCGATGATCAATTCATTTGTATTGATCAACGTACCATCAAGATCAAATAATAATGTAGTTATGTTACTGTTCATATACAGCTTCCTTTCTCTGTACCCTATCAGTCCGATTCCATATATACGCAACGGCCATCGTTAAAACAATGGCAGTGAGCAGCCGAATAAGTAACAGCGGCAAGACCGGAATCCCCAGCGGAATAAAAATCAGTGTGTCTTCTACAACAGCATGGCAGGCAACTAAAAAGATGAATGCAATCGTCATATCCTTCTTCGAAACATTATCCTCTTTAGCCGCTTGAATCATCACGCCTGCGCCATATGCCAAACCGAGAGTCAGGCCTGTAACGAAAGGCATGGAAGCATTCGGCTTCATCCCCAGGACCTTCATGAAAGGGGCAAGGGCTTTCGAGAAGGCTTCCAGCCACTTTAAATCCTTCATGATTTGAACCGCCACCATGAGCGGAATAACGATGACCGCCAACTGGCCAATACCTGAAAGGGCCTGGATGACCCCATGCAAAAGGATTGCTCCCGTTCCGTTAATCTCTGCAGCCTCCCCGATAGCCGTTCCTTGGGCCATTTCAGATCCGCCCTGCCAAACAAGATTGATAACGACAGCGGACAAAAGCGCAAGCCCGATCCGTACTGTTAGGATGACCCACAGCTTGACACCGGTTTTCATCGCCACACCTGACTCGATCAATAAATTATGTGAAAAAGATAGCATCATAGCGATGATAAAAACTTCTTTCACAGTCAAATCAAGCGTTAATATGCCTGCAATCGCTGCGTATAAATTCAGGAAATTCCCTAATACAAGCGGAATTGCAGCATCCCCTGGAAGACCGATGAGATTCATCAAAGGCGCTATCAAGTTGATGATGAACGGCAATACAGGCGTATATTGAAGCACAGTGACGATCAGAGTAACCGGAAATATCACTTTCCCCAAAGACCAGGTTGTATTCAAGCCTGAAAGAAGTCCCTTTTTAACCGAATCTACTATCACTATGCCCTCTCCCTTTTCACATATTACCTATGCATCTAAATATCTTTTGTCTGCATGCCCGCGGACCCTTCTATAGACCACTAAAGCAATGGCTACAGCTATCAACACTACCGAAATCACTTGTGCGATACGCAGTGACTCCGTCAGCATCAAACTGTCCGTCCGCAATCCTTCGATGAAATAACGTCCGATGGAATACCATATTACATAGGTTAAAAACAGTTCCCCCCTGCGCAAGTTCACTTTCCGTAAACTTAAGAGAATTATGACTCCGAGGATATTCCAAATCGATTCATACAAGAAGGTCGGGTGATAATACGTACCGTTTATGTACATTTGATTTATGATGAATTCAGGCAAATGCATATTTTCAAGGAATGACCGTGTTACTTCTCCCCCATGCGCTTCCTGATTCATGAAATTACCCCAACGGCCAATCGCCTGCCCCAACAATAAGCTCGGTGCAGCAATATCCACCAGCTTCCAAAATGAGACCTTCTTGACCTTTGCAAAAACGATTGCAGTCAGCACCGATCCGATCAACGCACCATGTATGGCAATTCCGCCATTCCATATTTTTATGATATCCCCCGGGTTTTGTGAATAGTACTCCCATTGGAAGATCACATAATAAATACGGGCACTAATGATCGCGATCGGGACAGCAAACAAAATCAAATCAGTAAATATTTCCTTATCAAGACCTCTTCGCTCCGACTCCCTTAATGCGATAATAAGACCCAATAACACACCGAAACCGATGATTAGCCCATACCAATGTACCTGAATGGGACCTAGATCAATCGCTATCGGATTCAGCGGCTGTATTCCTTGTTCCATTTTGTCCCCTCTTTTCCTATAACCTTTTAAAATTCATCATGTTCCGGGTCTGCAATGGCATGGTTCAAGCGATCTGAAAACTGTTCTGCAGCATTTACTCCCATTCGTTTCAGGCGGTAATTCATGGCTGCCACTTCAATGATAACAGCTAAATTTCGCCCTGGACGGACAGGTACGGTAATTTTCGTCACTTCCGTATCGATGATTTTCATTTTCTCTTCATCAAGGCCAACCCGGTCATACTGCTTATTTTTTTCCCATAGTTCAAGATTGATGACGATTGAGATCTTTTTATTGCTGCGGACTGCACCAGCTCCAAAAAGTGTCATTACATTTATGATTCCCAATCCCCTAATTTCAAGAAGATGTTCAATTAAATCCGGGGCATTCCCGACTAGCGTATCTTGATCTTCCTGCCTGATTTCGACACAGTCATCGGCTACGAGACGATGACCCCGTTTCACTAATTCCAGGGCTGTCTCACTTTTACCGACTCCGCTTTTGCCGGTGATCAACACACCTAAACCATAGATATCCACCAATACACCATGAACGGCAGTGGTTGGTGCCAACCTGCTTTCAAGGAAATTGGTCAGACGGCTGTATAACCTTGTCGTCTTCATATTGGATCTCATCACAGGAACGGATTCCCGCTCAGAAGCTTCGATCAATTCTAACGGCACTTCCTGACCACGCGTAATGATGATGCCTGGAGTAAAGTCCCGGCACAACTCTTCCATCCTCTGTATTCGATCCGGTTCATTCAACCGATTAAAAAAGGACATCTCCGTCATACCTAACAGCTGTACTCGATCTGCGGGATAATAATCAAAAAAACCGGCTATTTCAAGTCCGGGACGAGATAAATCACTCGTGACGATCGGTCGGTTAATTCCTTCTTCCCCACTGATAAGTTCTAGACCGAACGCTTCTACTATATCCTTTGTACGGACTTTTGCCATATATCTTTCCTCCTTTTGGAGCGATGCTATTTTTTGAGATACTTTTTCTATTTTAGCATTTTTCTGTTAATAACCAAACAATGCATTATCGATTTATCGTTTTTTTATTCACTCCGCACGGATGATGGCAGCGGGATGGCCCCATAACCAATAAAGAGAGGAGAGGAACATACATG
Organism: Peribacillus sp. TE19612; assembly: GCF_056279465.1. Taxonomy (NCBI): domain Bacteria; kingdom Bacillati; phylum Bacillota; class Bacilli; order Caryophanales; family Bacillaceae; genus Peribacillus; species Peribacillus sp. TE19612. The sequence goes on along the minus strand of NZ_JBWCCL010000008.1, from coordinate 1,805 downwards.
AATCCTTACACCAAAATAAAAGCAAGCCCGGCAGTTTATATTGGCGGGCTCTCTTAGTAGACAAAGGGGGGAGAATAATGTTCCTGAACCAACTCCAACGCAAAACCTCCAACTCCTTATAAATTTAATAACAAATTTGATTGGAGAGGAAGGTACGAGACTCCTGCGGGCAAAGCGCGTCTAGGGGGGAGACCCCACAGGCGCAAGCCGAGGAGGCTCCACGACCGCCTCTGGATAAGCGAGTGCCTGGAGCGGAAATCAACAACCAAATTGTACAATCCAAAAAAAATGCAGGCAAACTCATTTTCAGAGAGTTTGCATGCATTTTGCGCCGCCAGTGAACTTTCCCTTTTCAGGAAACCGTTATTGCTGCAGTCTTCGTTTCTGCAAAAACATGAAGCACAGGAACCTCTTCTTTAACCGTCTTGAACTTAAGGACCTTCTGAACCACATCACTTTTCTCTTCGATGATGGTCATCCCTTCCAAAGTTACATTAAAGCTTCCTAAATTGGATTTCAACTCTCCTTCGATCGCCTTACCTGGAGGCAGGGTCAGCTGGACTTTTCCAGTGACTGACTTAGCATGGATCGAATCGCAATCCATCCCTGAATTCGTACAGATGACTTCACCATTGAACGTTTGAACATCCAATTTCTTGAAGTACCCATCGGCATTAATCGCTCCATTCAAGGTCTCGGCTTCCAAGTCATTAAAATTGGTATCTGAAATGGTGATCATCCCGTTACCAGTTTCAAGCTCACAGGAATCACCCGTACCCTGCATGATATGAATGGCACCATTCGCCGTTTTCGCTTTAAAGTTCTCTGATTTCAATGATTCAGCCGTGATTGCGCCATTGAACATCCTTACATGAATGTCCTCATATTCCTTTCTTGGAATGTACATGGTCGTATCAACCTTTATGGATTTTTCACGAACCTTGAACTTCAATTTTCCATTTTCAATCGTGAAATCGACTTCTTCCAAAAAGTTTTTCCTGGCTTCTTCTATATCTTCCACACGGTATACCTTAGCCTGGCATTGCACCCGGACATCATCATGGTCCCATGCGGCGATTTTCATTTTCCCATTCGCTATATCTACATCAACTACATTCAGGAAATCTTGATCATGCTGGAAAATATGACTGACCTCCACAGATTTCCCGAAATTGAAATCAAGATCCGTTTCTTTGATTTTCTTAAAAGCACTTTCAACGAAATCCATAATCTTTTCTTTCGATGACTGGATATTCTTCTTAAACGTATCCTGATTGCTTCCTTCGCTTTTCTTATCCACGACTACCGTCGATAATTCATTTTGCAATTTCTGCTCTTTAGCTTCACTTTCCTGACTGGCTTTATCTAATTCTTCCAATAGGCCCATGGCTTCTTCCGCTGATAACTTTCCACCCTGAATCATTTCTAAAATTTTCTTTCTTTCCTCCTGCATGAACATTCCTCGCTTTCTTCTATCATTTTATTCATACATACGCCTAGATATCTAAAAAGTTTCATAAATACCGTTTTTCCCATCATTCGACAAACGAAAATGACAATTTCCGAAAAGGAAGATGTTTGATTTCCCCGGAAATATCTTGTTTTCCCATTCTTTAATCAAATGATTGATTAAATGCACACCGTCATTTTTCTACAAAAAAACAAGCCTGATGGCTTGTTCAAGACTGTAGATAAACTCGAAGAAAAGCCAGTTGATCTGACCCAATAAAGTTAGACATATAATTTAAGCAGCTTCTAAGACCTGAGTTCGGTATTCTATCGGACTCAGGTCTTTTAATTTTACC